>JBCNPS010000557.1:0-4880 GCA_039593235.1 Chitinophaga sp. | reverse complement strand
GCTTTAACCGGCGCGGTAATTGCACAGGACCGCTATGCGGTGGAACTGGCCACCCGCACACTGGTAAACAGCGCCGGTAACTTCTACATCAACGACAAACCAACCGGCGCGGTAGTAGGACAGCAGCCGTTTGGCGGCGCCCGCGCTTCCGGCACCAACGATAAAGCGGGTTCCATGCTGAACCTTTATCGCTGGTTAAGTGCCAGGAGTATCAAGGAAACCTTTGTACCGGCTACCGATTACCGTTACCCGTTCCTGAAAGAGGCTTAGTAAATGTTCATGATTTATATGCAGGCGGTGGATCTATATCCATCGCCTTTTTTGTACCTTGCATCTTCATTCAGTATCCAGGAATTATGCAGGCAGATATCTTAACAAAATACTTCTCAGAACCACACGAGCATTACCGCGTAGCAGATCTCGAACAATTACTTATTGCCGATGGAACCCCGCAACCGGAAGCCAGTGTAGCTGCCGCCCGTGCTTTTGATGAGTATTTTAAGAAACAACTGCGTAAGAAAGGCGTTAAAGCCGCTATTTTCTTCGGGATAGGGCTCATTGCCCTGCTCCGTGTTATTACCCTTACCAACCGGGAGGAGGGGAGCTTTATGCAGGTATCTTTCTCGCTGGCGTTAGTGGCATTTACAATAGTGCTGGGGATCATTTGGGGCATGCAGCTGTTTGCACTGAAAGAAGAGATTTCGACGTTTAAGGATATGAGGAAGTTGTAGTATCTTAAACTACCTATGAAACACTTTTTTTTCTTCCTTTCTTTATGCCTGACTGCTTGTGTATATCACAAGACGCCTGCCATCAAAGCGGTTTCGCCTGATTCAGGCATAACAACTGCTCCTGTAAAACACTCCGCCCAATCACCGCAGATATTCAGCAAAGCATTGGGGAAACCTGTTGATATTCCCCTGGAAGATCTTGATAATTTTCTACAGCAGAAATATCATTTGCAAAACTCCTTCGAAAAGAAAATGGCGTCTAAAATGACGGAAATGGAAAAGGTATTGGGCGGAAAATTGTTAAAGAGTGTTGATTTACAAAACAAGCTGTATACTATTCATTACGAATACTTTTCAGGTTCTGAAGAACCTGATGCTGTAAAGTTAATCGTTAATGGCAGAAGAATAAACAGGTGGCTATGGGAAACCTCTGATAAAAATATAGCGGTATCGGATCTTACATTGGATGCGGTATATACCTTCCGTTATAACCATGCTGATTACCTCGTTATTACAGGCAACAATTTGCAAGGAATAGGTAAGCTTAGCCAGATTACTTTCGGGCTGCTCATTAACTTCTCCGATTCATCTCCCGTTGCAAAAATACTGACGACCTATAGTAATCCAGGACGTTTTTTCTTTAACCCTGATGCCGTAACAGGCAACCTGAAGTATTTAATTGCTTATCCGCTGTATAAAGATGGAGAAGGACTTGCCGGGCATCTTTCTTTACAGGTAAGTGAACTGGTAGCACCCTGATCCAGGCAATTTCTTACTGCATCTTCTGCAACGCTGCCAGCGATTCTGTTACATGTTTCTCTCCATCGCGCAGCGAATTAAATTCATGCACAATCACTCCATTCTTATCTACTATGTAAGTAACACGCCCTGGTATCATAAAAGTTTTAGGCACGCCAAATAATTTACGCACTTCATTTTTAGGATCGCTGAGTAACGTAAAAGGAAGATTGTGATGCGTGGCAAAACTGCGGTGAGACGCCACGTTATCAGCACTGATGCCAATTACCTTTGCACCGTACTTCTGAAAATCCTGGTAGGAATCGCGAAAGGAACAGGCTTCTTTGGTACATACACTGGTTTCATCTTTCGGATAAAAATAAATGACCAGCGGTTGCTTTCCCAGCACCGTATTAATATCAAAGGTTTTCCCTGTCTGATCCTGTAAGGAGAAGGCAGGAATTTTATCCCCGGTTTTCAGTTGTGCCTGGGAACTGGAACCCCAAAGCTGGAAGAAGGCGGTCATAGCGAAAATGGTCTTTAAAAGTTTCATACCCGTTATTGATATTGCTAAAGTACGAAAAGCACCTTTTCATTTGAGGAAAATTAATTATTTTCATTTCAGCTTAAAAATAGCTTTTAATATTGATGTAATATATTTGATAATCAATTGTTTATACTTAACCCTTGATATTCACTTCAGAAATATATTAACCGGTATCTTATGCATAAATTGATTTCAGCCTTTTTGCTTACAGCTCTAATGCTTGCAAACCACATGACTGCCTGCTGCCAGGCTACGATAGAGCAGTATCATCCAATGAAATAAAATCATTATTTTTGTTGAATAAATCAGTTGACCATGTATGGAGAAGCAAAGAAATTGCATTTGATAGAGGAAATCCTCAAAATCGAGAATGATGCGGTGTTGGCCGAGGTGGAAACGGTTATCACACGGAGCAAGTTGCATGCTATTGGTCGGCGAAGCTTTAAAGAGTTTGCAGGAATGTTGAGTGATGAAGAGGCTGCCCGGATGGAAAAAATCATAGAAGAAGGTTGTGAACAAATCCATCCTGATGACTGGAAATAAGTGCCTCCTGGATACGAACGTGATTATTGATGTGTTTAAGAATAAAAACACAGTTGCCGATCGGCTGGATACAATAGCAGAAATATATGTCCCGGTCATGGTTGTAGGAGAGCTGTACTACGGGGCGTACAGATCGGCAAACCCTGAGAAACATATTCTCCAGGTACAATCCTTTTTACGGAACTGCCAGGTGTTATTATCAGACGCCTCTACGGCGGAAGTATACGGGGGAATAAAAGCTGCACTGATGGCCAAAGGAAAACCGATACCAGAAAATGATATCTGGATAGCGGCGGTAGCCCGTCAATACAATTTGCCTTTATTTACGGCAGATAACCATTTTACAGAAATAGATAGCATCACTTTATTCAAATAAGCTACTGCACAACGCAGGTATCCTTCGGCTCCGCATATATACAGGCCAGGTCGGCAATTTACCCCTTCTTCAGAAATATTCCCTTGTTTATCAACCTTTTCTAATATTCAACTTTTTATCTGTAGCATTTAATCATTATTTTTGGCGCCTAAAACGTTGTGTTTTGAAAACCATACTAAACGGCAGGCAAATGGCTATTACGATAGACAGGCTTTGTCATCAGTTGATAGAAAATCATTTACAGTTTGAGCAAACCGTGCTGATAGGATTACAGCCAAGGGGTATTTATTTATCCGGCAGGATTCATCAAACTTTGCTTAAATTAATTCCAGGTGCGCATATCGACTACGGTAAGCTGGATATCACTTTTTACCGCGACGATTTTAACCAGAGCAAAACCCTGCATGTACCGAGTGAAACCAGTATCGATTTTTCCATAGAAAATAAAAAGGTAGTGCTGATCGATGATGTGTTGTATACCGGCCGTACCATCCGTTCAGCGCTGGATGCAATGCTCGACTTTGGCCGGCCCGCTTCTGTAGAGTTACTTACGCTGATAGACCGCCGCTTTAGCAGGCAGCTGCCTATTCAGCCGGACTATACCGGGCGCACCATTGATGCCCTTATTTCACAGAAAGTAAGGGTATTGTGGAACGAAAGAGATGGTAAAGACGAAGTAGTTCTGATCGATTAATACGAATCCGGATTTCAAAATTCAGATTTCACCCTTTATATTTGCACATTAATGTCACTTTCTGTAAAACACTTACTCGGAATTCGCGATCTGCAGCGCCAGGATATAGAGCTTATTTTTCAAACAGCCGACCAGTTTAAGGAGGTTTTACAAAGGCCTATTAAAAAGGTGCCAACGCTACGCGATACAACAATTGTCAATTTATTTTTTGAGAACTCTACCCGCACACGCATCTCTTTTGAGTTAGCGGAAAAACGCCTGGGTGCAGATACGGTTAACTTTTCTGCGTCGGGATCGTCCGTATCCAAAGGAGAAACGCTGATAGACACGGTGAACAACATCCTGTCCATGAAAGTGGATATGGTAGTGATGCGCCACTCTGCCAGCGGCGCCCCGCATTTCCTGGCGAAGCACATTAATGTGCCTATCCTCAATGCCGGCGATGGGATCAATGAGCATCCCACACAGGCATTGCTCGATGCGTTCTCTATCCGGGAACGGCTTGGCAATGTGGAAGGGAAAAAGATCGCCATCTGTGGCGATATCATGCACTCCAGGGTAGCCCTCTCCAACATCTACTGCCTCAAAAAACTGGGCGCAGAAGTAACGGTGGTAGGCCCGCCCACACTCATACCGAAATACATGGCCGCCGCACTCGGCGTAAATGTGAGCTATAATATCCGCGAAGCCCTGCAATGGTGCGATGTAGCTAATGTGCTGCGTATCCAGCTGGAAAGGCAGAACACACCGCTGTTCTCTTCCCTTCGTGAATACTCCCTCGCATACGGTGTAAACCGTGAGTTGCTGGACAGCCTGGGTAAAGAAATTGTAATTATGCACCCGGGCCCCATTAACCGTGGTGTGGAAATAAATTCAGATGTGGCCGACTCCGGTCAGTCCATCATCCTGGACCAGGTAGAAAACGGTGTAGCTGTACGTATGGCTGTACTTTACCTGCTGGCAGGAAAGAAATCGGAATAGTGTCCCTGTTGGCTTCTGGGAAATCAGAAGCCAACAGTCAACCCCAGTGTATATGATCTGAAAAACGGATATGCATTCCCGTTATAACCTCCCGCCTGTTCCGGATCATAATATTTAATCTTCATTTTAGTGGTTTCCCAGAGATCCTGTCCTGAGAAGTAAATGCGCAGGTTGCTGATCCATATTTTCCTCAGCCAGCTGGCAGGCAAAGTATAACCCACCTGTAGGTTTTTCAACCTGATATAGGCGCCGTTCATGGCCCAATGGGAA
>JBCNPS010000556.1:0-4890 GCA_039593235.1 Chitinophaga sp. | reverse complement strand
CTGCGGTGATCTCTTCCATGCTGGAGGAGGTTTTTTCCAGAGATACCGCCTGCTGATCGGTGTGCCCGGCGATTTCCTGATTACCGGCAACGATATGCCAAAGGCACTTACCAGAGCCAGAACAGGAATGGTGATATTGAAGACCGGGTGATCAGGGTTCGGGAAGATAACTACGATGTATTGCTGAATGGTAATCTGGAACTAAGCAAGGACTTCACCCTTGGGTTGAATGCAGGCGCCAGTCACCAGAAAAAATTCATGCGCATGACCGGCAACACCGGTAAAGAATTTATTGTGCCGGACCTGCATGTGATCAATAACACCCTTACCAACTCCTATCTTTTCGACTTGCAGGAATCAGAAATAAATTCTGTATACGGCTTCGGGCAACTGGCCTTCCGGAACTACTGGTTTATTGATTTCTCTGCCCGGAACGACTGGTCATCTACCTTATCTGCCAGCAATAACTCTTTCTTCTACCCGTCGGTAAGTACCAGCTTAATTATGACTGATCTGCTGAAGATGAACAATAACATTGTGAGCTTCTGGAAGTTGCGAGGATCGCTGGCGCAGGCCGGCAGTTCCGGTAATCCTTATCAACTTACCGGGGCATACAGCCTGGATCAGTTCACACACGGCGGACAGCCACTGGCATCTTTTACTTCCATCATTCCTGATCCCAACCTGAAAAATGAGCTCACCACCTCGGTGGAATTTGGTACCGATGTACGTTTATTGAACAACAGGCTGGGCATCAGCTTTACTTACTATAACGCCGCTACGAAAAACCAGATCCTGGATGTGCCGCTGCCGCCATCCAGCAAATTTGAAGCGCGCAGGATCAATGCCGGAGAGATCCGCAACAAGGGAATAGAATTATCGTTAAACGGAACGCCTCTTAAACTGGCGAATGGATTTACCTGGGAAAGCATCTTTACGTTTTCCCGCAATAAAAATGAAGTGGTATCGCTCACAGAAGGCGTAGAAACGTTTGTGCTGGGCAGCGATCGTGGCATCAACGTAATTGCCGCACCAGGCAAGCCTTTCGGCACCATGATAGGCACCGGTTTTGCCTGGCTGAAAGATGAAGCCGGCAACAGGCTGATAGATCCTGCTACCGGCCTGCCACTGCGCACACAGGGCCGGCAGCTGACAGAGCTGGGCAATGCCATGCCCGACTGGACCGGCGGCTTCTCCAATACTTTCCGTTATAAAGGTTTTGCACTGGCAGCGCTGGTAGATATCCGCCAGGGTGGACTTGTATATTCACAAAGCAACCGCGAAGAACTGATCTATGGCACCACAAAGAAAACACTGGTAGGAAGGGATGGCAGCTATGTAGCCGCTGGCGTAATGGCGGAGAAAGATAATAACGGCAACTGGGTAGGTACAGGCAAAGCCAATACCATGAAAGTAACGGCCCAGGATTACTGGAACGTAGTAGCCAGCGATAAGGAAAACGTAGTGTCGGAAGAAATGATCAATGATGCCAGCTATATAGCGATGCGTGAAATCAGTTTAAGCTACGCCTTGCCATCAAAATTATTCTCCGGCAAAATTATCCGCAGGATGAATGTAGGGGTGTATGGCAGGAATCTTTTTTATTTCCAGCGGAAGACAGATGGTTTCTCGCCTGAAGCCTCTTCTTTTAACGTAAACAATTCTTCTCTCGGTTTGGAATCAACAGCATTGCCCATGATGAGGAGTTTTGGGGTGAACGTAAGCCTGGATCTTTAATCTTGAAAAAACGAAGCATATGAAAAACAAATCATCGATATACAGGAAAGCATTGGTGTTAACCGCAGGGCTGTTGCTGGGCGGCTGCACCAAAAACTTCAGCGATCTCAATACACCGCCTACCACCGTAACGAACATCGATCCTGCCTTACTGCTGTCTAAAGTGCAGAAAGACGCCGCTTTTTCCGAAGGCACTGAAACCGCTAACATACAGGTGGGCTCCTGGGTGCAATACTGGGCCGGCGGACTGGTAGCGCCTACTTCCCGCTATATTCAGCAACCCGATAATAACATGTGGGCAGCGCATTACACCCTGCTGAGAAACCTGGGCCAGATCCGCAACCAGGCATTGAAGGGAAAAGAGAATGATCCCACCGGGAGAACAAAACTTGCTATTGCACGCATCCTCGAAATATTTATATGGCAGCGCCTCACAGATCTGTTTGGCGCCGTACCTTTTTCGCAAACCACGGAAGATGCTGCGAACGTAGATAACAAGCCGGTATACGACAGCCAGCAGGCTATCTATGAACGACTCATTGCCGACCTGGACGCAGCTATAGCCAGTATCAATTCCAGCGATGTATCGTACGGTAACGCGGATTTCTATTACAAAGGCGCCACCGATAACTGGAAGAAATTCGGTAACTCACTCAAACTTCGTTTAGGCATGCGCATTAAGTATGCAGCGCCGCAGCTGGCGGAAAAAACGGTACGGGAAGCGATGAGCCAACCGCTTTTTTCTGATAATAAAGACAACGCTACGGTGCCTACTTTCAACGATGCGCAAACTACCAATGCCAATCCCATCCTGGCGCAGTTTATCAGTGGCAGCCCGGATCTGAGGTACCTGGCAGCTGCGTTTGTAACCACGCTGAATGATAAACATGATCCCCGTCTTACTTTTATTGCGGCGCCTACCGTTAATTCAAGGAACAGCGGCACACCAGTATACAAAGGCATTGGTGTGGCATTAACGGATGCCCTGTTATCCGGCATCATCAAAGATGATTACTCCACTGCTTCCATGACCACTTATTTTAACAGGACATTGGCTACTCCCATTCCTGCTTACGTATTTACTTATGCAGATGTTTGCTTCTTCAAGGCGGAAGCTGCATTAATGGGCTGGGGCGCCGCGCCATCGGAAGCAGAGAAATTTTACCAGGATGGTATCAGGGCCGCCATGGCCGTGCAGCCTTATAACATAACCACCATTCCACAGGCATATATTGATGCGGAGTTTTCTCTTGCGGGCCTTTCCGCAGAAAAACAACTGGAGAAGATCATGACACAGAAATGGATCATGCTGTTTGGACGCGATTATGAAGCTTATGCTGAATGGCGCCGCACCGGTTATCCCGTTTTAACACCGGGCCCCAACCAGGGATCCACGAATGGAACCATTCCCCGCAGGGCGGTATATTCCTCATTGGAAGCCCTGCTGAATACAGATAATTATAAAAGCGCCGTATCTGGTCTTGACAACGGCGACTCTTACCTGTCGAAGGTTTGGTGGGATCAGAAGAAGTAAATAATATTCCCGCGGGAAAGGGCTGCCTGTACACAGGCGGCCCTTTTGTTTTTCACCGGCATTTACCGGTAAAAAACTTGCTTTTACCGGTATGATGATGCCATTAACCCATTTGTACTAGGCCGCAGTAAAGCAACCGCCTATTTTCGTATTCATATCCAAAACCACATCGTATGAATGAAGCATATGAAATGAATGCGATCAAAGCGGCCAACAATGCCCTCTATCATGCGTTCCGGACGCTGGATTTCCGGGGCGCCTCCGCAAATCTTACGGAAGATTGCGACTACATTACTTTTAACGGCATGCACTTAAAGGGAAGGGAAGAATACGTTACGCTGCATGAGCAGCTGATGAACAACTTTATGTTCAAAGGAGCCCGCCTGCATGGCCAGATCCAACAGGTGCGTTTCCTTAATGAAAACGTAGCATTGGTAATAGCTACCGGCGCTATCCGTTTCCGCTGGCAGAAGAAAGTACCCGAAAGCCGGCAGTCGGTGAATACTACAGTATGGCTGAAAAATGCTGAAGGCCAGTGGCAGATGTCTGCTTTTCACAATTGCCGCATTAAGAAAATGAACTGGCTGGCAAAGTGGATCATGGGGGCAACAAAAAAAGCGGCCTTGCAAAAGAAACCGCAAATCACCCCGGTATTGCCGGATCCGCATCCCCTGTATGTTTACCTGAATGAATAATTTTGTTTTAAGAGATACATCTTACAAAATTATTTAAAAACAAACAGGATGTCATTCCAGGCTTAGGACTACCTTCTTTTTCTTAACCCGTCTATACTCCAGCGGTATGCCGGTAAGGTAGATAATAAAAAACTACCGGCACTGGCGGTGAATACAGAATAATTCAGCGGTGCAGTGATTCCCAGCGCTACTGTCATGGCCAGTGCAAAACCAAGCAGCAGCAGGCCGCTGCCAATGGCTGTCCATCGCGTCCAAAAGCCGGCGATCAGCAGGATGCCAAAAATTATTTCAGCACCCGAAGCTATTGCAGCAAAAATTTCCGCCACTGAATAGGGGAGAAAGAACAGCAGTGTATGCGCATATTGCATAAAATGTTGCCAGTCGCCCCAACCTACATTCGGCGCACCCGGAGGGCCCCATACTCCAAACCTGTCGAGCCCTGCGCACAAATAACTGGCGCCTAACCCTACCCGTAAAAAGAGCTGGGATATATCCTGCCTGATAGTCATCTCATAATAATTTTTGATATGCAAAAATAACGCAGACCCCGTTGAATCGGATAGTCCAGTTTGTAATCGGGTAGTAGTCCAGCTATAAATTTACGGGACATTTAACGAATATGATTAATTTCAATCCCGAAAAATATACGAGCATGAAGAAATGGCTGGCAGGCTTTTTTATCGCAGTAACAGTAATAGTGGCTGCTACCGCTTTTGCACCCCGGAAAATAACCTGGGTGGCTATCGGCGATTCCATTACTTACCTTAATGAGCACCAGAATGAAACCGGGAACCGGATCACCAAAGGATACATGACAAGGGTTACCGAAAAGCTGCCGCATGTGCAGTATATCAATAAGCGGGTCGAAATTGAAGCCGTAGCAGTCGTCTTCCAGCTGTGCTCGCGCCTGCTCAATCACCAGTT
>JBCNPS010000555.1:0-4906 GCA_039593235.1 Chitinophaga sp. | reverse complement strand
GTATTACCAGCCAAGGCATAAGGAAGAAGCGGAAGTGATCACTGAATAAGGTGCGCATTTCCCCTGTTCTGGGCAATGGCCCCACCACCTGCCAGCAGGCAGATAAGCGCCAGGAAGCCTTGTTTTATGCGATCCATAATTATTCAACTATCCATTCGTGTATACCGGCGGCATTGTCGGCCGGCAATTGTACTTCCAGTTTCAGGGCCGTAGTGGTCACCGGGTCAAAGGTGATGGCGTTGTATTTATCCTTTGCAGAGGTGTACGGCGTTTTAGTATTCACCGGCTTCCATTCCGTTCCATCTTTGTAATACAGCTTCCACGCAGCAGGCACCCTGCAGCCGCCAAAAGGACCGTCGTCATACCAGTATACTTTGGAGCTGCTCACCGTGTGAATGCTGTCGAACGTGTACTGCACCCATTCCGTGGTGCCTTTGGCCGGCCACCAGTGCAGGTAAAGAGCACTGTTATCTTTGGAATCCTTTGGTTCATACTGATCATTCAGCGCCATGTACATCCGCTGGTTTTTCACCGAAGCTGTTACCTTGCTTTTGGAAGCGATGGTGGGCGCCGGTTTAGGACGGGTGGCAGAAGCCTCAAACGGGATCCATACGGTCATTTCAGCAGGTCCGCGGTTGGCCCACGAAAAATACGGTATAGCCGTTACCGTTTGCCGGCTGCTGATAAGCGCATCAGAATTTAGCTGCCTGCTGGCGGAGGTGCCGGGCATTTCCAGGGTCATTACCCCACTGAGCAGGTCGGGGCGGTACACGGGAGAGATCAGTGCCGCTTTATCCACTACGATATTCTGTACAGTGGCATCTTTATTATCCGGCCCCTCCAGGCAATACATAACAGGCCCGCGTTCAAGCGCAAAGCGGGAATGATCATCTTTTACTTCCGCAGTGGCCAGTACCTTCTTCACCTCCATCGGGAAATCCAGCGTTACCTTATCTCCCTTCTTCCAGGAACGGTTAATCACCGCATAACCTTTCTCCATCGTATAGTCGATAGCGTTACCATTCAGCAGGATGGGTATCTTTACAGCTGAGCTGTCTTCTTCAAAATACAGGTTACCCGGTACCGGCCTGTTTTCCACCCAGCCCGGAATACGTACCCGCAGGGCGAAGGCAGTGGGTTTCACCGGGTTCACCGTAATCTCGTCTTTCCCGTTCCAGGGATAATCGGTTTGCTGCACTATATGTACTTTCCCTGCTTTCAGTTGTATGGTGGCGGAATCTCCTACAAACAGGTTAATGTACAGGTCATTGTCTTTCTGTGCATACACATAGCCAGGCATGGAGGGCAGGAAGCGGGTCATATTGGAAATACAACAGGCGCAACCAAACCAGGCGCTCCGCTGATGTTGTCCCATAGATGCCAGCGGGTTAGGATAAAAGAAACGATCCCCGCTGATGGATACACCAGAGAGCAAACCGTTATACAGCGTGCGTTCCAGTACGTCTATATATTTTGCATCGCCATGCAGGAGGAACATACGGCTGTTCCAGTATACATTGGCAATGGCCGCGCAGGTTTCCGCGTAGGCCGACATATTCGGCAATTCATACGCAGCGCCGAATGCTTCACCGGCGCCGGTAGCGCCAATTCCCCCGGTGATATATAACTTCCGGTCTACCACATCATCCCAGATATCATCAATGGCTGCCAGGTATTTGCGATCGCCTGTTAAAGCGGCTACATCGGCCATACCGGTGTACATGTAAGTGGCGCGTACCGCATGTCCTACGGCTTCATGCTGGTCGGTTACTTTTTTATGCGACTGGCTGTATTCCTGGCTGTAGGGCGTACCCGGCCCCCGCACGTCCAGGAAAAATTTAGCCAGGTCCAGGTAGGCTTTGTTACCGGTTACCCGGTAAAGACGGGTAAGTCCTGTTTCCACGATCTGGTGCCCCGGGAATTTTTCTTCCTTGCCCCAGCCGAAATCGCGCACCAGCAGATTGGCATTGCGGATGGCAATATCCAGCAGCGTTCTTTTGCCGGTAGCCTGGTAATGCGCCACAGCGGCTTCGAACAGGTGGCCGGAATTATACAGCTCATGGCTCAGATCTTCTTCCTTTTCCCATCGCTTACTCCCGATCCATTGATGCGGCTTCGCTGCTTTCACAGTACGGAAAGTATAGAGGTACCCATCTTTTTCCTGTGCAGCGCCAATAATGCTGATCAGCGTGTCCAGGTATTTCTCCAGCCCGGGATTGGGTTGCATCTGCAATCCATAGGATGCCCCTTCTATTATTTTATACAGGTCGGTATCATCAAAGGAGTATTCTGTAAGCTTATCGCCCGGTAACTTTCCTGCTGCCCTCAAAAAATTATCAATACGGCCGGTCTTTTTACATTGCTCCAATGTATATGGAATGGTTACGGTAGCATTGGTCCTTATTTTCGGCGCCCAGAAATGATCGTTTACCCTCACCTGCGTAAAGGCAACAGGCTTAATCGGATAATCTTTCTGCAGCTGCGCCTGTACTGTAGTACCAGCCACCAGCAACCCGGCGCCTGCCAGCGCCGCCTTTTCCCAAAATGATCTCATACTTTTTTCTTTATCATCTCCAATATAATATTTTATAATTGTCCAAATAACAATTATTTATTGCGCCAGCACCCTATAATTTCGTCACATTCGGTAATCTTATAATCACTTCATAACTACCTTCAAACAAGATCTGGAAACCAAAACGCGGGTTGGCAGCCCAGGCTTTAGCGGGAGCTCCATCCATTTTGATAAACCACGCAGGGATCCGGTAATAGATCAGGTAATTTACATAGCCCGGGATCAGCTTCGCAGGATATGGCGCAATAGCATAGTCTGTGATCAGTGCGGTATCCGTTACAATCACCGGGTTAAATTTTGCATATGAAGTAAATGAAGGCCGGTCGCCCCGCGTGATCACTTCCCCGTTCTTTGGATTAAACAGCTTACCGTTCCTATCCATGATCTTTAACATCACAGTAGTACCGGAGGTGGATATACGTTTTAATTCCATGGTTCCTTTTGCTTCACCGGGGAAAGTATTGGTAATGGAATCATAACCGGGTATCACCGGCACCTCCGTCATACGGATATACTCCGGGTCCTCAATATGTAAACGCGCAATGTTCTTATATACCTTGCTTCCATTCACATTAGTAGCCTTCACATCAAATTCATACACGCCATTGGGAATATTGGCGGAAGGCGATTTAAACAGGAAGCCACCATTCACCGGGTTAAATTCAAAAGGCAGCTCCTGCAGGCTATCCTGCTTGGCACGCAATAGTTTAATGGTAGTATCGGTATCGGGGTCAAAAGACATCTTATCTTTAAATACCCATACAGGGTATTTGGTGGTAAATGCTCCAGGCAGTTTTCCACCGCCTACCGGCCGTATTTCCAGCATTTCAAATGTTACCGGCGGCGTGGAGCCATCGAATAAAATACCCGGGTAACGGGCGGTGATCCCTTTGGGAATAAATATTTCAGGACTTTTGTAGCGGATACCATCGCTCAGAAAACCCTCTTCCACTTTGGTACAGGCGGCAGTCATACCCAGTACTGCAGCGATAATGAATAAGTTATATTTCATGGTCATCTTATTTTTTAGTTTTCCCTGTAAATGTAAAATCCGAGGTTGGCGTTGGCTTCCAGCACATGCACCATCCCGGTGGCAGTACGTACTTCAGAGGTTTGCACATACGCGTAAAAATCCGGTTCTTTGTTCTCCGTACCAGCCGGTACATCTTCATCCGCCAGGCCGAATACCCGCCTTATTTGTATCCGGTTAGTAGTAGATCGGATACCGCTTACATCGATGTAGTACTTTTCCAGCAGCAGGAAGTAATTCCCTTCACTGTTAATATTGACAAAACTTTTCTTTGTATAACCCAGGGCGCCTTTATCTATTACCCCTTTGAATATATGCCGGCGCATAAAAAATTTTATACTGTCGGTAGTTAAACTATCCAATGTAAATTTGAGGTTCTCATTATTATATTTCCGCTGCAAAGCACGTGTTTGCTGTGCCAGGAAATTATTAACACCGGCATTGGTAGGCGGGAAAAAAGTAATGTCGCCATTGATCTCGTCTTTCATACCTGCACGGTCTATCAGCAGTACCAGGGTATCCAATGCTTTACTCTCTTTCAGGAAATCGTAGCTCGACATCTTCCTGATCCTTTCCCGGTCGGTACCGCCCTGGTCAACGAGGTAATTATCTTTTTTACATGCCGCCAGGATCAACAGTGATCCGAGCAACAGATGAATGATCTTCATGGTAAATGATTTGGATGGAAATTAAATTTTACCTGCCCAGTATTTATTCTGCACCAGCAGCCTGTTATTGTTGAACAATGCAGGGTCCAGCGGCATGAGATAACCTTCCTGGTTATACCTTGCAGGCGTTAGCCAGGGCACCGCGGACCGTTTCATTCTCACATCATCAAAATAAAGCTGTCCTTCCATAAACAGCTCCCGCGAACGTTCGGTCATAATCTCATCCAGCAGGCTGTTATAAGTAAGCGGCGATTCGCTCACATACAGTGCAGAATCCATCTGCGGCTGGTTACGCGAGCGGCGGAAACTCCGCAGCTGCGCATAGGCTTCGCCCAGTTGTCCTTTATACACGGCAATCTCCATACGGTTCAGCAACACATCTGCATAGCGGATCAGGGATACATTATTATCGAGGTAAGGCTCCGCCTGTTGGTTAGGATTGTTATAAATGATGTTGCTGTATTTTGTAAAGATGGGCTGGGCGCCGTCTGCATCATAAAGAAACATTCCTCTTCGTATATCCGTATTCGGTATAGTGTCTTCAGGATTAGGTCCTGTCTGAATAATCCGCGGGTACAGGTTGCTCACAAAACTATTGCCCAGCAACAGGTCGCTCCAGTCTGTTTTTGCCAG
>JBCNPS010000554.1:0-4951 GCA_039593235.1 Chitinophaga sp. | reverse complement strand
GTAGATTTATCTGTGAAGGTAGTAGTAAATGGTACACATCCTTTTCCGGAAGACACGCTGAAGCTGACCACAGGTTTTGCTCTTACCGCGATGTAATCTGTTTTAACAGCCGTTTTGCTGCTGCCATCACCGAAAGTTACTTTTAACGATACCGTATATTTTCCTGTTTTTACATAGGTAGCGCCGGGATTTTTTTTGGTAGAAGTAGTACCATTCCCGAAGTCCCACAACCAGGCAACAGGGTTGCCGGTGGAAAGGTCCGTGAAACTGGTGATGAGCGACTCACAGTCGCTGGTAGCGGATGCACTAAAATCAGCGTTTTGTTGAGCAACAGCACTTAAACGGATAAAGAAACAGAGCACAAGGGATACAACAAATTTGCCTCGGACAGGGAAACGGTACATTGGACTTATAGGTATATGCGGTAAAATTAGGCTTTTCCCCGGATATTTGCTGTGCCTGGCATCACTAGAATATTATGTTTTTGCTGTACGATTAATGTTTAATTTTAAAGATCTTAAAAGCAGCATTTTATGTCACATTTGTTCAGTCCCCTGCAATTGAGGGAAATTACTTTCCGGAACAGGATAACGGTATCGCCTATGTGTGAATATTCCTCCACCGACGGGTTTGCCAATAACTGGCACCTGGTGCATCTGGGGAGCCGGGCTGTGGGTGGCGCCGGCCTGGTGCTGACTGAAGCAGCAGCCGTATCGCCGGAAGGCCGTATTTCCATCCACGACCTGGGTATCTGGAAAGACGAGCATTTGCCTATGCTGCAGGCCATTACGGCTTTCATTACTGAGCAGGGCGCAGTGCCCGGCATTCAGCTGGCACATGCCGGCAGGAAAGCCAGCACTCTAAGGCCATGGGAGGGAAGCAGGGCTTTACCCGCAGAAGACGGCGGCTGGCAGGTAGTAGCCCCCAGCGCTATTCCTTTCAACGACGTATATCCTATGCCGGTAGCACTCACGGGAACAGGCATACGTAAAGTGAAAGATGATTTCGAAGCCGCAGCTATCCGCGCACTGAAAGCCGGTTTCCGGGTGATTGAAATACATGGTGCACACGGTTATCTTTTGCATAATTTTTTATCTCCCCTCAGCAATCATCGTACAGATGAATACGGAGGGAGTTTTGAAAACAGGATCCGCCTCCTCGTGGAAACAGTGGAAAGGATACGAGCGGTATGGCCGGAACAATACCCGTTGCTGCTGCGTATTTCTGCTACCGACTGGGCAGAAGGCGGCTGGAATCCGGAAGAATCGGTGAAGCTGGCAGCTATTGTAAAAGAGAAAGGAGTGGACCTGGTAGATTGTTCCTCTGGCGGATTGGCCGCACATCAGCAAATTAAGGTAGGCCCTTTATACCAGGTACCTTTCGCTGAAAAGATCCGCAAGGAAGCTGGTATTGCCACCGGCGCAGTTGGACTGATCACTACTCCTGAAGAAGCGGAATCGATCATTGCCAGCGGCCGTGCCGATATGGTGTTAATGGCCCGTGAAATGCTGCGGGACCCTTATTTCCCGCTGAGGGCGGCACATGTATTGGGTGCGGAAGTAAAATGGCCGGTACAATATGAAAGGGCGAAACCGAGAAAATAATCAATAGCCGTTAGCATCACCGCTAAAGGCTATTGATCAAAAACTATTTCAGGATCGCTTCAATAGCGTCCAGTTCTTCTTTGGAAAAGGCGGTGTTCTTCAGCGTATCCAGGTTATTGTCCAGTTGGGCAACGGAGCTGGCGCCAATTAATACGGTGGTGATCCGTTTATCTTTCAGGATCCAGGCCAGCGCCATTTGGGCGAGTGATTGCCCGCGTTGCTGCGCCAGTACATTCAGTTTCTTGACTTTCTCTATCCTTTCGGGTGTTACATCGCCTTCCTGTAGAAAACCGGAAGGCTTGCTGGCGCGGGATCCGGCGGGGATACCGTTCAGGTAGCGGTCTGTAAGTAATCCCTGGGCCAGGGGAGAGAAGGGGATACAACCTACGCCGTTGGCTTCCAGTACATCCAGCAGTCCTCCTTCTATCCAGCGTTCAAACATACTGTATTTAGGTTGATGTATGAGGCAGGGAGTACCAAGTGATTTCAGTACATCCACGGCTACTTTGGTTTGCTCGGCGTTGTAGTTGGAAAGTCCCACGTACAAAGCTTTCCCCTGTTGCACAATGCTGTGTAGTGCGCCCATTGTTTCTTCAATAGGTGTGGCCGGGTCGGGGCGGTGGGAATAGAAAATGTCCACATACTCCAGCTGCATACGGCGAAGGCTCTGATCCAGGCTGGAAACAAGGTATTTGCGGGAACCCCAGTCGCCATAAGGGCCAGGCCACATGGTGTAACCTGCTTTGCTGGAAATGATCAGTTCATCCCGGAGATGACCGGTAAAATCCTGTTTCAATATCCTGCCGAAATTTTCCTCTGCACTACCAGGTACCGGGCCATAGTTGTTGGCCAGGTCAAAATGGGTGATACCCTTATCAAAAGCATTGTGAATGATACTACGTCCGTTTTCAAAATTATCAACAGAACCGAAGTTGTGCCATAAACCCAGTGATACGGCAGGCAGCTGTATACCGCTCTTGCCGCACCTGTTATAGGTCATACTATTATACCTGTCTGCTGCTGGTGTGTAATGCATGGAATTTTAGTTTAGGGAAACAAGATATAAAAAATTCGCGAAGGTTGTCTGCCGCGAAGGTTGTCTGACTCAGGATTAAACTGATTTCATTGATTACGCTGATTGGATTTTGTGGGATTTAAAAGGATTTTGGGAGATATAAGCGGATTAGATGGTATGAGGGGTATGAAAATGAGTTTGGGGAGATAAAGGCGGAAATATCCACTTTCATCTCCCCAAATTTTATACAAGTTATTACAGGTAGTTTAAATCTTCATCTTTTCAAACTCAACAAAAACTACTGTAATATTCAAAAAATCAAATCCGCTTATATCTCCCAGAATCCTTTTAAATCCTACAAAATCTAATCAGCGTAATCAATGAAATCAGTTTAATCCTGAGTCTGACAAAATCCGCGGCATTAGCTCAGTTCTTCCACCGGAACGCGTGGAGCGGCCTGTTGCTTCAGCTTATTGCTTTCTTTCAGTTTGGCGGGAACAGGGCGAATTTCCCATACTATGCCCAGAAAACCTAATGTTTTGATAACATAGTAGGTAATATCAAATTCCCACCAGTAAAAACCCTGACGGGCGGCACTCTGGTAATAGTGGTGGTTGTTATGCCAGCCTTCGCCCAGGGTGATCAGCGCCAGGATGGCACTGTTGCGGGATTCATCGCCGGTATAGTATCTCTTATTACCAATTTTGTGCATAAGTGAGTTAATGGTGAAAGTACCGTGGTATAAGATAACGGTGCTCAGGAAAAAACCGATCAATAAGGTAGATAATCCTGCGGACCAGTCGAACCAGCCGGTACCATTTACCTTATTACCTACAAAATAGACGGCAATTGCCAGGATCACGGCCGGCACCATATGCCATTTATTCAGCCATAACAGTTCTTTCGCTTTGTGGTCCTTGATCAGGTCAAAACGGGTAGGTTTGTACTCCGGACCCATGATCCAGCCGATATGGGCATACCAGAAGCCGTATACATTGGCTGAATGCGGATCTTCAGGGGTATCGCTATGTTTATGGTGAATACGGTGGTTGGCCGACCACCATAAAGCGCCTTTCTGTAAGCTGCTTTGTGCGCCGCCCGCCAGGATAAACTGGAAGAACCGCGACGTTTTAAATGCACGGTGCGAGAAGTAACGGTGGTAACCAGCCGTTACAAAAAACATGCGTATTACATACAGTACACCGCATAATATCCAGTCAAACGCTGTTGTGCCGGTAAAAAATGCCAGTAAGGGCACCGCGTGAATGCCCATGAAATCTACCTGATGCCACCAATTGGGTGGTTTTCTGTCTTGCTTGATCGCCTTATTCATTCCACAAAGATAATTTCCGTCTTTTATTAAAAGAATGATTTAAATCATTTAGACAAAGTTAAGTGCTTTTCCCCGTTTTTCGCGCGTCCCGGCTCCCCGCGAACATTTTACAACGGGATGTGTTAGAGAGAACGTAGTGCTATCCTTTCATCACGTTAAAGTAATTATTATGTCACAATTAATTTCGGCTATCAGGAATAATGTGAAGTATTGGTGGTTATACCTGCTCAACGGGATTATTTTCCTTATTGCGGGCTTTATTGTTTTTTCCAATCCCTTCAGCAGCTATGTATTGCTCAGCATCTTCTTCAGTGTTACCCTGTTCGTGACAGGTATCTTTGAAATTGCATTTGCAGTGAGTAACCGCAACGCGCATCACGGGTGGGGATGGTCGCTGGCATCAGGTATTATAGATGTGGTGATAGGTTTTATCCTTATGTTATACCCTTCCGTAAGCATGGCGGTGATACCGCTTTTCCTGGCTTTCTGGTTTATGTTCAAGGGTATCAGCCTGATAGGTTTTTCCATACAACTGCAAACAGACAAAGTGCCCAACTGGGGCTGGCTGCTGGTAGGAGGGATCGGCCTTATTATCATTTCTATTTTTATCCTCGATAACCCGGCTCTGGGGGTAGCCACCGTATTAGGACTGATGGCCGCCGCTTTTTGGGGAACCGGTATCCTCAGTATCCTTTTTGCTTTCCGTTTGAAGCATGTAAAAAAAGAATTAAGGGAACACGGTTTGTAAACACCTGCCTGCAAACACGGTTACAGCGGACAGCGAAGTGATTGTCACTTTGTTGTCCGCTGTAATGGCTTTATGCTGTCGGCATTTTCCTGTATATTCGGTGCTTCTAAATCTAATCTCTTCCGATGAAAATCAACAGAATCTATGCTATTGCGTTGCTGCTACTGTGCGCGGGAATGCAATATCGCTTGCTTTAAAACAATTAATAGTTGCTTGATCAAACGTCTGCAAGATGGACAATCATCCTTCCT
>JBCNPS010000553.1:0-4977 GCA_039593235.1 Chitinophaga sp. | reverse complement strand
GCCTGCTGCCAAGATAAAATAGCGACGATCCTCCAGCGGCTTGAAACCGGAACCTGTACTCCACAAGAACTGGAATGGCTGCAAAACTGGTATGAATCCCGGGAAAAGCAGCCTGTGCAAGTATTCCGGGATGAAGCCCATAAGCAACAGGTACACACTGATGTGCTGCAGCATATCCATGCACAGCTGGAGCCCACGGCTGTACCTGTGGTACGGATGCGTTACCGCTGGCAGATCGCAGCTGCAATGCTGGTGGGTGTAATAGGAGCGGCAGGATGGTGGTTTTTCAATAACTGGCAACCCCGTCACCAGGTAATAGTGGTGCAGGTAGCGGCCGGCGATCAACGGGAAATGCTGCTGCCAGACAGCTCGCGTGTATGGCTCAACGCCGGCGCACGAATAGAGTATCCCCGCCAGTTCAGCGAGGTGCGCACCGTGAAACTTGAGGGAGAAGCGTTCTTTGATATACAGCCGGATGAACATCACCCGTTTGAGGTTCATACACCGGAAATTAATGTACAGGTACTGGGCACCTCTTTCGATGTAAAGGCATACAGTATGCTCGATGAAACGCAGGTAACCGTGAAAACAGGCATGGTAAAGGTATTACACGACCAGAAAGGATTGGATGTGCTCAGCGCTAATGACCAGCTGACCTTCAGCCGTTCAGCGCAACAATACATGAAATCAAAAGTAGACAACCAACAGATCAATGAATGGGCCAGCGGCATGATCAGTCTTTCACAGGCCGGGTTTGCAGAACTGGCGCTTACGCTGGAGAATCAATATGGGGTACATATCCGGTATAACCCGGCGGAAATGAAACACGACGAATACACATTGCGTTGCAGCAAAAAGCTAACGATTACAGAAGTACTGGACCTGGTGAGCAGCATACATCCTGTACAATATGAAATAAAGGACAAAGAAATTACCATACACCGTAAAAACTAATACCGCATACAAGGAGGATGCAACCAAAATTAGTAAGGATGGAACCTTAAAGCCATCCCTGCGATAGCTATGCCCTAAGGGGAAACAAAAAGCCGCACCTGTTGGAGCAGATACGGCTTTTAGAAAAGTTATACAACAGTCAGGCAGTGATTTGCAGGCACGCTTGATGACTGTTATATGCATTTAGTTAACACTAAAATCAACCAAATATATGCAAAAATCGCTTACGCTAACTTTTATACAACGTCTTATGAGATGGAGCGTAATGGTTACCCTTTTTATCACTGGAGGAATTACCCTCCTGTATGCCAATAACGGGTACAGCCAACTGTTACAGCAGGTAAGGGTAACAGAAAAATTCGAAAACGAATCCCTTGCCGCATGTGTAAAAAAACTGGAGTCAGGATATCATCTTTCCTTTGGATACGACCACCAGGATCTGGCCGGGTACCAGGTGAAGAAACTGAAATTTGTAAATGAACGGCTGGAAAAGGTGATGGCATCATTGCTTGAAAATACACCGCTCAGCTTCGTGGAAAAGAATGGGGTACTGCTTATTGTACGAAAAACGGCCCCCGCTTTACCACTTCAGCAACAGCCGGCTCCCGGTAAAATAAAAGGGATTGTTACAGACGGGGAGCAGCCTGTGCCTGGTGTAACCGTAAAAGCCACCGGTACCCGCTACTACGCGGTAACCAGCCCGGAAGGCGCCTTTGAAATGACATTACCTGCAGGAAACTATACCCTGCAGCTGACTTCTATCGGTTACAAGTCTGTTATACAGGCGGTAAAAATAATGCCAGGCACTACAACAGTACAGAAAATACCTATGATAGTGGAAGCCTCCCGGTTAACTGAAGCCGTAGTGATTGGTTACGGCGTTCAGGAGAGACGCAGCCTGCTGGGCGCTGTTGCTACCTATAACGCAGCAGAAGCACCCGGGCAAACCCCGGTTACCATTGATGAAGCCCTGGTAGGTAAACTGCCCGGCGTTTTTATTGCGCCCTCCAGCGGCGTGCCGGGAGCCGCTTCCAATATCACTATCCGGGGTATCAGTACCCTCAATAGCAACGGCAATTCCCCGCTTATAGTAGTAGACGGGGTACCTATTTATGGTATTGATCCCAACCTGAATACAGTGGATTACAATAAAGGCAATTCGGCCGGGTTTGCCTTTGGCGGCAACCAGGTAGTGAACGAATACCGGCAGCCCACCACCTTTGAAAAAAATCCCCTGGCCACCATCAACCCGGACGATATTGAATCGATAGAAGTGCTTAAAGACGCTTACTCCACAGCCATTTACGGCTCCCGCGGTTCCGCCGGGGTAATTCTCATTACTACGAAGAAAGGGAGTCGTGGTAAAATGAGGGTAGATGTGCAGCTCAGTACCGCCTTCAGTAAGCCCCGGGAGCTTCCTTCGGTGATGACCGGCGACCAGTACGCGGATTTCTATACAGAACTTTTCCGCCAGAAGGATTCCATAGGGAAAGTACAACAGGGCGGCTGGTATATCCCAAAGAACTATCAATTTCCCAAAGGCGTAAACACCAACTGGCTGGATGAAGTGATACGCACCGCCAACAGCAACAATGCCATTGTATCCATGAGTGGCGGCACAGAGAAATCTAACTACTATGTAAGCCTGGGCTATAACAAAGAACAGTCCTATATTATCAACAATGATTTTACCCGTTACCAGGGCCGCGTAAATTTCGACAACCAGATGTCCAAGTCGCTGAAAGTTGGCGTGAGCATGTCGCTGAACCAGGCCACCAATAATGCGCTTAGCGCTCAGCAGGCATACCGGGGCGCTATCCAGAAGGCGCCGAATATTGGTGTGTACGACAGCACAGGGTATAAGTATAACTGGCTGTATGGTAATAATCCTACCGGTCCTGAAGATATATCCAACCCGGTGGCGCAGGCCATGTCCGGCAAAAACTACAGCACCGACAACCGCGTGCTGGGCAACGTGTTTGCAGATCTGAAACTGCGCCCGTGGTTAACAGCGCATTCAGATGTAGGGGTCGACTGGATCAACTCCCGTTCCTATAACCGCATCATCGACCGGCCCAAGCTGATTGGCGGTTCCGCCACAGAAACACAGCAACAGCTACGGAAATGGGTGATCAACAACCGTCTTGATATTAATAAGATCATCGGAGACGGACATGCCATCAGCGCTATGCTGGGGCAGAGCTTTGAGAAGTCGGTAGAGAATGCCAACGGCGTGTACGGTACACAGTTCCTTACAGATGAAATGCTGAGTATTTCCACCGCCAGGGATAAAAGAGTACTTTCTTCCCTGCAGCAACAGTGGGCGCAGGTATCTTACTTGAGCCGGCTGAACTATGAATACAAACATAAATACCTGGCAGGAGTTACCTATCGCCTGGATGGTTCCTCCCGGTTTTCCGCCAATCACCGTTATGTGGGTTTCCCTTCCTTTGCACTGGGATGGGTACCCAGTGAAGAAGGATTCCTCAAAGGCGCCAAAGGGATAGAGCAACTGAAGATCCGTGCCAGCGTTGGGTTTACAGGCAACGATGGCGGCACCGGTTATTATGGTAACCAGGGCCAGTATGTGGTAGATGTGTACGGCGCCACCTATGGCAATACCTCTACAATAGGAAATAAGCAACCCGCAAATCCTAACCTGGAATGGGAGCGGACCACCACCTGGAACATTGGCGCCGATATCAGTCTCTGGAAAGGACGTGTTACCGGTACTATTGATTACTACCGCCGTCAGACAGCCAACGCCATCCTGCAATCGGCATTACCTTATTTTATGGGTTTTGATCTGCAACAGCAGAACCGCGCCGACCTTACCAATAAAGGCATTGAATTTAGCATCACCAGTGAGAACATAGCTACTAAAGATTTTCACTGGAACACTACCTTCAATATTTCGGGCAACCGTAACATTGTTACCCGTTTACACCAGATCAATGAAGAACAACTGGCAGCTGAGAATGAAACCTCCGGCGGCCGCTTCTGGCGCGTAGGTCACTCCGCTACTGCTTTTTACCTGTATGAATGGGGCGGTGTAAACCCCGCTAACGGGCAGCCTCAATGGGTGGATAACAGCGGTAAAATATCAGAAGTGCCTATCCAGCAACAATACCCTGATGCGCCTTATGTGCACCGGAAATATATGGGCGATGCCATGCCGGTAGTATTCGGCGGATTTGGTAATACATTGACCTGGAAGAACATTGAACTGAACTGCTTCTTCTCTTTCTCCGCAGGAAATAAAATGTATAACGGCGCCAAAGCCGCCATGTACAGCTACCTGGGCAGTTCTTCTTCCGCCAATAATGTATACAATCTTTCTTCCGACCTGCTGGATTACTGGAGGTATGCAGGCCAGCAAACCGGCATTCCTGCACTGATCAATAATTCCAATTATGCACAGGCCGGGTTTGGTACTTCATACGATTATACACTGGACCGGAAAAATTCCCGTTTCCTGGAAGATGCATCTTTCGTGAAACTCCGCAGCCTTTTGCTGGGATATAACTTCAGCAGCCGGCAGCTACAGCGCAGCCACCTGTTTACCGCGCTGAAAATTTATGCAGAAGCGAACAATGTATTCATCCTCACAAAGTATTCCGGCCTGGATCCTGAAGTGAGCGCATACGGTTCCTCCGCATTAAACATGGGATATGATGAGCTCACGATGCCTTCTCCGCGTACCTGGAGAGTAGGCGTAAAAGCATCTTTCTAAACTTTAAAAATTCAGCCGGATATGAACAAACACAGTTACCATATCATTCTTTTTACAATGCTGCTGGCGCTTGGCGCCTGCAACAGGCAACTGGACCTGAAGCCGGAAGGCACTATGATAGAATCGGAATTGCTGAGATATAAGCAAACCACGGAGAACTACCTGGCAGATACCTATCTCCGTATGATGAATGGGTCATCGCCACCGAAGCGCGGCTGGTACGCCTCGTCGAGGGCCAGCGCCACGTCCGGCGATTCTCCGCCCGCCACCGCGTAATGGCGGCCGGCGAT
>JBCNPS010000552.1:0-4983 GCA_039593235.1 Chitinophaga sp. | reverse complement strand
TCTTCTCGTGGTAGGGCACGCCGTGCTTGGCCACCAGAGCGATGAAGTCCCACTGGGTGAAGCGCGCCAGCGCGGACTTGCAGAAATGTGGATTGTGCGAGAGGAAGATGTGCGGCTTTGGAGGCCTTTGCTTTAAAACGTTCAATAAAACGTTCCTGCTGGCGGATATAATCCTGCTGGTTTTCATAAGCGCGTTGCTGCATTTCGCGGCGCAGTTCCTTTTCCACTTCATAATCGGCGTAAGAACCGGGGTAGTGGTGCAGTTGCTGCTGGTATACTTCTACAATCTTATTCACCATGCGGTCCAGGAAGAAACGGTCGTGCGATACAATGATCACGGCGCCATTGTACCCAACCAGGTATCTTTCCAGCCATTCGATGGAGGGAAGATCCAGGTGGTTCGTGGGTTCATCGAGCATCAGTACATCCGGTTGCTGCAGGATGAGGCGTGCCAGGAGCACGCGCATACGCCATCCGCCGGAAAACTGGCTGTAGGGGCGGTCCAGGTCGGCGGTGGTAAAGCCAAGGCCTTCCAGTACCTGGGCCGTTTTATGTTTCATGTTGTAGCCGTCGAGCGCTTCAAATTCATGGAGCTTATCGCTGAACTCATGCAACAGTTCATCCGTCTGGCTGTCTTCCAGTTCCCTGGTAATACGTTCAATATCTTTCTCCAGTTCCAGCGCTTTGCCAAAGGCCATCATGCCTACGGTAAGAATGGATTCATCGGTTTCAAAGCTCAGCAGGTCCTGGTTAAAGAAGCCGATCGTCAGGCTTTTGCTTTTATTCACACTTCCTTTGGAAACGGAATATTCTCCATTGATAATGCGTAACAGGGTAGATTTGCCGGTACCATTCAACCCGATAAGCCCAACCCGGTCGCCCGGTTCTATATGCCACGAGGAATCTTCCAGGATAACCCTGGATCCAAACTCAAACGTAATGTCCTGTAATGCGATCAACATAAAAAATAAAAAAATTGGATAAAAAACGTGCAAAGTTAAGGAAAAATGCGGATTTTAACCTACTTGAATTGAATCCTTCCGACAAACAATCCGGTCATTTTATTTAGTTTTGTTACAAAGTGTAAGATTATGAATTTTAAAGTATGCGTTCCGGCAGGATTGATGATACTGGGTGTAGCACTGTTTGCCTGTAACCAGCGGGCGCCGGAGCAGAAAGAAGCCGCCGGCGCTGTTTCTGAAGCGTTGCAGGCGCCTTACAGCCAGGTGTTCTACGATTCGCTGGGAGCCACCATGCAATCTTATTATAAGTTGTCCGATGCGCTGGTGCAGGCCGACAGCACCGCTGCCAACACCGCTGCTGCGGCGCTTAAAGGGCATATAGACAGTTTGCCGGTGAACCTTTTACAAATGGATAGCAGCCACCTGGCCGGCATTACCGGGATCACCGGCAGTGTGAGCGCCGAACTAACGGGGCTGGCAGGCGAATCAGCACTGGAAGGGAAGCGGGAATCTTTCCAGATGGTATCTGATATGCTGTTTGATCTTGTAAAGAACACCGGGTTAAAAGGTCATACTATTTATCACCAGTACTGCCCCATGGCATTTGACGATAAAGGCGCTTACTGGCTCAGCGATAAAGCGGACATTCAGAATCCCTATTTCGGCCATAAGATGCTCACCTGCGGCGAAACAAAAGACAGCCTGATTTACAAGTAATAACTTATCGTTGGATCATGCACAGTAAATCGTAACTTGCTTTTGCTGCACCTGATCCAACGGTATGTTCACACGATATAGTCCTTTTTTACTGTTTTTCTTTTTGCTATGTTTCTTCAACGAGGCAGCGGCACAGCAATTTACGGTAAGCGGTTTCATTAAAGACAGTACCAACGGGGAATCCCTTCCCGGCGCCACTGTGCAGGTACTGCATTCCACTAACGGCGTACATACCAATAACTACGGCTTTTACTCCATCACCCTGCCGGCAGGCAATTATATCCTGTTGTATTCTTTTCTTGGCTATGAATCCAAAGCGGTGGCGCTGAACCTCGATGCCAATGTTACCCAGCACCTGCAGTTATATCCCCGTTCCTACCAGGCAAAGGAAGTAGTGATCAGCGATAAACGAAAGGATGCCAATGTAAAAAGCACTGATATGGGAAGAGTGGAGCTTACCGCCATGGAAGTAAAGAAGCTGCCGGCGCTGATGGGAGAGGTGGATGTGCTGAAAGCCCTGCAGCTGATGCCGGGAGTTCAGGCGGCCGGTGAAGGGAATGCGGGTTTTTATGTGCGGGGCGGCGGCGCTGATCAGAACCTCATCCTGCTGGATGAAGCGCCGGTGTATAATACGGGGCATCTCTTTGGCTTTTTTTCTGTATTTAACGCAGATGCCATCCGCGGTACCACGCTCATTAAAGGCGGCATGCCGGCCAATTACGGCGGGCGTTTGTCGTCTGTAGCGGATATTTCCATGAAAGAAGGAAACAGTAAAAACTTCCAGGGAGAAGGAGGGATCGGTCTTATTTCCTCGCGCTTGTCGTTCCAGGGACCATTGAAAAAAGATAAAGCCTCTTTCATTGTGAGTGGACGGCGTACATACATCGACGTTATTACCAAGCCTTTCATTAACAATACTTCGTATAAGGGTTCGGGTTATTATTTTTATGATCTGAATGTAAAGATGAACTATATTTTTTCAGACAGGGACCGTATTTACCTGAGTGGTTATTTAGGGAAAGATGTGTTCAGCTTTAATAACCAGGACCGGTCCTTTGATGTAAAGATCCCCTGGGGCAATACCACGGCCACTTTGCGATGGAACCATGTATTTAGCCGGAAGCTGTTTGCCAATACATCTCTCATCTACAATGATTATAAATTCCAGTTCAGCCCTTTGCAGAATAATTTTGATATCCGCTTATCTTCCGGTATCAGTGATATGAACCTGAAAACGGATTTCGACTATTACGTGCATGTAAAGCATCATATCCGTTTTGGCGGGAATTACATTTATCACACGTTTACGCCGTCTACCATCAGCGGGCAGCAGGATTCCACCAGGTTTTCACCGGAAAATGTGTTTAAGAAATATGCCCATGAAGCGGCCTTGTATATTATGGACGACTGGGAAATATCTCCCCGGCTACAGCTCAATGTAGGCCTGCGTTACAGCGGGTTTATGCAGATAGGCCCTTATACCCGTTATTACCGGGATGCGGCGGGCAATAAAACAGATAGTACCGTGTACCGGCGCTGGCAGCCAATATCGCGGCATGGCGGCTTTGAGCCCAGGTTTATCCTGCGCTGGTCCTGGAATGATGTAAGCTCGGTAAAGGCTTCCGTTACCCGTAATTACCAGTTTATTCACCTGGTGTCCAATGCCGGCACCACGCTGCCAACAGATGTTTGGGTGCCCAGCACTTACCTGGTGCAGCCGCAGATCTCCTGGCAGTACTCAGCCGGGTATTTTCGCAATTTCAGTAACAATATGTACGAGGCGTCGGCAGAGGTATATTACAAAAGCCTGCAACACCAGATTGAATACAAGGAAGGCTATACGCCTACCTTTAACGATCCGGAACAGGACTTTGTATTTGGAAAGGGACAGGCATACGGACTGGAGTTATTTGTGAACAAAAGGAAAGGCCGGTTTACCGGTTGGCTGGGTTATACACTGGCATGGACCTGGCGTGAGTTTCCTGCGTTGAATGAGGGCAAGCGTTACCCGGCGAAATACGACCGCCGTCATGACCTGGCGCTGGTAGGCACTTATGAACTGAACAAGCGGTGGACGGTATCCGGCGTATTTATTTACGGTACCGGGAACACTACCACGCTACCGGAGAAGTTCTATTTTGTAGAAGGCACGCTGGTACAGGGTTTTGGCAGCATCAATTCATACAGGTTGGATGCCTATCACCGGCTGGATCTTTCGGCCATTTATACGCCGGTGTCTAAGAAGCCCAATAAACGCGTTAAAGGCAGCTGGACGTTTTCAGTATACAATGTTTACAGCAGGAAGAATCCTTACTTTATTTATTTCGACCAGGAGGGGAGTGCTATTGATGGAACGTTGAAGGTAAGTGCGAAGCAGGTATCGTTATTTCCGGTGTTGCCGTCTGTGACGTATAACTTTAAGTTCTGAGGGGGGATTAACATGGGGTGATAGCGGAGATTATTTCAGTAGGCCTGCATATCTCAACAGGACTGCTATGGAGCCGACCAATAGAAGATACTGGAGAATTGTAACGGAATGAATGTGCTTCATCAACCTGCTTTCTATATCCTTCATTTCCACTTTTAATTCCATCTTCACGTTGCCGATCTCTTCTTTTAGTTCCGATCTTACGTTGCTAATGTCTTCTTTTAATTCAGATCTAACCTTGTTAATGTCTTCTTTTAGCTCAGATCTAACTTTGTTGATGTCCTCTTTTAGTTCAGACTTAACAGCTGATAACTCCGCTTTGGTAGCCAGGTGATCAGTTTTTGCAAAAGATTTCCTTTCATAATGCTCGTCCATCGCGTTTACCAATTCCATGGCTTTAGCGTCCGGCAAATGCAGGTCCGTTCGGAAGAGATCATACAGTCTTAAATTTCCAATTGTCATATATAACGGTTTTATATTACAGGATAAATTTAATTTATTCTTGGCTACAATATTGAGATTATTACAGATATTTATTTTAAATATATCAAATGCTGATGACGGTTATTATTGCTTAAAAATGAGGTGCATTTTGAGAGTATTCATAGGTTGAAATGTAGTTTGATTATTACCTCCGGCATACTTCTCCCATACTTCTTGGATACTTAGGACTCGTCTATGTGTAGTACTCCTTATACACTTCTTATACACTTCCTATACACTCGCCATACACTCCTGATACTCTCCTCATGCACTGTCTCGTCCTGATATAGCTATACAGGTGAATAAATAATCCTGAAATTGTTTTACAGTCTGTCATACAAATCCTGATTTTACTTTACACTGTCATATGGCTGAGCTGGTCGCTTGATGTTT
>JBCNPS010000551.1:0-5014 GCA_039593235.1 Chitinophaga sp. | reverse complement strand
CTGAGGTTGTCGCTGCAATTGTCGTGGCCGAAGTAGCCCTGGGCAATCTCCATATACATTCACTCCATTATAACCTTCGTTATTGGCGCGGGTGCCGTCTTCCAGGGTATGACCGTTTGCAAGGCTCTGGTCGCGCTGATCATAAGCCTGCCAATCTTTTGCCTGGAGATAGCCAACATTCAGTTTGAACGCTACCTTATCGCTGAAGGCATGTGCATAACGTACAGACACGTCGTAGAAACCGGTAGTAGCGGTAGAACGGCCGGCGTCGTTGAGGAAGCCGGTTTTCACCAGGGCGCTTAATCCCTGGTACTGGAAGGGATTTTTGCTGTTCATCAGCAGGATGCCGTTGAGCGCATTGGGACCATACAGTGCAGAAGCCGCGCCGGGTATAAGTTCCATGTTGTCGAGGTCCACTTCAGGAATGCCCACCATGTTGCCCACGGCGAAGTTCAGGCCGGGAGCCTGGTTGTCCATTCCATCGTTCAGTTGCAGCACACGGGTATTACCATTACTGTTAAAACCGCGGGTGTTCACTGATTTGAACGTTAAGCTCTGGGTGCTCATTTCCACGCCTTTCAGGTTGGCCAGCGCATCGTAGTATGATGCGGCGGGAGAAGCCTTCAGGGCGCGGGCATCCAGCTTTTCAATAGATACGGGCGACTGCAGGATGCTTTCCTGTGTACGGCTGGCGGCAACCACCACTTCCTGGCCGAGAATTTCAGTGGAGCTGAGTTCCACATCCATGTTATCGGTAGCGGAGGAAACCTCGTGTTCTTCTGTTTTAAAACCCACGTAAGAGAACACAAGGGTTAACGGGAACGCATGGGTGGTTTTAAGTGTGAAGGCGCCCCCACTGCCGGTAATGGTACCGGAGGAAGAACCTTTTACCGCTACCGTAACACCAGGCATGACGTTGCCGGAACCTTTTTCGCGTACAGTACCATGAATAGTGGCGGAGTTTTGTGCTGAAATTACCTGGGTAAGGGATAATAAAAGCACCAGGCAGCCTGTGAGGGCTTTGATTAGAATGCTTCTCATACACGATGGATTTATAAAAGGTTTAGACTCGGTTTAAATAAATATAACGAAAAAAAACCGCTTATAGCCATCGGGAGTGCAGGGATTAAAATAAAAATGCAGCAGGATAACCCTGCTGCATATGGCCTATTGTAAGGTGTTCAGAATCAATATATTTTTAGTGCATCCATTCCCGTAAGATCTTGCCGATCTTCTCAAATTCTATCAGGAAACCATCATGCCCGTACGAAGAATCTATTTCATGATAAGTAGCATTCGGCAAATGCGCCGCCATCAGCTGTTGTTCTTCCGGAGGGCATAAAATATCGCTGCTGATGCCGATCAGCAGGGTAGGCTGCTGAATATGGGAAAGGATAGCGGTGATATCCTCATGGCGGCCACGGGCAATATTGTGGCTGTCCATCGCTTTGGTGAGCAGCCAGTACGATTGCGCATTAAAACGTTTTACGAGTTTATCGCCCTGGTAATTGATATAGGAAGAAGCCCTGAAGTGATCGGTCTTCTCTTTATCTTCATCGGATTGTGCGCGTACAAAGGTCTGGTAGTTGCGATAGGTAAGCATCCCGATGGCCCTGGCGGCTTTCAGCCCTTTGGAACCGGCGCTGTGGTTGTTGTCCTGCCAGGTATCATCTGCTTCAATGGCCAGTCGCTGCGCTGTGTGAATAGCAATACCCCAGGCGCTTTCCGCCGCCCCTGTACACAACAGGAAGAGGCGGTTGATAACATCAGGCTCAAACAGCGACCATTCCAGGGCCTGGTAGCCTCCCATGGAACCGCCTATCAGCAGGTGGATACGGGGTATCTGCAGGTGCTGCCTTAGCAGGATATGCGCCTGTACCATATCCCGGATAGTGATGAATGGGAACTGCTGATACCATGGATGTCCTGTTTCCGGGTTTACGGTATGCGGACCGCTGCTGCCATAGCAGGAACCAATGATATTGGCGCAAACCACAAAGTGCCTGTCGGGGTCAATGGCTTTACCCGCGCCGATCAGGCCGGTCCACCAATCAGCTGCATCACTGTTGGCCGTAAGGGCATGACATACCCAAACCACGTTACTTCCATCTTCTTTCATCGTACCATACGTATGATACGCGATATGTAATCCCGGTAATACTTCCCCGGATTCTAACCGGAATGCTGCTTGACTGTGAAATACCTTTGCCGACAATGCTTCTTCAAATTTGCGCAAAACTACAATATCAGAATTAAAAATTGTAAAATACCACCGATGATTTACGAAGGGCGGCCACTGTATAAATCCTGATGGTTTTATTTATCTTTGTTGAAGATAACCTAATAATCATGAAGATAGCATTACAACGAGTAGACGACGGATTTAATATGGAAGCGGTAGATGAAGGCGGCCATAAGGTACTGATGGACTCATCTCTGGAGAATGGCGGTAAGAACAACGGTGTAAGACCCATGCAAATGGTGATCATGGGCCTGGGCGGTTGCTCTGCCATTGATGTGATGATGATCCTGAAGAAACAACGCCAGGAAGTAACAGATTTCCGTATAGAAATTGAGGCAGAAAGAGAAAAAGGCAAAGAGCCTTCCCTCTGGGAAACCGCTCACCTGGTGTTCCATCTTAAAGGTAATATCGATCCCGATAAAGCAGCACGCGCCGTGGAATTGTCTATGAACAAATATTGTTCTGTTGCGGAAACCCTGCGTCAGGGTAATACCAAACTGACCTGGGAAGTGAAACTGAACGCTTAAACTGCTGTAATTACCATATCCATGAGCAAAGAAAAAAAGCAATACCAGCCGGATACCAATGCGGTAAGAATGCAGATGTCAAAAACGGACCAGATGGAGCATTCGGCGCCCATGTTCCTCACTTCCAGTTTTTGTTTTGATAATGCGGAAGAAATGCGGGCTACTTTTGCGGATGAAACAGACTTCAATATCTACAGCCGTTTCAGCAATCCCAATGTAGACGAATTTGTAAAGAAGATGTGCGCCCTCGAAGGGGCGGAAGCAGGATATGCCACAGCCTCCGGGATGAGCGCTATATTCGCCAGCTTTATGGCCCTGCTGAAAACCGGCGATCACCTGTTGTCGGCCCGCGCTATCTTTGGTTCCACCCACACCGTGATAACGAAGTTCCTGCCCAAATGGGGCATTGAAACTTCCTATTTCGATATGACCGATCCTGCAGGCATAGAAGCGATGATCAAACCCAATACTAAAATGATCTTCGTGGAAACGCCCTCCAACCCGGGCCTGGAAATTATAGACCTGGAGCTGCTGGCAGGAATTGCCAACAAACATCACCTCATCCTGAACGTAGACAATTGCTTTGCCACACCGGTACTGCAACGTCCTATTGAGTATGGCGCCCACCTGGTAACGCATTCCGCCACCAAGTGGATCGACGGGCAAGGCCGTGTACTCGGCGGGGTGGTAGTAGGTAAAGCGGAACTGATCAAGGAGATCCATACTTTTTGCAGAAGCACCGGCCCGGCCATGTCGCCATTTAACGCCTGGGTGCTGAGCAAAAGCCTGGAAACCCTTTTTGTGAGAGTAGAACGTCATTCCTCCAGTGCCTTAAAACTGGCGCAGGGCCTGGAAAACAACCCACACCTGCTGTCTGTAAAATATCCTTTGTTGCCCAGCCACCCGCAATACAGTATTGCTCAGAAACAAATGAGCGGTGGCGGTGGTGTCGTGTGTTTTGAACTGAAAGGCGGCCTGCAGCAGGGCGTTCGTTTCCTGGATGCGTTACAGCTCCTTTCATTAACGGCCAACCTGGGCGACAGCCGCAGTATTGCTTCCCATCCGGCCAGCACTACCCATGCGAAGCTTTCTGACCAGGAACGTGCAATAGCGGGCATAACACCCGGCCTGATAAGGATTTCCGTAGGATTGGAAAATATTAAAGATATTTTGGAAGATATAGAACAGGCGCTTGAAGCGAGTGCTGTCTGACTCAGGATTACGCTGATTTTGCTGATTAACAGGATTTGATCATTTTTGATTTTCAAAAGTAATCAGCAAAATCAGGTTGTCCTAAAAAAGACATGGTTCCATGTAAGATGAAAAATGAATAACAATAGCCCCATTTTATGATTCAATCCCTTTCAATAATTTAACCTGGTCGTATGACCTGATTGTTGTTCCCTCTATGAAGAAAATATTACCCCTGCTAATTTTATTAACCTGCGCTTATCCGTTGTACACAGCAGCACAAAGCAATTATGATCATAAGGTGATTGCGATATTGCCGTTTCGGGCTAAATTCCCCGAATACAAAAAATTGTCTGATAGCAGTGCCGGGGTATTCCGTTCCCTGGAAGTAAAATATGGAATGCAGCTACAGGAAGAATTGTATAAAACCATTACAAAAGACACTAACCGGCTGCTGGTAGAAGTACAACCCTGGCAAACGACAGACTCCATTTTGAAAAATATGGGAGTAGATCTGCGGAAAGTATCTTTCATGGATATGTCTGCCGTTGCAAAAATATTGAGGGTAGATGCCTGTGTTGTAGTTACTGTAGGCTACGGCAGCTTGAGCAACGTCAGGTCAGCGGTAGCGTCAAATTCGATAGCAGGGTTTGCCGGAGGCCTGGGAGCTTCCGAGCTTACAAGGGCAATCTACCGGAACAACAAAATATTTACTTTCCGATTGGTGGATGGAAAATCCGGGGATGAAGTGTGGAATTACTCACAGGAAATGACGGCAGGAGACATCACACTTGATAAAGACCAGCTTATCTTTTCCCGAAAGCTTTTTAAGGGATTCAGGAAACGTTTTCCTTATTGTGACTAACCTCCCTCATTTTTAAACTTTTCTACTTATATTAGAACTATGAAATCCTTTGCCCATTTTCTCCTCGTCCTGATCCTGGCTTATGCCGCAGGGGGTCGAGGAGATGTGGAATGCCGCCAACGTCGCCTTCGGCCTGTGCCCGATGTTGACCCGCGGCGCCATCGAGGCCATCGAACTGCGTGGCTCCGA
>JBCNPS010000550.1:0-5021 GCA_039593235.1 Chitinophaga sp. | reverse complement strand
GGGAAATACCAGGTGGCGAAGCTATCGGTTTAAACGCTTCAAAAATCATCGTTACAGCCGATCTGGAAGCTCAACGGACAGCCTTTTCGGCACTGAGTAATGATTTCATTTCCCTGGCAAAAAAATCCGGTCTGAATAACGGACAGCTGTATGTTGATTTCTGCCCTATGGCAATGAACGATAAAGGAGCTTATTGGATAAGTGACGACAGCTCCATACAAAATCCTTATTTCGGCGGAAAAATGATGACCTGCGGAGAAGTGAAAGAAACCATTCAATAACATCTATTCCTTTAAAATTAAAAAAACAGAAAAATGAAAAAGATCATCATCGGCGCTTTGGTTATTGCCACCGCTACTTTTGCCGCCTGTAATAACAGCAGTAATCAATCTCATGAGGGGCATAACCATGACACCTCCGCTATGGCCGGTGAAGCCATGAAACAGGAAGCAGCAACAACAGATAACTCAGTAACAGCCATAAAACCCCTGTTTACCAATGTAGATGCTGCAACCACAGCATCCTTAAAACTAATAACAGATCATTATCTGCATATCAAGAATGCATTGGCAGCAGACAACGCCGCCGAAGCAGCAAATGGCGGGAAAGCAATGGCAGCGGCCATGACAACAGTGAACAAAACGGTCATGACACCTGAACAACAGAAAGTATACACCGAAAATGAAGATGATCTGAAAGAACATGCAGAGCACATCGGTAAAAACGAAGCCAATATTGAGCACCAGCGTGAACACTTTGCGCAGATGAGCGAGGACGTATATGCACTTGTAAAAACTTTTGGCGGCGGCCAGTCGCTGTATCATGATTATTGCCCTATGTACAACGATAATAAAGGCGCATTATGGCTGAGTGAATCCAAAGAAGTGAAGAACCCTTACTTCGGTAGCAAAATGGCTACCTGCGGATCGGTGAAGGAGGTAATAGCGCCTTCGGCGCTTTAAATTGTCTTGGAACACTGATTACGCTGATTATAATGATTAGTTTGATTTTAATTTTTGAATCTTATAAGATAATGAAGGAAGATAAAAGCATGCATCTTCTTTTCTTCTCAAAAAACTAAAAATCAAACTAATCATTATAATCAGCGTAATCAGTGTCCCAAGACAATTTCCCCGCCGAAGGCGGGCAAGGTGATCATCAAAATTATACTATGCGAAAAATAAAAATCGTTTTGCTTACCCTGCTGTCTATTTTTTTGCTGATGCAATTTATCCAACCGGCAAAAAATAAAAGTCAGGACCAGGAAGCGGCAACAGATATTACCAGGATATACGTGGTTCCAAACGAGGTGCAAACTATATTGAAAAATGCCTGTTATGATTGCCATAGCAATAACACGAGGTATCCCTGGTATGCCGATATCCAGCCCATAAGCTGGTTGATGGCAGCGCATATCAAAAATGGCAGGAAAGAACTGAATTTTAATGAGTACGGCAATTATTCTTCAAAACGGCAACGTAATAAACTGAAGCGTATGAAAGAACAACTGGAAGAAAACAAAATGCCTCTTTCTTCGTATACATTGATACACCGGGAGGCAAGGCTGACAGCTCATCAGCGGGAACGGGTTGCAAAGTGGATAGATAGTACTTTGAATGTCATTGAAACCGGAGCCGCCAACTAAAAATCACTTGTTCACCACCGCTATCACCATTCCATCATGCTCCTTCACCCCAACAGTTTGCAAAATTGTGGCAGTCACTTCTTTGCAGGTGGATAACCATTTATTTAACCGTTGAACGCCGTTCACTTTTTCATCTTTACTGTTTTCATCCAGCACCTCGCCGTTCCTTATTACATTGTCCGCAACGATGATCGTTCCCGGGTGTGATAATCTTATTGCCCATTGGAAATATTCAAGATAGGGAGGCTTATCGGCATCTATAAAAATCATATCAAAAGGCCCCTGCCCTTCCTTTTCCAGCACCGGCATAACCTCCATTGCGGCGCCTCTCCTGATGTCTATTTTGTGATCCAGTCCGGCGTTGGTCACATTTTCACGAGCAATATCTGCATGAAAAGCATCAAACTCAACACTGATCACCTTTCCATGTTCAGGTAATACTTTTGCCAGCCAGATGGTGCTATAGGCACCCAGCGTTCCAAGCTCCAGTATTTTTGTAGCATTACAGGCCAGTGCCAGTACCTGCAAAAACTTTCCCTGGTTGGGAGATACACTGATGTTAGGCAGGCGATGCCGTTCCATGAGTTGCGTCGCCTGAACCAATGACGGATCTTCCTGCCCGAGCAATGCGCCAATGTAATGGTCTACTTTTTCAAAAATGGTGTTCATAGTGTTAATTTAATGAGTAGTTTATTTAGCTGTTGTTAGAATAATTCAGAGCCATCTGCGCACCGCCTTCATATATTTGCTGTAATCATCTCCAAAGTCTTTTCGCAAACGGGGTTCCTCAAAGTATATAATAAAGATATTAAAAGCGGTAAAAATGATCAGGGAATATATCGCCAATACAAATAACCGAAAAAAAATGCTTTCCCCGATCAGCATCATCATTACTCCAATATACATCGGGTTACGTGAAAACCTGTACAAACCTGTGCTTACCAGTTTCTTTGTTGGGTCGGCCGGCGACAATGTTCCACGGCCCTGAACAGCGAAATCTATAATGCAGGCTAACATCAGTATAAATCCGATCGTAAAAATGAAGATCCCTGAAAAATGAGAAAAAGTAAAGGGTTGGGCAAATGCCTCCCTGAAACTTTTTCCTGTAAGCCAGAAAGGAATAAGTCCGGCAACCATGCCGGGCTGCAAAATTGTAAACAGGAGGTTACGAAAAAATAAAGACATAATTATTCATTTGGCCAGGATCAAATAGCACCAGGACCAAGCAGCCCGCTATACTAAACTAAGAAAAATTCCGGCTGCCTGTACGCTCATGGTTAATGGTAATCCGCAAGAACCGGGTTGTTCCAATTCTCTATCCTGTGTTTATTTGTAATAAAAAACAAGGTAATGGAAATAACCTGTTAGCCGTGCTTTCAGCGCTACATAACAGCAGTTACCATTGCTTACAACTCACGCAAACCATCATTTATGAATCAAATAATAAACCCTTCCATTCTTTATTTTGGTACACCGGTAGTTTTAATCAGCACAGTTAATGAGAATAATAGCTTCAACATCGCTCCAATTTCTTCTGTATTCTGGAACGGTTACCGGTGTATGATCGGAATAGCAGCTCATTCAAAGACTACCGAAAATATTTTGAGAACACGGGAATGCGTGCTGAACTTACCCTCTGAAAATATGGCAAAGGCGGTAGATCGTTTAGCCCTCACAACCGGAAGCAACCCGGTGCCTGCCGGTAAAATAGCCAAGGGATACCGGTATGAGCCAAACAAATTCGGGATTTCAGGTTTAACACCTGTAAGATCCGACCTGGTAGCAGCGCCATTGATCAGGGAGTGCCCGGTAAAAATGGAAGCATCGCTGGCGGGCATCCATCCATTGGCGATGGATAAAGGAATTGAACACGTTAGAACGATGGCATTGGAATTAAAAATTTTACGTGTTTATGCAGATGATGAGATTTTGGCAGAAGGTACTAAAAATCATATTGATCCTGATAAGTGGAAACCTTTGATCATGAGCTTCCAGAAATTTTATGGGTTAAGCGGTCAGATCGCTAACTCAACACTGGCAACGGTTCCCGAAAGGTTATATCGTACCCCGGATACGGAAGAGGCAACAGCAAGATGAGGATGAATACCATAAATTATCAGAGCTTATAGATCGCACAAGCAATCATACAGAGATACACCCACAGTCCCAGCCGGGTCCGCAACAATCTTAAGGCTCCTTTCACATGGCTTCTTACAGACTGCTCACTCAGCTCCAGTTTTGCTGCGATCTCCTTATGCGACAGGTGAGCCTTCCTGCTCAATTCAAATACCTGTCGCATTTTGGGCGGTAATAACTGTATTTCTTTTTCTATGATCATTGCCAGCTGTCGTTCCCGGGCCAGGTGATCGGTAACGGCTTCCGTTTTGCTGCCGGAATGGCCCAGTGATAACAGGAATTTATCTTCCACATATTTATGCGCAAGGATATTGAGCACCCGGTTCCTTACGGATGTATAGAGGTAGCTGGAGAAATTGGAAGCAGGGGTAAGACTTTCCCGGTGGCTCCAGAGATAAGAGAATAACTCTTGCAGCAAATCCTTGGCTTCATCCTTATCTCTTAACTGGCGATAGGCGTGTAAATAGAGCACGCCAAAATAACGTTCGTATATTTCAGCGAAGGCATGTTTATTGCCTGACCTGATCAAATTAACCAATTCGAGATCGTTCATGCAATCGTATTCTGCCATGATTAAACTCATCCCGCGGGAAATAAAAGGTTTAGCTATTTTAAAACTACATAATAAATGTCAAACCGGCGCACGGCTTGTTAACGTAATACCATTGTAAGTATACTATTTACCCCGCTAAAATAATTTTATTTTTTTTACCCCCCTCCCCCTATTGCTTCCTGTCTATATAATAACGATACGGAAAATACTATATGGAAGCACCGGAAATCAAGGAATTACTGGAGAAATATAAAAAAGGCGTCATTACGGAGGAAGAGCTGGCCTTACTGGAAACCTGGTATCTCCAACGACTTCCGGAGCCGCTGGATGTTTCCGGGGAAGAACTGGGAGCGCTTAAAAACGAAGTATGGCAATCTTTGCACCTGCAGGAGGCAACACCTGCCCGCGTGCGCCAGTGGAAATTACCGGCCGCAGCTGCCGCTATATTGCTGCTATTGGGTAGTGCCCTGTATTTCCTGGGCATTGCGCCGGGTAAAAAAGACCGTGTAATGCCCGCCACCCATAGCATGGCTGATCAATTCAAGCCGGGTGGTAACCGTGCTACACTCACGTTATCCAACGGACAACAGATTGTACTAAAGGGAGCGCAAAACGGGCAACTGGCGGAGCACCTGGCTAAAGTGGATAGCGTTGCCAACCGTCGTCTCGCTTTCGACCGTACCCGTT
>JBCNPS010000055.1:0-19720 GCA_039593235.1 Chitinophaga sp. | reverse complement strand
GGTGCGGAAACCGTAGCCGGCGAGCCCCTTCACCGTTTCCGGCACATAAATACCGCTTTATCCGGGTCCAGTGTTTTGGCGCTGCCAAACCAGCGTGGCTTCAGGTGAAATACCCAGCCATACGGTTGCCCGGTGTGATCTACAAAGTCAATCGGGGTATTGGGATAACGGTCATTGTAATCATTGATAAAATGATAGAACAGGTCGCCCAGGTCCATTTTGATGGGCGTACGCGCCCGGAAATACGTGCGGTTGTTATCGAGCGGTCCTTTTTCCATTTCCAGCCCTATAACGATCAGGTCTTTCATCTCCTCTTCATTCACCTCCGGTACATCTTTATAAATGGGATACTGCCACCACTTATGCACTTTCACCGGGATAGCCATCATCTTTTCAAAAGTTTTATAAACGAAGGTGGGCAGTACAAAAGAAAACATACTGGTGAGCATGGGATAATAAAGAAAGGTATCCTTATCGAGTATCCGGTTCACCAACACAAAACCGGCGCCGCCAAACAGCCAGATGGCCAGTATAAAGGCCAGCTCAGATACCAGGGTAGTTTCATTGGCCCAGAAGCGGGTATACATAAAGTGACAGTGTACAACGCCAAGCCCAAGGAACCATACTTCGTAGAAAAGATACTGGTTCATCAGGTTCTGATGAGTGAAAAGGAACGGAATGGAACTGATCACGGCAAATACCAGCGTCATTAATACCAAATACAACAGTGCCTTCTTCTTATAAAGACTGAAATTTTTAATGTACCTGCTGAGCAAAGCCACTATAAAGGAGCCTATAGCCAGGGCGCCGGCCAGCATGATATAAAACTTAGCGGTGTATCTCATAGTTCTGTTGGTATGTCAAGGTTTTTCGGGTTTGGGTACTAACATTTCAGGTTTTTTCAGATGGTCGTTAATAGCAAAAATAATTCCATATAAGCATCTGCCGTTGCTTTCAGAGAAAAAAATTGTATCCCATGATCCCCTGCTCAGGTTGCTTGTCGTGCAAGGTTACATTTTTTTCACCGGAAGAAGGCAACAGCACTGTATTAATTTCCACATCTGCCGGGAAAAGATATCCGTAGCAGGTTTCCAATAGCTTCCCGTAAGGCTGCCAGGGCAGATAATCGTATATCCGTTGGCGTTTCACCGGGCCAATGCTCACTGTTACCACGGGCATATCCGTATAGCAGGCTGTGCCTACCATGGCGTCTACACCAAGCATACATTCGCCCAGTGGAATGCTGTTTTCCGTTTGCACCATTTGTGGCGCCCGTTCCCAGCTGATGGCCACTTCTTCTTCCAATACCTGTTCCAGGCAAAGCTTTACCAACGTCATATTACCGGCTATGCGGTGCACATACGGCAACAGTTTTACCAGCCGGTTTACCGCGCTGGCAGGAAGACCTGGAGGCAGCTCCCAGAATTGATGGAATAACTGGTCGGTGTCTTTACCGAACACATCAAACAGCAGGTGTTTTTCCCGCTGCTCCAAATATACACGTTGCAGGAAAAACTCATTTTCCAGGGGCTGAAAGAAGCGGCGGGCCTGTTGTTGTTGTTGTTGCTGCTTTTTATACCGCGCCACCATTTCCGTAACGCCATGCTGCCTGGAAGACGGCTCCTGCTTAAATTCATGAAACATTCCCTGCGGCAGCCGGTCATAAATACCGTCGCGCGAAAGGAAAAAATTAATAAACGGCTGATACGGCTGGCTGTCGTCCAGCTTCACTCCTGTGATATCTGTTGCAAACGACCGGGTAAATACATTCTGCAACTGCACCACTACTTCTTCTTCCCGTACCTGGTTATCCAGCAATTCCCCCACTACTACTTCGGCTCTTACGTCGTATGGTAAAGCATTTACGTGGTCAATCACTTCTTCCAGCACGGCAGCCTTCTGCGCATTATTTACCATGAGGTCTTATTTAGGTTTCTCTGATCTGCTATTAGCGGCAAACTGTTAGCATAACTATCATTCGTCTATGGTTCCGGGCTAACAACTCAGTAACAAAAATAGGGGTTTGATTTTATTATTAAGACATATTACGGCTTAAATTTTGCGCCATGAAAAAATTTCTCCCATAGCCATTATCTTTGGCAATTTATCTGAAAAAAATACTAAAATTGTAAAAACCTGAAAAACCGATGGCCCCCCGTAAACCCGAAAATGAACGCAAGGTAAATTCATTCAGACCGTTTGGAAAAATCGCCAGTCACGTTGACCCACTGGTACTCTGGACCTTCCTCGGACTGTTCCTTGTTAGTATGGCACTGCTGGCATTCCAGCTGGATGGCCGTGAAGATTGCAGTAATACAGATATAAAACTCAGTCATATTCAGAATAGTAATAGTAAAGCCTACGCCGTTGGAGAAGTGATCACTTTCAATGCAGAAAACGCCGGCAAAAAAAGTTCGGAGTATACATGGGAGTTTGGCGACTCCAGCGCCAAAGCCACCGGCAGGCAGGTATATCACTCTTTCAACAAAGCCGGCAGCTATATGATTACGCTCACATCCGGCAAATGCACCTGGCGTAAAGAAGTAATGGTGGTAATGAACACGCCGGCTGCTACAAGTAATCAACCCGATATCTTCCCGGTGATAGACGGTCCTGGTGAAGCCTTCGCCGGCCGGCCGGTTACCTTCACCAACTCTACCCCTTCCGCCAAAAACTGGGTGTGGCGCCTGCTGCAGGATAACGCAGAGCCCCATAGCGGTTCTTCTGTTACCTACACCTTCTCCTCTCCCGGTGAAAGAACTTTATCGCTCATTATTAACGGCGACAGCAGTCATATGGTATTAAAACATATTACCGTATTTCCTGCAAGAGCCACAGCACCGGAAGAGCGGCCGGAACCGGCCTTTAACCCGGCGCCACTGCCCGCACCAACACCGGAAGAACCGGTTAAGAAAGAAGAGCCACGGCCTACCATCTCCGATGATGAATTTAAATACATGCTTACGCAGGTGACCCTGAAACAGAAAACGGCCAACGATTTTGCACAATACCTCTGCAACAACCTGAATGCAAGAGTGGTACTTAATACAAATGATGTGGATAACTTTACCCACTTCTGTCAACGGATCTACGGAAAGAAAAAATTCAAAATCGAAAGGGTGAACCTGGCCAAAGATGAAAAGGGATGTGTAAAGGAAATCCTCATTATGTATGACCGCAAAAAAGTGCTGGGTATATTTTAAGCGCATATCATGAAAGGAAAATATTATCAGTTGCCCATTGATTTTTCGCTGCTGCTGCAGAAAAGAGACATGCCGGCCATTTCGCTGGAAGACTCCATCGCGCAGCATATCCACCTGCTTATCACCACCGTACTGGGCGAAAATAAAGATGACGCCCAATACGGCTGCCAGTGGTGGGACAGCGATTTTGACATCAAAGCTTCCAATAATGAAGTAAAAGAACAGATTGAAAATGCTGTAAAAGCTTCTATCACACGATACGAAAAGAGGATTTCGCAGATCAAGGTAGTGGCCGCTGTAAACCAGGAGGAACTGATGCTCCCCTCTACCCGTAAAATGAAAAAGAAGATCCGGGTCACCGTTTCGGGAACCGTTACCAAAAACAATCATCCGTTTCAGTACAGCAGCTTCTTTTATATCAGCCCGTTGTCGTACGATTGATTATTTGTTTATTAACCGCTCATGAAAGAAAAAAAAGAAAGAATAAAGGACCGTATGCTGAAAACAGCTGCGCGTTTGTGGGGATACCCGGATGCAGAGGTGGAAACTTCCTTTGACCCGGTGGTGCAACTGTTGCTGGAAGCCTGCGCCAGTGAACTGGAGAAGATTTCGGGAGAAGTGGATGTTTCGCATGCCCGGCTGGTAGAACGGCTGGCGCAGATCATGATGCCGGAGCCCATTACCAGCAGTCAGCCTGCCTATGGCATCCTTCACGCCATTGCTACGGAAGCGGTGGCAGATATTCATGCGGATCACCAGTTTTATCATCATACCAAATCAGGTACCCATAACCGCGATCTTTTCTTCGCGCCTGTAACCAATCACCGGCTGTTCCGCGGGCAGGTTCAGTATATGGTTATCGGTAATAAGTTATATGAAACCCGCGATCACTGGTTCAAGGAACAGGTATTGCAGGGGCAGGTATTTCCCGATATGGCGCCCAACCATTTATGGATCGGCGTAGCACTGGAAGATGTGCCCAATTCCTGGGAAGGAATGTCTTTCTTTTTTGATCTCCGTAATATACACCAGCAGGAAATGTTTTACCACTATCTTCCGCTGGCAAAAGTATTTACCGGCAACCGGGAGCTGATGGTAAAAAGCGGGTATCATCACAGCAGGAGCATTGCAGAGGAAGAAACGGACAATATGATCCAGGTAGCGGTGAATAACAATACGCGCTACAGCCAGCATATCCTTCAAAAATTCCGTCGTCATTTTCTTACTATCACGGATACACATCCCCCGGTGGCAACCCGTACACCGGACGCTATCAACAGGATCTTCGGGCAGGATACCCAACGCTTAAACAAAGAGGTGCACTGGTTGCGCATCGAATTTCCGGAAGTACTGCATCATACTTTGCTGGAAGATCTATATTGCAGCATCAACTGTTTTCCCGTTATCAACAAAAAAAATAACGAGCAGTCCATGAAACTGAATCGTTATCTGAATATCATTCCCCTGCAAACACCGGATATTTTCTTTGATATCAAACGGGTGTATGATCTTGAAGGGACCGACTATTATGTGCGTAACTTCTCTACCGCCGGGCAGATGCAGGAAGGAGAACTGGTGATCCGCAGCAGCGGTATCGGCCGCTTTGATACCCGTGAAGCCAAAGAGGTAATTGCCTACCTGGTAGAAGTGATCCGCGATGAAAGCTCTTTATTTGAAGAAGTAAAGAATGATTTTGTGACCAACCGGATGCGGGAACTGCATCAGCTGATCGCCTCACTGGAAGAGCAGCTGCAACCCGGCGCCAACAAGGGTAATATTCCTTATGTGATGGTAAAGCCAAAAGAAAATGCAGAGTACATTTTCCTCGAGTTCTATTCTACCAATGGCACTGCCGCCAACAATATCCGCATGGGTACCAGGCTGCTGGAGTATGGCAACATCAATACCCGTCCCAACAGCATTACCTTGTTAAGTAATACCCAGGGCGGAAAGGACCGGTTGAATATTGATGAAAAAATTAACCTGTACCGTTCCCATTTACTTTCACATAACCGTATTGTAACACCTGAGGATATTAAAGCGCTTTGCCGCACTATTTTCGGAAGGGAAATGAAATCAGCCGCCGTTGTAAAAGGGATGGCCCTACAACCCGGTGTGAATGCGGGTTACAGCCGTACGCTCGATATACGTATTTCATTACACCAGCCTACTCAACGCTATCCCGCAGCCAATTTGCAGTACATGAAGGAGGAACTGCTTTTACAACTGGAGGAAAAATCCAGTAATACTTTTCCGTTCCGGGTGTTTATTAATGAAGCGCTGATGTAAATGCCACAGTAGTAGTTATTGACGCGATTACGGCATTCGGGGTATCACTCTTTCCGGTGTTTATTTACGGCCTGCTGATGTAAATGCCACGGCTGGCGCCGCTGTTACACTAAAAGCGCTCCTCTTATCATTCCTTCCCCGCAATTGTACATCTCCACCGGTTTTCAGCAAACTGGCGGGCACTCCTTTTTTACCATCGGCAGCGTACAACACTACGGTGTTTTCAAACCCAAGATCTACGTATACCCGGTTACCCACTATCCAGCCTTTGCCGGAAAGACTGGCGTTTTTACGGATATACACGCCATTGGCCTGAAGGTCGTCCAGTAGCTGGATGCTTACCAGTTGCCCATCTTCAAAGGTATTGCTTACTTTCAGCCGGGCGGCGTATACCACCATTGCCGGATGGGTAACCGCCTGTTTGCCTACAGAGATGCGGATGGAATTAAAATCTTTATCGCCCGCCTTGCTCACTGGTGCGGGCCTGGAAAATACGGAACCGTTAGCAGAACTTTTACTGAATACGTTGTATCCAAAACCTGGCAGGTATAGTTCAGGGCTTTCAAAAAGTTGCTTTATGGCAATGATCTTGTAAATATACTGGGCTGTTTCATTATTCAGCAGCAGCTGGTAGTAGTCGCTGCTTCCCTGGCGTTTTATGTTCCGGGAGATATTTCCCGAACCGGCGTTATAGGCTGCTGCGGCCAGTGTCCAGGAGTTCAGCTGCTGATGCAGCAGCCGTATCAGTTTACAGGCGGCGTGCGTAGCTTTGATCAGGTGGTTCCTCTCATCATAACCAGCGCTCACCGTAAGTCCCAGTTCTGTTGCAGTACCTGGCATGATCTGCCACACTCCTTGCGCGCCTACCGGCGAAGTAGCATTGCTGAGGCCACTTTCCACGATAGGCAGGTATTTAAAATCCAGTGGCACCTGGTATTGTTGCAGGATGGGTTCTATGATGGGAAAATATTGTTCTGCTTTCATGCGGAGCGCCGGGAGATAGCCCTGGTAGCGCAGGTTCCGTTTGATCACATCCATCAACCGGTTGGAAACAAAATCCCTTTCCATTGGCACCACTTCCCCACAGAAATCCACCTGCTGCGCCGAGCTGAAACACGGCAGCAGCAACAGCAGTATTCCTATCAGAACAACCTGTTTTTTCATCTGGTTCTTCTATTGCTTCGCCATCATATATTTCGGGAAGGCGGTTACCGGTACATATAGCACCAGTTGCTGTTTCCCTTCTGTGGTTTGCAGTACAATGATCACTTCGTCTTCTTTCCGGAATTGTTTGGATGGCACCACGAATACTTCGTTGGCATCTTCTTTTGGCGCTATTGTTTCCGGTCCTTTTTTATAAAGGATAGGCATTGCATGCAGCAGGGCAGTGTCTTTCTTTTCCTTGTGCAACAGGCTGGCCTTTACTATTTCAAAAGGTTCCTTTCCTTTATTGCGGATACGGAAAGAAAAATAATTCATGTTATTAAGTGTCATGGCCTGCGCGTATCCTATGCTCACATCATCTACTTTTACTTCATATTGCCGGCTTACTTTGTGATCTTTTCCGAAGTCGGCTGCTATTTTACCTACTGTAACGGTATCTACACTGATCAGGTGCCCGGTTTCTTCAGGCACATCAGCAATAGGCACCTCTCCGTCTCTTTCACCGTAGCCGGCGCGGGGCGCCTGCGGCGTTGCCTCGGGAGTGGTAATGGCGCCGGTTGTTCTGGGTTTACCTGACAACGTATATTTTAAACGGGTCAGTTCCACTTTATCACGATAGGCAATGATCATGTAATGGATATTCTCTCCCTCTCTTACTATCAGGTTGGTAGGCCGGGGAGCGGGCGTTAACGGGCGTAAAAAAACCATATTACCATCTACAATGCGATAATCGTAATCGGTATTTCTTCCGTCACCTATCTGGAAAGCGCTGATAGGCGCACCGGAGGTGATCAGTGTTACTGCTCCTTTGGTGGTTAGAATACTATCTGTGCCCGTTTGGGCACTTACCGTTGACAAGGCGCCTGTGATTAACAAACAAAGCAGCAGACTGCACAGCACATGTTTCATCTTTACAATTGGCTTTAATGCTTATGATATTTAATATACGGGGTTATGCAATCAGCTCCGGGTTGGGAAACGTGGCCCATGCCTGTTTAAGCTCCAAAGCTGATTGCCGGCGGTTATTTTATTTGCCATCCTGTTCGTAAGTGGTATCCCAATCTGCGGCGTCATCCCCTCTCTGTCCTTCCATTTTTATCAGGAAGTTTTTGGCAGGGAAGTAAGGCTTCAGATGAATATCCAGGTGGATACGGTCTTTCTGGATCGGGTCCTGCTCGAAACGGCGGATATTAAAATCTTCGATAAGTTTATCCGGCCCGGTGATACCATCAAGGAAGCGGATGATCTGTTTCATCAGGTCCTTACGGGTATTGGCGTTAAAGTTTTCAAAAGCCCTGCGGTTCAGGAAGTCCATAAGCACTTTGGTAACGAAGTCGAATACACGAACTACTGAATAGGTTTGCAGCCCCAGGTTGTCGCCGTTGAACAGCGTTTTTGCACTGAAGGCCATCACCTTTCCGTACTCTTTCACCATGGGTACCAGTCCCATTTTTTCCAGGCTGGCGATTTCACTTTTCTTCAGCTCAAATTTCACCCCATCCACTTCGTTCATGCCGCCAAATTTCTTACCAGCAGTTACCTGCGACATCAGGGTTTTATAAATTTTACCTGCCAGCGCGCCTGATGGCGGTACATACAGGTGTTCCTGTTCTCCTATTTCATCAAATTTTCCACGCCCTACCAGCCAGTTACAGGCCATGATCACATTGGAACGATGAATCTCTCCACCGGTGAGATTAGCCAGTTCAAACATTTCCATCACATCATCCGGTGCATCCAGGTGTGCAAAATCCGTTACCAGCATGGCTTTGTTTTCATGCGCAATTTTAGCCCACTTCTCTATCACCTTGTTGGAGCCAAGGTAACCGGGAATTACCAGCAGGCTATAGTTGGTACGCAGATCCAGGCGGTCATAATTATTCACCAGTTCTGTGCTGATAGCATCAATAAACCGGGTATTATCCAGGTCTTTCAGTTGCTCCAGTTCCACATTAATGAAAGATATATTTTTCACCTTGTCGGACTCTGTATTTTTGAAGAAGAGCGCCACGTTCCGGTATGATTGCTCCAGCTCGCGGGTAGACGCTATTGCCTCGCCAAGGTTATTTGACAGCACTTTTTCGGCTTCCTCTGCGTGAGTGGTGCAGTAATCCACCATTTCAGGCAGTTCGTTTGTGTCAGACAATACTTTTTCCCACAGGGATAGTATCTTCTTTAATTTATCTCTTTCCGTTTTTTTGCCGGCTTCCGTTAAAAAGATATTGCGGCGTGCTTTACGTTCGGGGTTCAGGTTTTGCGCACCTTCCACAGCTGCTTCCAGGAGATCGAAGCCTCCGTATTTTGCCAGGTCATCAATACTGCCGGCGAGGTTGGCTTCTGATTGCTGTGAAGACAGGCTTTCGTTCTGCAGTTCCTGGTTTTTCTGTAATTCTGCCATAATCGTTGAGGTTATGTTCCCGTATAGGCAACGGTTAGTTATTTGGTATTAAGATCGTTCATCATTCCGCGAATAGCGCTCAGCATAGCTTTGCGGGCATCCGGATCTGCCAGGGCCGACTTCAGGATCTTATTCGTTTTCAGCTGTTTCATAATTTTCAGGTATTGTTCCTTTTCTGTGGCCAGGTCGTTCAGGAAAGCGCTTTGCGCCGTGATACCTTTTACGCCGAAATCGCCCAGGTGGTGGAACTGTAATTTTTCCGGGACCGGGCGGCCTTCTGCATCGTGGAAACTTACATTCACTGCCGGTTTGAAGTGTTCAAACACACCTTCTACGGAAGTAAGCCCTTCCACTATTTCCGGTTTAACAGGCGCCTGCTGGGTTAACTTTTCAGCAAACAAGGTACGGTTATGCGAGATTTCCGCGATGGCTTCGTTGGCGTCCAGCTTCACTTCTGTGCCGCCAATTCCGTAGTTGTCATTCATTTGAGATAAATTTAGAATTTTGGAATATGACAATCATCAAATTATTGTCCAGTCTAGCTGTTCATTTTTTATATCCAGTGTTACCGTCATATCTTTTCGGAGGCTGCCGTCGATGATCCTTCTCGACAAAGGCATCCTCAATTGTCCTCTTATCACCTCCCGCAGGGGCCGCGCGCCATATTGAGGGGAATACCCCATCAGGGCCAGGTGCCGGCGGGCGTTTGCAGTAACGGTAAAGCTGATCTGCTGTTGTTCCAGCAGTTGTAATAAATGCTGTAAATGAATATCAAAGATCTTTTCCACGTTGGCAGCCTGGATAGGTCCGAACGGAACGATCTCTGTAAGTCTGCCCAGGAACTCCGGCCGGAAATGGCGGGCCATTAATTCCATCAGCTGTTGCGAGGCGGGGATCACTCCTTCCTGGAAAGAACGGGCAATGGCTTCACTGCCAATATTGGAAGTAAACAGCACCAGCGCATTGGAGAAGTCGCCTGTTTTACCCAGCCTGTCGTGCAACTTTCCTTCATCCATGATCTGCAGGAAAATATCAAACACAGAAGGATGCGCCTTTTCTATTTCATCAAACAACACTACTGCGTAGGGCTGTTGCCGTATTTTATTCACCAGCAGCCCGCCTTCTTCATATCCTACATACCCCGGAGGGGCGCCGTATAAAAGGGCTGCGGCATGTTCTTCTTTGAACTCCGACATATCAAAACGGATCATGGAGCGTTCGTCCTGGAAAAGGAAATCCGCCAATGACTTTGCCAGTTCTGTTTTACCGGTTCCGGTAGGCCCCAGGAAAAAGAAAGACCCGATGGGCTGCCCTGGTCTGCTCAGGCCGGACCGGGATTCAAGTATGGCGTCTGCCACGGCTTTGAGGGCATGATCCTGCCCTACCACCCGTTTACGCAGTTGCGCTTCCATGTTGATCAACCGTTCCCTTTCCTGCGACTGCACCTTTCCGAGCGGGATACCCGTAATAGCGGCAATCATGGTGGCCAGGTCTACCGGTGTTACTGCTTCCTGCCGCGTACCGGCTATGCTTGCCAGCTGTTCCAGTAACTGTTGCAATGCAGACTGCAGCTCCGGAATTGCCGGTATCTTATGCAGATCGATATCTGTATGTAAACGGGATGATAATAATACGCCGAGCCTTTCTTTCATTTGCCGGTAAAACCAATGCAGATCTTCTGCCAGTAAGGATTCCTTACTGTTTAGTGCGGTAAATTCCTCCTCCAGGGTTTTCAGCAATGGCTGGCTGGTATCTTCCATAGCCCTCACTGCAGCCATAGTACGGTCAAGCAGGTTTACGGCGCTATCCGGCAGGCTTCTTTCCTTAAGGTAGCGTTTTGATAAACGGATGGCTTCCTGTATCCCTTCGGGTGAAACATTAAGCTGGTAGAAGCTTTCGTATACGGGCGCCACAGCGCTTATCATTTTTGCGGCCAGTGTTTCATCCGGCTCGGGAAGGGTGATGGTTTCAAAGCGGTGACGGAGGATGGCATCCGGCTCAATCAATTTCCGGAAGCCTTCCGGTGTGGTGGTTCCTACCAGGATGATCTCTCCTTTACCCAGTGCGGCTTTCAGCACATTAGCCATGCCTGCGCCGGATTGTTTGTCGAGCAGGCTGTGGAGATTATCAATAAAAAGTATGTGCCTGCCGGTTTGTTTGAGTTGCTGGATAATTTGCAGGAGACGGTCTTCCAATTCACTCTTATAAGCAGCGCCCGCTATAAATGCACCATAGTCCAAAGCATAAATCTCCGAGGCCTGCAACTGCAACGGCACCTGCTTCTGTACAATAGCGCGGGCCAGGCCTTCTGCCAGTGCTGTTTTTCCTACGCCGCCTTCGCCAATCACCAGCATGCTGGCCCTGTCTTTACGTGTAAGCACTTCCGTTACCGCCCTGATCTCACCATCGCGGCCAATAACCGGGTGAAAAGTTTTCAGGAGTTGCGGATCGGTAATGCGGTATACATATTTCAGCGCGCCCGGCTTAATAGCGCCAGGTGCGGCAGTATTTGCAGTATTGTTTTCTTTGCCCTGTTTGCCGGCGTTGATCAGTTGGTCCCTTGTGAAAGGAAATGTTTTCAATTGTTCATAGGAAAAACCTACACCCGGTGTACATAAGGCTATAAGGAGACTCCATGCATCGGGTTCGCTGTCACTATCCTGTGCTATACTAACGGCCTCATTCAATACGGCGGCCGCCGCTTCATCCGGTTCCGGTTCATCCGGAATGCGCGATGCCCGGGGCATTTCATCCAGCCGGACTTCCGCCCATTCTTCCAGGTAATACACATCGATGTTCATTTGATGCAATGCGGGAGCGAGACTGGTTTCTTTATGTAAACAGGCGCGCAGTAAGTGCGCAGGTGTATACTGCGGATGATGATATTCTTTTGCAATGGCCGTTGCAATTCTTATAGCGGATTGCAATGCGGGGCCAAATATGGTCAAGGTTGACAGGGTCATTTGGATGATTCCAGGTTTTTCAGAAATTCAGTTAACAATTACAATTTACGGGTTGCTTCTTTTGGAAGCAAAGTAAAGATACAGCGAAAACCCATACGGAGAGTTCATCCCGGAAAAAAATGCCCTCTTTTTTTGGAGTAGATAACACCGGATAAATATCTTATTGGGCACGCGAAACAAAAACCTTGAAACCCAACACAGCAAAGGGTTTCATGAGACGGTAAAAATCATCTGCTATTATTTATTTTTTTACTAATATAAAAGATGATTAAAAAATAACAGTGAAAATAGGCAGGATGTCTACCTATTAAATAGGTCCGCGCGTGATTTTATCTACCTAAAAAAAACACAACATACTCATCCATATTATTCACGATGGTGAAAATGAACGGGAAGTCCACACAGGCAAATTATTTTTCAGGTCTTCCGCCAGTTGTAACATCGACATAAAGTCGAGATAAAAATTATTCAATAGCTGCCGGTTTTGTAAGGACCTGTTCAGGGTGGTTTCAAAATAATCTGTTCCGTGACCCACCCCTGCATAAATGCGGTTATTGTAAAAAGAGATGAACAGTTTTGCAGAACTGCGTTCATACAGGGCCACAATTTTTTCCATGAGGGCCGGCGTGAGCAGTTGCTGTGCAGCCGCTTCATCAGGAGCGTATACCATGAAAAGTTTATTAAAAGCAGCGTCTGCAGGCAACACTTTCTTTCCAAGATGCCAGGTCCGGATATAGCCATCGTTTAACGCATTGTTGTTGCGCGACAACACATAAACCGGCGTACTGAAGTACCGGGGAAACTGCGCTATAAAATAGCTGCCGCAGAAAACGGTATCGGGTCCCTGGCCCCGCAGCGTCACCAATGGCATATGTGTTACCTGGAGATCACAGAACTGAAAATTCATCTCACCCAGTTTACCATATACCTGGTCGTTCCCCGTGATCTGGTATGCCTTCGGCTCAAATAACCCGCTTTCCGTAAACTCTTCATAACTGGCGTGGTTCAGCGGCTGGTATTGATAGGCGGGATTAAGGAAGCTGATCAGAGGTTTAACAACCCGGTGTTTAAAATCATGCTGGTAATCTGTAGCCTCCTGCATCCCTTTACGTTTCATCATAAAATAACGCGCCGCATAACCTGCCAGCGTAACCAGCAATACCAGCGCTACCAGGAGGAACACCTGGTTCCCGTAATCCATGGTACGCCCGGCCGCTGTGTTGCTGGCGGATCGCAGGGAAATTCTCACGATAAAAAAAACAAAAATGGCAAACGGCGCCAGGGTTGCCACCCACATCCATCGTATCCAGTTACGGCCGGCAATACGCTGCTGTTCCAGCGTATTCAGTTCATTACTGAGCTGCTGATCCAGGAAGGCGTTAAATTCTTCCAGTGTTTTCATCTTAGGTGATATTATCAGTTAGAAGACCAGTGGGCGGAAGTGCCCCCTAAACTGTTGGCATAACCGGTAGCAGGCTGGCTGATGAATGCCTTAAACGGCTGTACATTTTCGGACGACAGCGGCAGCTTGAAAAAAGAACGGCTTTCTCCCAAACGTATATGCGCATATTCCATTGGGAAAAGTCGCACCCTGATGATCCGCAACGGCAAAGTAAGTTTGTAATCCGTATAGGTATCAACGTTATTCACTACTTCCCCTCTTTCCAGGCGGTTTACAAAATCATTTATTTTTTCAGGACGTTTCCTGATCTGCGCAAACATGAAAAGATACGGGATCAGCACCCCTACCGGCATAAACAGCAGTATATACAGCACACCGGATGGCGTTTCACCGCTTTTACCGGCAAAAATGCTGTAGCCGATAAGGCCAAAAAGCAGTATGGCAAATACTTCTGCGGTGATCAGGGCATTGATGGTCTGCTTCCTGTCTTTTTCATGGATTTCCAGCAGCTTTGTTCTCAGCTCTGCAATGTTATTCATCAGATATGGTTTTGAAATTTTACTTTGACCGCAGTTTGTTGTAGTTGCTGATAGCGAGATAGAATCCTGCCAGCGCCACTACTCCATAAGCCGCCATCAGTGCCCAGGTGCTTTCACCTGTCACCTTGTAGATCAGCATTTCGATTTTAGTGATGCTGATAGTAGCATCGCTAACAGCATGGAATTGTTTATAACGGTAAAAGATCAGTGCAATACCTGCTATGCCGAGCAGCAGGCCAACGATAACACCTCCCCAGGAAGGCGGATCATCGTCTTCTTCCGGTTTGTCGGGATACACGTCTTTCCCCGGTTCATTTAAATTGCTCATCAGGATGATGGTTAAGGGTTATTAAATAAAATTCAGGGCTGATGTAAATACTGCCGTTCACCAGGCTTCTTCGAGGTTAACCGAATTGAAACCGAATCATTCACCTTTACGAAAATAACTGAAAAAAAATTAAGATGCAAGCTGCTTTATTGCATCACCACCACTTCCGGCGGATAGGCGTAGTCCTGCCAGGCCGCCTCTGCTTCTTCCGCGGTGATATCATTATCATATACCATTACCCTGTACTTCAGCTGATAGCGGGCGCCGGGAGATAATTGCCATGGTTTCATACGGGTGGGCGTATAATTAAACATGAGTTCCCCGCCTTCGGTATTTTCCGGCCAAACGCGCAGGGGTTCAGGTGAATCAAAGTTATCAGGATAGTTCATGATCAGCATTCCTGCCTTTCCGTTGGGGGTAACGCCGGATATTTTCACCCAGCGCGCACGGGTACTATCGGCATCCCTGCGTGATTTGCCTTCCGAAGTAAGCACCTGGCTGGTTTTATCGGTGAAATCAGCGGTGGTTCTTAAACCAAAGCCGCCGCCATAGCGATATTGCAGCAAAGTAATGCCGGTAGGTGTAGCGGGGGTAAAGGAAGAAGTAAAATCCCAGAGGCGGCGGGCACCGTTATTGGTAGCAGGATAGGCCTGTACCAGCCATGTTTCATGAATGGCTGTTTTTTCGGTACCGTCTTTCAGCAGGGCAATATGATCCTGGCTGGCGCTGAATCCGCACCAAACACTTCCGGAAAATGTTTCCAGGTTACCGGCAAAGCGTACTTTCCCTTCTTTCTTCTGCACATTCCAGAAATCAGTTTCACGTCCTTCAAAAAGGGTATGGGTCCATGGATTCCAGATGCCCATATGATGGGTATGCCCCGCATTCGGGAAAATGTTGGTAAGTACTACGCCGTTTGGGGCCCAGAGCGGATGGATAAATGCATTGCGGTTATATACGGTATCTGCACCGGCGGGCGCCTGCACTGTTTCGAAATTATATTGCAGCACCGGCCGGCCGGTTTGGGCCAGCAATACATGGCCGTTAATGCGACGGGCTGTCATCACCGTGTCCGCAGCGGGTGTTCCTTTGCGCAGTTCATATTTTCTTTCGGTACCTGCAGGCGTATTCCCTGTAAGGATCCAGCAGAGCTGCCCGGCGCGTTCATTAACGGCAACGGGTACACGTTTATTACCTGTTACCTCTTCCAGCATTACCGGGATACCAGCGGCAGCCGGCACACTTGTATAAATCACACTGTTATAACGGTTCACCTTACCGGCTTTCACAGTAAAACGGGCAATTACCTGTGCATGAACACCGGAATAAATTAAAACAGACAGCAGCGATAACAGGCGAAATTTTTTCATAACAGGTCCAATACGTTGACCGAAAAATACGTTTTACTTTTTCAGTATGCAAATACCCTGCGCAGGGAAATGCGAATATTGTTTAAAGGCTGGTGCCATATTATCCTTTAATTCAATATTTTTGAACGCTCAATCAGGATAAATATGGCAGCCCCACAAAAAAACATGCTGACAACAAAACTCATTATAACCAATAAATCCGCCCTTCAACAGAAATACGGCGATGCTCACCAGCAGATCCTGGATGATATCAACGCATTGCAGGCATTTGATAACGAAAGGCACCTGGATGCGCACATTATTTTTCTGGATGACGCTGCGCAGATGCAAACCTGCCAGTCGACCGCAGTGACGGAGGCACTGGATGACGCCCAGAACAAAAAAGCCATCGATGAATTATACCGTTTCTTTTCGCCGGGATACCTGCTGCTGCTGGGATCACAGGACATTATTCCTTTCCAGCGGCTGAAGAACCTGTTGCCGGGTGATAATGACCCGGATACTTTTATTCCCAGCGATCTGCCTTATGCATGCGATACGCCCTATGATACAGACCCGGGTAAATTCATTTCACCCACGCGCGTGGTAGGCCGTTTACCTGATATACCCGGCGTTGCAGATGCTTCGTACCTGCATACACTGATCTCCAATATACTGGCAGCGGCGCCGTCGAAACAGGGCGATTACCTCCCCTATTTTTCCATGAGTACGTACGACTGGCAAAACTCCACGCAAAATACCCTGCAGAACATTTTTGGCGGCAACAGCAACCTCCTGATATTTCCCGGCAGCGATGCAACGCTGAACGGTACCAACTGGACCGCTGCACAGCTACAGGCAAAAACACACTTCATTAACTGCCACGGTGCTATCTATAACCCGGGGTTCTATGGTCAGAAATCTACCGAGTTTCCACTGGCAATGAGGTCTGATATACTAAAAGATAAAATTACGCACGGTACTATTGTAGCGGCTGAATGCTGCTATGGCGGGCAGTTATTTGACCCGAAGAAAAACAGTGGCAAGCGGATCAGCATGGCCAACAGTTACCTGCTGAATCATGCCCTGGCTTTTGTGGGTAGTTCCAATATCGCTTACGGTCCGCCAACGGGGCAGGGACTGGCAGACCTGCTCACACAGTATTTCGTGATCAATGTGCTGAACGGGGCTTCCACCGGCAGGGCCCTGCTGGAAGCCAGGCAACGGTTCCTGAACGAAATGGGCCCAACGCTGGATCCCTATGAGCTGAAAACAGCCGCCCAGTTCTACCTGTTGGGCGACCCGTCCTGGCAACCGGTGATCAACGACAAAGACCCCAGCAGCACAAGCGATACGCAGCTTTTTGTAAATACCCTGCAAAACCGCCGTGATAACCTGGAAGCCAGGGGTAAAATGCTGGACGACTTTATTGCCGTTCCCCAGGCGTCGGACAGCGCACATGCCACAGATCCGGCGCTACACCAGGCCATGCACCGGCTGCTCGATGAAAAAAACTTTGCCGAAAAAAGAGAGCCGAAAGTATTTGTAAACAGGAAAAACAATCCGGTAATAAAAGAAGATGTAAGCGGCGCCATGCCATCTGTAAAATTTCACGTATTTTCGGAATCTGCCACCATTGGGGACTCTCCTTCTACAAAGGTGATAGTGGTGAAAGAAAAAAACAATCAAATACTGGGGTATCGTGAATATGTCAGCAGATAACAGCAACAGGGACCAAAACAGTCCCTTTATTACACTTACCGGGCGTTTGGTGCTCCGCACATTTGGTAAACACAGTAAAAGTGAACACCTAGGCGTATTCCTGGTTACCGATCAGGGAGATTACCTGATACGCCCGTCGGGAGCCAATCCTTTTATGCCTAATCCGCTGATGCCGCTGGCCGGCAAAACTATTGTAACCACCGGTTGCATTGAAGATTATGTTTTCCTGGCTCAAACCTGGAAAGAAGAGGAATGACCTGCAGGCAATAACTCCGCACCTGTTCCCCACCGGTTGGCATAAATGATACGCCCGTTTTCCATTTTAATGCCGTCCGCACTATCTTCCGCCAGCAGCAACGGACCGTCCATATCCACATAATCCAGTAGAGGCAGCAGATGCGCCACCGCAGAAGTGCCCACGGTACTTTCATTCATACTGCCCGTCATCACCTTCATGCCCATACGCTTTGCTTCTGCAATCATCCGCAACGCCGGCGTTATGCCTCCACACTTGGTGAGCTTGATATTGATGCCATGAAAATAGCCCTGGCATTGGGCTACATCCTGCTCTACAATACAACTTTCATCTGCAATAACCGGTAATACCACTTTTTCGTACACCTGCTTCATCCCTTCCTTATCAGCAGCGGCCATGGGTTGCTCTATAAATTCCACGCCCAGTTCTTTTAAGGCAATCGCATTGCGAAGGGTTTCCTCCACTCCCCATGCGCAATTGGCATCTACCCTGAAAACAGCCGTGGTATGTTGCCTCAGCTCCCTGATAATGGCAATATCTTCTTTAGTACCTAATTTTATTTTATAAACAGGCCAGGGAAATTCCAGCAGTTTTTTTACCATGTTGGCTATCGTATCAATGCCGATGGTATAATCGGTAAGCGGATTGTGGGATACATCCAATCCCCATACTTCATAGAGTTTTTTTTGCTGTTGCTTGGCGTAGAGGTCCCATGCCGCTATATCGAGCGCGCAAAGCGCAAACATATTCTCCTGCAGCAACGGGTACATATCCTGCCAGAAAGCAGCCGGTGTATGAAGGGTATAGTTTTCAATAAAAGAACGATGTTGTTCAATGGCTTCCATCAGCCTGGGCACGGTCATCTTGTAATAAGCGTTATCGGCGGTTTCCCCGAGCCCGCTCAGGCCATCCTGTTCCAGCTTTGCTACCAGCAGGGGTTGCACGTCTTTTGATTTACGGGAAATGGTAAAGGTGTGCCTGAACTTCAGTTCAAAAGGATAAAGGGTGAGCTTCATTTTATTAACGGGTTCTTTCCATGAAAATACAACGCATTTGTGAGATTGTTTACGCCTGTGCGCTACCCTAAAATCCGCGGAATGCGGTAACGCCAGTAATGCGATGCTACTGCGGGGATATTTATTCTTTCCGTATCGGGGTGCCGGGTACTTTCCGGGGCTTCTGCAGCCAGCAGGTCCTGTACCTGGAAGATGCGCCACATGGCAGGCGAAGCCATGTGCCTGCTGATGATTTCGCGGAGCAGCTCCGGGGTGGCTGTAGATGGAGCAGGCCCGGTATGCCCGAGCTGTTGCTGATAATATTTCCGGGAAACGGCTGCATTCTCTTTCCACCATCCTCTCAGGGTGCTCATGTCGTGCGTGGAAGGCGTTAAAACAGACAGATAGGGCACCTTTGAGATATCTGTAAAGCGTTTGTTCCCGGATTTGGGCATACGTTCAATTTCCAGGCTTAAAATGCCCAGCGCCTGCATTACGCCCGGCACACAGGCCGGTACCATGCCCAGGTCTTCCCCGCAAATGAGCATTTGGGTCGCTCTTTTTATGAGGGGCAGTTTATAAAGCGCTTCCCTGCGCCAGCGGTTTTCCTGCCAGGTGTAAAAATAATCGTGGTACAATGCCTGCAATTGTTCCCTGCTATCCTGATCCAGTGCGGCAAACGACCGGGTAGCCGTCATATCATAACGTGGATGATACAACGTTTCTCCTGGGCCGGTTATCTTTATAAATAATACATCCGCTATCAGGGTACAGAGGATCTTTTTTACTTCTTCCGGCAATGCCGATTCCATTACTTTCCGTTGTGTGCTGTACGCTGGCAGCAGCTGATAACGCCCGTCGGGTAAGGGATGCATCAGTTGTTCTTTCATCATTCCGGCGTAATTGCCGAATAATTCATCCAGGATAGCGCCTGTTATATAGGGCAGGCAATACCGGCTTTCTTCAAAGCTGATCCCCCGGCGGCGCATCTCCCCGGGGGTTACGGGTACCGCCGGGTGGAAATATCCCAATAACCCCGCTGACAACGATGTCAACGAGTTCGTGACACTTTCGTTGCTGCGTCGCAACGAATGTGGTGTGCAGTAAACGTT
>JBCNPS010000549.1:0-5035 GCA_039593235.1 Chitinophaga sp. | reverse complement strand
TTGTGTGGTTCAATACTACACGTATGCACGTATTTACCCACCTGAAACCATCTTCACTGGGTAAAACAGGAAAGGGCATCCATGCAGATGGCATGGTGGAACATGATGCAATGGTAGGAGAACTGCTGAAACAACTGGACGATCTGAAAATTGCGGATAACACCATCGTTATTTATACAACAGATAACGGCGCGGAAATAGCCCTGTGGCCTGATGGCGCCATGACCATGTTCCACGGGGAGAAGGGAACAACCTGGGAAGGCGGCTTCCGTATCCCCATGATGATCCGCTGGCCGGGAGTGATTAAACCCGGAACAGTAAGCAATGAGATCATTTCATTGATCGACTGGTTCCCCACACTTTGCGCTGCAGCAGGGATTCCCGACATTAAGGAAAAAATGGCGGCCGGCTATACGGCAAACGGTAAGCATTTTAAAGTACACCTGGATGGTTATAACTTCCTGCCCTACCTGGAGGGTAAAACGGAAAAAGGCCCCAGGGACGCGATCTATTATTTTGACCAGGGTGGCAACTTAAATGCAGTTCGCTGGAACGACTGGAAAACCAGCTTCGCTATTAATTCAGAAGGCAACATTGCTACTTCCACCAGGGAAATTCCGGCCTGGGCTATGATCACCAACCTCCGGATGGACCCCTATGAAAGAGGCCTGAAAGAAGGAGGTGAGTCGTTGAAATTTTTTGCACAGCAAATGTGGTTACTGGTACCTATTCAGGGTAAGATCAAAGAATTTTTCAGCGATTTTACGAAGTATCCTTATCAGGAAGGAAGCTCGCTAAATCCATCCAATATTAATTATGGATTACTCCGGCAACAGGATGCATTGAAACGCCTGCAGGAACTGGAACATATTACCACGCCCAATTAACTGGTGCGGAAACACGCTTCTGGAGCTGCTTTCCGGCGGCTTCAGAAGAGTTGTGAATATTAATTGTAAAAAGCGGGTGTTGTTTTTTCAGGATGATGATGATTTATTTTTTTAACCAGGGAAGATATAATCTGAATTATTAAAACTTAACGCATAATTTATTACCCACGAATTTGTTTTTCATGTATCTTAGCGCCCGAAATGAAATTGCTAGTCAGAATATTTCTATTCTTGGTTTTTTTCCTGCTGGGCGGATACAGTTATATATATACTAATTCGTTTCAGGGGAATGCTTCTTTTGTATCTGGAAAAGCAATTCAACAATCCGGGGATATATGGACCGGTATTGTTTCTACCGAACCTTCACACACTTTCAGAAATATCCTGTTACCCGCAAAAAAGAAAATTTTTTGCATTTATGAAGAAGAAAGTGAGAATAAAAATGTGAAGCTGGATTATTCCAGGAATAAATCCGCTATCAGTAACTACTTCAATAAATTTTACAACCAGCTATCTGAATGGTTTTGCAGCAGCGCTGTCAGGCCGTTGCGTTTTCGTGAACATTTCTTTCTCTTGTCGTCTCACCGGCAGATTTTACTCCAGGTGATCAGGATTTGATATAAAATCCCTTAACGGATCACAAAAGCCCATCATTCTTTCCTTTAACAGCTTTTACCGGTGCAACAGCATACGGTCGGGGAAGGTAATGCAGGCATCTTATTATATATCCCTGTAGAAGTCCAAAAAACATACTGCTAAATATTAAAACGATCATGAAGAGAACGCTCATGCTTGCGGGCTTGTGTGCCCTGTTGTGCCATACAGGCTGCAAGCCCAAGGAAAAAAAAGAGGAAACAGATACAAAATTGCTGGTTACCAGCCCTCTGAAAACAGACACTTCCATCATCAGGGATTATGTATGCCAGATACGATCCGTACGGCATATTGAGCTAAGGGCCCAGGAAAAAGGTTACCTGGAACAAAGCTTCGCCGACGAAGGCCGGTTCGTAAAAAAAGGACAGACGCTGTTCCAGATCATGCCTAAACTATACGGCGCCGAACTGGAAAAAGCACAGGCGGAAGTAAACCTTGCTGAAATAGAATACCAGAACACCAGGAAGCTGGCCGACAGTAACGTGGTATCGCCCAATGAACTGGCTATGGCAAAAGCGCGGCTGGACAAGGCTAAGGCCGAACTATCCCTCAACCAGGTACATCTTCAGTTCACTACTATCACCGCTCCGTTCGATGGCATTATTGACCGCCTGCAGGTAAGACCCGGAAGCCTGGTAGGCGATGGCGATCTGCTCACCACGCTGGCCGACAACAGTAAAATGTGGGTCTATTTTAATGTCCCCGAAGCAGAATATCTCAATTACAGCAGTAAGGAAAATAAGGATACTGCCAGGGTGCGGTTGCTGATGGCCAACCACCAGTTGTTTAAGTATCCCGGTGTGGTAGAAACCATTGAAGCGGATTTTAATAATGAAACGGGAAATATTTCTTTCAGGGCTACTTTCCCCAATCCCGGCGGCATGTTGAGGCATGGGGAAACCGGTAATATAGAAATGGAAGTACCGCTAAAAAATGCCCTGATCATTCCGCAGAAAGCCACGTTTGAAGTGCTGGACAAGAAATATGTGTACGTGGTGGACAAAGACAACAAAGTTAAATCAAGGGAAATAACCATAGATGCGGAGATGGATGATCTCTATGCAGTGAAGTCCGGCCTGGCGGAAAATGATAAGATCCTCCTGGAAGGATTGCGCAAGGTAAAAGACAACGATAAGATAGATTATGAATATCAGGATTCCAGGGCGGTGGTAGCAGCGTTGAAGTTACCGGCAGAATAATTCAGGCATCTAAAAAAAGAAAAAATGTTTAATAAATTTATTCAGCGGCCAGTACTGGCTATTGTGTTATCGCTGGTGATCATCTTTATGGGAATACTGGCCATTAATACGCTCCCGGTATCACAGTTCCCTTCTATTGCGCCACCTATGGTGGTGGTGAATGTGGCTTATCCCGGGGCAAGCGCCAAGGTGCTGGTGAACTCGGTACTGGTACCAATGGAAAAGGCCATTAACGGTGCGCCTGGTATGAAGTATATGACTTCAGACGCCACCAGTGCGGGTGAAGCAACCATACAGGTTGTATTTGACCTGGGCACCGATCCCAACCAGGCGGTGGTAAACGTTAAGAACAGGATTGAGCAGGTAACGAACAGGTTGCCGGAGCTGGTGCAGCGCGAAGGACTTGTAGTAAGCTATACATCGCCTAACATGCTGATGTATGTGAATCTTTACAGTAAGGATCCCAAAGCGGATGAAAAATTCCTGTACAATTTTGCAGGGGTGAATATTATACCGGAGCTGAGCAGGCTGAAAGGTGTAGGTAGCGCCAAAATTCTCGGAAGCCGGCAGTACGCCATGCGTATATGGCTGAAACCCGATCGTATGCGCGCTTACAACGTGTCAACAGATGAAGTGATGGAAGCCCTGGCCCAGCAAAGTATCATCGGTTCCCCCGGAAGAATAGGGCAGGCCACGGGGAAGCGCTCACAATCGCTCGAATACGTGCTTACCTACCAGGGCCGGTACAATAAACCCGAACAGTACCAGGATGTGATTATCCGCGCCAACCCAAGCGGGGAACTATTGTACCTTAAAGATATCGCGGATGTGGAACTGGGAAGTGAGTTCTATGATATCTACTCTAATATGGATGGTCACCCATCCGCCGCTATCACGTTAAAACAAACCTACGGCAGTAACGCCAGCGATGTTATTAAAGAAGTGAAAGCCAAACTCGAAGAAATTAAAGCCGGTTCCTTCCCGCCGGGCATGGATTACCAGATCAGTTACGACGTTTCCAATTTCCTGGATGCCTCTATAGAAAAAGTGGTACATACACTGGCAGAGGCTTTTGTACTGGTGGCAATAGTGGTGTTCCTGTTTTTGGGCGACTGGCGCTCTACGCTGATCCCTACGCTGGCCGTTCCGGTATCGCTGATAGGAGCCTTTATGTTCATGCAGTTGCTGGGACTTACTATTAACCTGATCACCCTGTTCGCATTGGTACTGGCTATCGGTATTGTGGTAGACAATGCCATTGTGGTGGTAGAAGCAGTGCATACTACGATGGCAGAGGAGCATCTTTCTCCTTATAAAGCGGTGAAGAAGGTGCTGAAGGAAATCAGCGGCGCTATCATTGCCATCACCCTGTTAATGACGGCCGTATTCATACCGGTGGCGTTTATGACAGGACCCGTAGGTATATTTTACCGGCAGTTTTCCATTACCATGGCTACGTCTATTGTTATTTCCGGTATCGTTGCGCTCACGCTTACACCGGTGTTGTGCGCCATGATCCTAAAAAATACGCATGGACAACCCAGGAGGAAAACACCCATCAACAGGTTAATTGACGGGTTCAATAACTGGTTTGATAAATTAACCGGGAAATACACGTGGCTGCTTCAGTTAATCGTAAACCGCAGGGTGGTTACCTTCGGGCTGCTGATCGCCTTTTGTGCGGGGATCTGGCTGATATCCGCCATGCTTCCTTCGGGCTTTATTCCCAATGAAGACCAGGGAATGATATACGCTATTATTCAAACACCACCCGGCTCCACACTGGAAAGAACCAATGCCATTGCAGGGCAGCTACAGAAAATTGCCGAGCATGTGGATGGAGTGCAATCCGTGTCTGCCCTAGCAGGCTATGAAGTGTTAACGGAAGGTAGAGGATCCAATGCCGGTACCTGTTTGATTAACCTGAAAGGATGGTCCGACCGTAAACATTCAGCCAAGGAAATTATTGAAGAACTGGAAGAAAAAGCGAAAGTAATACCTGGCGCCACTATTGAATTTTTCCAGCCGCCTGCTGTGCCGGGATACGGCGCTGCTGGCGGGTTTTCACTAAGGCTGCTGGATAAAACCAATACGGGTGATTATGAAACATTCGGAAAAGTGAATGAAGAGTTTATGGCAGCGTTGCGGAAGCGGAAAGAACTGTCGGGCCTGTTTACCTTTTTCGCCGCCAACTATCCCCAGTATGAACTTGAAATTGATAATAAGGCGGCCATGCAAAAAGGAGTGTCTATCGGGAAAGCGATGGACACTCCTTTTTGCATGGCCGCCTTATTA
>JBCNPS010000548.1:0-5089 GCA_039593235.1 Chitinophaga sp. | reverse complement strand
TCTTCAGAAATGGGACCTAACTGTGATAGCAGGTTGAATAAGGCATCCATGGGTGGTTATTTTGAGAAGGTTGGAAAATGAGGGTATGAATATAATGAAAATTCCGTAAATAATGTCCCCCGCCAACTTCATGATAAAGGATATCAACACTGATTCCATGAATATAACCAAACTAAAAGCGGCGGAGTTCCCCCCACCGCTTCTAACTAAACTGATCAATCAACAAGTTTACTCCGCCTTCAGCGACTTCACAGGATTCATCCTTGCGGCCTTCAACGCCAGGAAACCTACCGTGAGCAATGCAATCAGCACTGCCGCCAGGCCTGCCATTCCGAAAGTCCACCAGTGTATATCCACCCGGTAGGCAAAGCCATTCAGCCAGCGATGCATACCCCACCAGCCAAGTGGCGTGGCTATCAGGATGGCTACCAACACCAGCTTGATAAAGTCGCCGGATAATAAGCCAACAATGCTGGTAATGGAGGCACCCAGCACTTTGCGGATGCCTATCTCTTTCAAACGTTTTTCTGTGGAGAAGGTAGCCAGTCCGAATAAACCAAGACAGGCAATAAGTATCGTGAGTGTACCAAATGCGGCAAAAATTTCTCCGAATCGTACATCTTTCAGGTATTGTTCGTTAAACGCCTGGTCAAGGAAGCTGTATTTAAAAGGCCGTTGCGGTTCCAGGGCATTCCAGGTATGCTCCAGTTCCGAAATTGTTTTGCTTAGCTGCGCGGTTTTGATCCGCACGGATAGTCTGCTCAGCATTTCAGATGGCGCCATCCGCAGTGCCAGCGGCTCCACTTTTTTGTGTAACGACTGGTAATTAAAATCTTTTACTACGCCGATCACAGTGCCTTTACGTCCCCATTGCTCAAAATTTTTCCCGATGATCTCCTTCGGATCAGCATAACCCCATTGTTTTGCAGCGGCTTCGTTGATCACCATCGACTGCTCCAGGTCTGCGGGGAAATCGCGGGAGTATGCCCTGCCTGCCGCCATCTTCATTTCATATGCCGGCAAAAAGTCAACATCTATTTCATATAACCCCGGCCCAAAAGACACCATTTCCCCGCTGCGCGAAGCTATAACAGTATGCGCATTCGGAAAGAATTGTCCCGGCACTGCCCGGGAAGCGGTTATCGCTAATACTGCAGGGTTACCGGCTAACGTAGCCTTTACCGCCTCTATATTTTTATTCACTTCAGCGTCGCCGCCATAATCAATTACCAGCATCTGATCCTGCCGGAAGCCAAGATTGTGCGACCGCAGGTGATCCAGCTGCGAGAACACGATGGCGGTACAGGCAATCAGCGCAATGGACAAGCTAAACTGGAATACTACCAGGCCCTTTCGCAACTGAATACCTTTATCCGATGAATGAAACTTGCCTTTTAATACCAGTGCAGGTTTGAAGCGGGATAATACCAACGCAGGATAAATGCCTGCCGGGATGCCTACTAAAAACGGAGTGAACATCAACACCATTAACATCTTCCACGACAAAAGATCCGTATATGGCAATGGTTTCCCCGACATATTACGCACCATCGGCAATAAAACAAATACCAACGCAAATGCCAGCACGGTAGCCAGCATGGAAATAACAACGGCTTCTACGAGATATTGTAATATTAAACTTTGCTGGTGGGCGCCCACCGCCTTACGCACGCCTATTTCCCGGGCCCTTTCCATAGAACGGGCTGTGGTAAGATTTATAAAGTTGATCCCTGCAATGAACAGGATAAACGCAGCTACCAGCGAAAAAATATACACATTCGACAGGCTGCCGGTAGCGCCGGGCTGTCGCATAGCTACCGAATGAAGGTAGGCATCTTTCAGTGGTTCAAATGTAAGTGCATAATTAAAATCGGGGTTATGCCTTTTTACAAATGCAGGCACCCTTGCCTTCAAGGCATTGATATCGGCATTTTTATTTAACAGGAAATAGGTATAGAAGTCAACATACCCCCATTCATTGAAGATCTCCGGCCGGGTGCGGTAAAAAGTGCTCATCGACAATAATCCCGTAAAGGTAAAGTGTGAGTTGGATGGCACATCTTCCATTACACCAGTAACGGTAAGCGTATTATTATCATCTGCTTTAAATACCTGCCCTACCGGGTTGCTGTTGCCAAAATATTTCCTGGCCAGGCTTTCCGTGAGCACAATGCTGAAAGGCGCTGTCAATGCGTTTTTGGGGTTACCATAGCGCATCTTCCAGCTAAACAGGTCAAACAGGGTGGAGTCGGCAAAAACGAGGCTGCTTTCCTGGAAACGTTTATCGTTGTGTTGCAACAACAGGGTAACAGGACTGGTAAAGCGGGCGGTTTCCTTTATCTCCGGGAAATCTGCCAGCAATGCCGGCGCTACAGGGGCATTTCCCCATACCTGGTATTCCCCGGGAGCCGGAGCGGGCAACGGATGGTCCGATTTTTCACGGTAAGCATGCAGTACCCGGTAAATCTCATTATAGTTCTTGTGGTACTTATCGTACGACAATTCATCTTTCACATACAGCACAATCAGTATACAACAGGCAATGCCAACGGTTAAGCCAACAATATTGATCAGAGAGTACATTTTACTCCTGGAAAGGCTGCGCCAGGCAATTTTAAAGTAGTTGCTGATCATAGTTTGAGTTAGTTACGACGATATGTCATTAAATATGTATACCCTTCCGGCCAAAACAAATGCCATATAACCGGGTCAATACCATGGCGGGTTTAGCGCAAAGAACCTGGTCCTTTCTGTTCAAATATGAACACTTCCCCGTGCAAAAACGAACATTACGGGTGTTAATTTTCCCTGAATATAAGGCAGTTTAAATTGTTCATTCAGTTATTGGCAGTAATTTCGTACTAACTTGTTTGCACCAAAATTCGCGCATATGAAAACAATGCTCATCCTGACGGATTTTTCAGAAAATGCCTTCCGGGCAACAGAATATGCAGCCCAACTGGTGAATCCCCTGCAAATCAGCCGGATCGTATTGTATCATGCTTACCAAAGCTCCGTTATAGGCACCGATTTACCCGTAGCCAATACAGCGAACGACCAGCAGGTATACCTGGAAAGTATGGAAAGCCTGGGCCTGCAGCAGGACCGCTTATCCGCGCTCACAAAACAGGTAAGAATAGACCTCATGGCGGAAGATGTTTCTCTTCCCGTACACATTGCCGGCTTATGTAAAAGTGAAGAAATAGATATAATAGTAATGGGCGTTTCCGGACGCTCCGGACTGGAGAAGTTATTACTTGGCAGTACCACTTCCATGATGATCCGCGAAAGTACAGTACCCGTGCTCATTGTACCCAACAGCACGGTGATCGGCAAACCCATCAACTCCATGATTTTTACTACCGATCTGAAAGATCATGCGTCCATACCGGCGCATCAGCTGTATGAATTTCTGGATGCTTTTCCGGGTGTAAAGGTGCAGGTAGTAAATGTAGATAAAACGGCCGGTGAAAGTTATGTGGTAGAAACCAAAGAAGCTATTGCCAGCCTGCATAAAATTTTTGATCAGTATAATGCTGCTTTTGATTATATCAATGAAGATAATACGGTAGAAGGCATTCTTTCATATGCCAACCGTCATCATGCTTCCATCATTATTGTAGTTCCCAAAAAGCTGGGATTCCTGGCATCTTTCTTCCACAACAGCATTTCAAAAAAGCTGGCGTATGATTCCAATATCCCGTTGTTGTCACTCCCTGCAGTAAAGGCATAAAAAAAGCTCCGGTTTTGGCCGGAGCTGTTAGTTGTTTCTGTTTTCCTACGCTGGCATTACCCAGATCAGGTGCTTGGGTATGATCTCAGATCTGTTTTACCAGACCACCCCATTCTGAAACATCTGATAATAATTGTCGAAAAACCGTGCCAGCGGAAAAGGGCGGTTTTACCCTATTTTACCGGCAATATTTTCTACAGGATGTAAAAAATGATCTTCACTGCTGTGAAAAAAATCCCTGGTTACATGCCCGAGCCTGGCTAGATCAGCACTTTATTATCCACTGCACACTTTATGAGCATGGCAGTGTTCCGTGCATTGAATTTGCCAAGCAGGTTCCGGCGATGACTATCTACCGTATCTGAACTGATAAATAGCTTCTCCGCAATTTCGTGATTGGTGTGTCCGTTGGCGATAAGCCACAGCACTTCCTTTTCTCTTTTGGTAATATGCAGCGGCAGCAGGTCTTTGCTGAGCGCTTGTTTTAATTCTGCCGAAAGATAGGTGCGCCCGGAATATACATCGTGTATAGCGCGCAGCAGCTCTTCCTTATCAGCATTTTTCATCAGGCAGCCACTGGCGCCGCTATCGAGCATACCGGCAATGCCACTGTCGTTTTTATGATAACTTAGTCCCAGTACGGCAATACCGGGATAGCGTTTTTTAATGCAGGCACAAAGTTCTGCGCCACTGATATCGGGCAGCAAGGTATCCAGTAAAACAACATCAGCCGTGTGCTGATCCAAAAAGTGAAGACAGGAAACACCGTTCCTGGTTTCGCCTGCCAACTGAATATCTTCTTCCATTCTTAGTAAAGATCGCAATCCTTCGAGTATCAATGGATGATCATCAACAAAATATAAACGGATCATGGTTTTTCTGTTTGCTGTAACGTGTATGCGATGGCATAAATAAAATCGGGCGAACAACTGAAAATGCTCATCTTACCAGGTATGTAATATAGTAAAAAAATCAAGACAAGTTTAATCTATCAGCATACATTCTCCCCATGCAGGTTTGATACTGCTATCCACGAAGCTGATCAGCGATAACCCGATACCGGCAATTCCTTCCAGTACATTATGACTGCTGATATACTCCGGGTGATGATAAAATTTATACCCTGCGGGGCCATCATCCCAGGTGTTCATTTGCAGGGTATGCTGCCACCAGGAGCGGGAAGCGTTTAACAATGCAGGATCAGCAGCAGCCAGCCCGGCCTGCTGAAGTATGTGGGCAATACCCGCGCTGCCATGACATAGGCAACCATCGTGCACAGCGCCGTTTTTCAGGTTCCTGTGACTGATAATGTGATTAAAAAGCTGCTGTGCTGCTTCCTGGTAGCTACTGTTATCA
>JBCNPS010000547.1:0-5107 GCA_039593235.1 Chitinophaga sp. | reverse complement strand
GACCTGGAACTGGTAAGTATCCGGTAGATGCATTATCTTATACCAATTGTATTATCACCTTTTAATTATCATAAACTGAAACCGTAATTGTATGAAGAAAATTTTCCTGTTGGGGGGATTGTTCCTGTTAGTGCTTGCTGCCTGCTCGAAGAAAGATGATGCACCTGCCTATGACGCCATTGCACAGTATGATGCTGATTCCGCAAAGATTGTAGCGTATATAGCTGCCAATAATATTACCAATGTACAACATGATCCCCGAGGTATTTTTTACCAGGTTGTTACTAAAGGAACAGGCGATTCTGTTAATGGCGCCGCTAATGTATGGGTATCCTATAAAGGCCAGTTGCTGGATAAAACGGTTTTTGACAGCAGCGACAGTGCGAGGTTTGACCTGGATAAAGTGATCACCGGGTGGACCATCGGTATTCCCAAAATCCGCAAGGGAGGCGAAATCAACCTGATCCTGCCTTCTATCTATGCTTACGGACCAAGCGCCTATCCTAAGATTCCTGCCAACTCCGTACTGCTGTTCAATGTAAAGCTGAAAGACTACGTTAATAAATAATTAATGCAAACATACATAAAGCGGTACCGGTTATGCCGGTACCGCTTTTGCATTTGTATTATTCCCCCGCTTTCCGTTAATTTTACAGATAAATAAAAAATTAGTGGCACACGAATGTATTTCCGTATTTGACATTTTTAAGATAGGCGTTGGTCCTTCCAGTTCCCATACCCTGGGCCCCTGGCGTGCAGCCCTGCGTTTCCTGGATCAGCTGGAGCAGGATGGTAAGCTGGCCGCTGTAAATAAAATGCAGGTATTATTATATGGCTCCCTCGCCAAAACAGGCCATGGGCACGGTACTGACATTGCTGTACAGCTGGGCCTCTGCGGGGATGATCCGGTAACTTTTGATGTAAACCGGATCAATTCCAAAATGGATGATATCCGTCGCAACCGGCGAATGAAAATAGCAGGTAAGTATGAAATAGATTTCGACCCTGTTGAAGATATTGATTTTCTTTTTGAAGAATCACTGCCTTTCCATCCCAATGCCCTCACCTTCCTCGTCACCTTTATGGATGGTGAGCAACTGGCTTCCACCTGGTATTCTATCGGTGGTGGTTTTGTAGTGCAGGAAGGAGATGCCGGAGGAAGCGCACAACAGGTGGACCTTCCCTTCCCGATAGACACCGCCCGTCAGCTGCTGCAATGGTGTATCAAAACAGGATATAGTATTTCCGAGCTGGTGCTGGAAAATGAACTGGCCTGGCGCCCGGAAGAACAAACCAGGGCCGGGTTGCTTAACATCTGGCGCGTAATGCAGGAATGTACCTATCGTGGATGTCATACCGGCGGGGAATTACCCGGCGGATTGAAAGTGGGTCGCCGCGCCGCAGTACTCAACAAAAAATTGCTGAAGGGCCGTACCTATACAGATTACGCTTCCTGGATCGACGCCATCAGGGCCGGTGGTGAGCATTTCAGCTACACACTGGACTGGGTAAGCTGTTTTGCACTGGCGGTTAACGAAGAGAATGCCTCTTTCGGACGGGTGGTAACAGCGCCTACCAATGGCGCCGCAGGCGTAATTCCGGCAGTTTTGCAGTATTTCATCGCTTTCTGCGATGGTTTCCACGAAGAAAAGATCCAGCAGTTCCTGCTTACGGCTTCAGAAATAGGCAGCATCTTTAAGAAGCGCTCCACCATTTCTGCAGCCATGGGTGGATGCCAGGCGGAAATAGGCGTATCGTCCGCCATGGCGGCAGCGGCCCTCACGGAATGTCTGGGCGGTTCCCAACGCCAGGTGCTGATGGCCGCGGAAATAGCCATGGAACACCACCTGGGCCTTACCTGCGATCCTATTGGAGGACTGGTACAGGTGCCCTGCATTGAAAGGAACACCATGGGGGCCATCAAGGCAATTACGGCATCCCAGCTGGCGCTGCAAAGTAATCCCGAACTGGCAAAGGTTTCCCTTGATGCCGTGGTGAAAACCATGTGGGAAACAGCGCAGGACATGAACTCAAAGTATAAGGAAACTTCCGATGGAGGCCTGGCGGTAAATATTCCTATCAGTCTTCCGGAGTGTTAAAAGATACCAGGTAACGAATTACAGATTTAAAAGCAGATTACGGCGAATATCGGTTATAATATAAGGAAAGAACCATATTTTCGTTTATACGTTATCATCATCTGCTTTAGATCCGTAATTCGTTATTTTTTATGCGTGTTATCCTTGTCATTACGCTGTTTTCTCTTTCCCTTTCTTTATCGGCGCAGCAATTCGGAGGTAATCCTCCTTCGCTGAAATGGCAACAGATCAACACAGATACGGTGCGGGTGATCTTTCCCCACGGCATGACCGCCCAGGGAGAGCGTGTAGCCGGCCTGGTCCACTATCTTAACCGTTATACCCGTTCCTCTATCGGCGGGTTGGAAAAAAAAGTAAACATCGTACTGCAGAATCAAACCCTGCAATCCAACGGGTATGTACAACTCGGCCCCTTCCGTTCTGAATTTTATCTTACGCCTCCGCCAAACTCGCTGGACCTGGGCTCCCTGAACTGGGTAGACCAGCTGGCGGTACATGAATACCGGCATGTGTTACAGAACATGAACTTCCGGCAGGGGGTATCCAAAGTGTTTTCTATTCTCGGGGGGCAACTGGGACAGGCAGCTGTAACCAACATAGCGGTGCCAAACTGGTTCTGGGAAGGGGATGCTGTGGTGATGGAAACCGCGTTAACGCCACAGGGCAGGGGAAGACTGCCAGGTTTCTTCGACGGTTTCCGTGGCCTTTCACTGGCAGGTAAACATTACGCCTATATGAAAATCCGGAACGGTTCCTATGTGGATTATGTGCCGGATCACTACCCGTTGGGCTACCTGATGACTACCTACGGCCGGGAGCATTACGGGCAAACTTTCTGGAAAGAAGTGACCAGTGACGCCGTCCGTTTCCACGGCGTGTTTTATCCTTTGTCGCATAGCCTGAAGAAGAGAACAGGCATGAATGTAACCGGCTTCTATAATGCGATGCTGAAAGAATACCAGCCGTTGTGGAATAACTATGCCGCAAGACCGGATACCACCCCGGCGCAGCCCTTGCTGCCGGAGGCCCAACCCGTTACCAACTATAACTATATCTATAGCGCAGGTAATAACGAATGGGTGGTGTTAAAGAATGCCTGGAATAAAGTACCTGGTATTTATCGCCTGGATGCAGCAGGTAAAGAAAGCCTGTTGGTACGCCCCGGTATTTTATACGACGATTTTTTCAGTTACCGCAACGGGCGTATCGCATGGGCTGCTGCCCGCTTTGACGCCCGCTGGGGCTGGAAGGATTTTTCCGTGATCCGGGTATGGGATAACGCTACCGGGCATACGAAAACCGTTTCCCCGAAGGGGAAATTCTTCTCCCCCGACATCAGCGAAAACGGAGAACATGTTATAGCCGTGGCTACCACCACCGCTATGACCTATAGCCTGCAACTGATCAATACACGCACTGCCACCGTGGAAAAACAGTTGCCCAACCCGGAAAACTGGTACTATACCTATCCCCGTTTTGTCGCAGGAGAACAAGCGGTGATCAGCGCGGTTAGGAATAATAAAGGAGAGATGGCGCTGGTACAGCAATCACTGGCTACGGGCGAAAGCACCGTGCTTACGCCTTTCAGTTATACCGTAATAGGCATACCGGTGGTGAGCGGCGATACCGTTTATTTCACCAGCGGCCTGAAAGATGTGAATAACGTATATGCGCTCACGTTATCAGACAGGAAAACATACGAAGTGACCGACAGGGGTAACAGTGCGTTGCATATGGCGATAGCCCCGGCAGGAGATAGTCTCGTTTTCAGTGAATTTACCGTAAAGGGATATAAGTTGTATCATGCGGCGCTGAACAAGGCGGCATGGAAGCTGGCCGATGTAAGTAAAGACGGGCGCAGCGCCTGGCTGCAGCCCCATTTTAAGGAAGGCGGTAATATCCTGGAACTGGCGCATGATTCCCTGCCGGTAAAAAAATACCCGCAGTTCACCCGCCCGTTTAACTTCCACAGCTGGGTGCCTTCCTTCAATGATCCGGATTACAGTATATCACTGATAGGAGAAAATATACTTGGCACTACCTCCACCACCATCGGCTATACCTATAACAGGAATGAAGGAAGCTCAGATATTGCAGCCGCCTTTACTTTCGCGGGATGGTTCCCGGTATTGTCTGCTGGGGCGGATTATACCATTAACCGTAATGGGTTGGATCAGAACCGGCAACGGGTATACTGGAATGAAGCCACTGCGCATGTGGGCGTAAGCGTTCCGTTGAATTTCTCATCGGGGCTTTACAGCCGTAGTTTATCTTTCGGAAGTAATTACAATATCCGTCACCGTTATCTCGATGCCAGATATAAAGGAAACGATCTGCAGTTCCTGACTAACACCATCATCTTCAATAACCAGCGGATCAAAGCAGTACAAAATATTTACACACATTTCGGGCAGTACCTGGCGGTGCAGTATAACAGTTCTGTAACCGGCCTGTATGCCGAGCAGCTGTATGCCAGGCTGGATCAATATCTGCCGGGATTATGGCAAAATCACAGCCTGGTGTTGCAGGGGGCTTACCAGCAACGGGATAACGCGTTCAATTATACCTTCACCGATAATTTCGTATATGCAAGAGGGTATAATACGCCTTTGTATACCAGTATTTATAAGCTGGGAGCCAACTATCATTTGCCGCTGGTGTATCCCGACTGGGGATTTGCACAGATCCTGTATTTTAACCGCATCAGGGCCAACCTGTTTTATGATTACAGCATGGCAAAATTTTCCCGTAATAACGTGAATACCAATACCCGTTATACTTCCGCGGGAACAGAGCTGTTTTTTGATACGCGCATAGGTAATGCGTTGCCCTTTACATTCGGCGTGCGTTTCAGTCACCTGTTCGACCAGGATCCGGCAGACAATGCGCAGAACCGGTTTGATTTTATTGTGCCGATCCAGCAGTTATTTAATTATTAGGAAGATAGATTATTTCACGTTTATCTGGATGGATGGAGCTTTGTAGATCTTGTCTTCTGTGTATTTGAT
>JBCNPS010000546.1:0-5114 GCA_039593235.1 Chitinophaga sp. | reverse complement strand
GGCTGAACAAGCTGGATTCGCCTTTGCTACGGCAGGTCACCAGATCCGGCAGGCAAAGCGGATCATGGCCGACCCGGCGTTGAGTATTACAGACGTGTGTTACCAATCGGGCTTTAATAACCTGAACTATTTTATTAAGTTGTTTAAAAGGGCGGAAGGAGTTACGCCCAGGGAATACCGCAGGTGATCAACCCAGCACAAAGCGGTATCCCACCCCTTTAATAGTAAGGATCTGGAGGTTATCATCCTCTTTCAGGTGTACGCGCAACCGGGTGATATATACATCAAGATTACGGCTGTTGAAAAAGGAATCGTGTCCCCAGAGCAGGTCGAGAATATTTTTGCGGTCGATGATACCGTTGCGGTTTTCGTATAGTAGTTTGAGTAGTTCGCTTTCTTTGTAAGATAATTTTTTTTCTTCTGTATCGTTGGCTAGCACCTGGCGGTTGGTATAAAAGCGGAACTTGCCGATCTTAATATGATTGGCGGCAGGTGCGGGTGTTTTATCTGATTTGCGCAATACATTTTCAATGCGTACAATCAGTTCTTCCATGCTGAAAGGTTTGCGGATATAATCGTTGCCGCCGAGGGTGAAACCTTTTACGAGATCGTTGGTTTGTGTTTTGGCAGTGAGGAACAGGATGGGAACTTCCTGGTTAATGGCGCGTATTTCCGCAGCAATTTCAAACCCGTCTTTATTTGGCAGCATAATATCCAGTACGCATACAGCAGGATTTACCTGTTGAAACAATTGCATTACGTTGGCGCCATCGCTTTCCAGTATTACTTCATATCCACGCCGCTGCAAACTTTCTTTCACTATTTTACCAAGCGACAGTTCATCTTCTATATATAAAATTTTAATGTTCATCTCATCCTGTTTTAGTCTTTACAACCCGGCCTTTATCGTAATGAATTACCGGCGCCTCTGCGAAAGGTAGCTTGATGGAAAAGGTACTTCCTTTATGCAATTCGCTTTCCACTTCAATAAATCCCATGTGCGACTGTACAATATGCGATACATAGCTGAGGCCAAGGCCATATCCTTTTATATTGTGCCGGTTGCCGCTGGGCACGCGGAAAAATTTCTCAAAGATCCTGCTCTTGTATTCGCGGGCAATGCCTACACCGTTGTCGGTTACACGCAGTTCCAGGTATTGTTTGTGATCAATGATATGGATCAGGATATTGGGGTCCTGGGCACTGTACTTTAACGCATTATCCAGCAGGTTATACAATACGCTGGTCATATGCAGTTTGTCGGCAATGATGGTAAAGTTATGGCCGGTTCTTTTTAAAGTAGTAACGGCGCGTTGTTTTTCGAACTGTAGTTTCATAGAAATCATCACGCTGCGGGCCAGGTCGGTAAGGTCAAAAGGTTCTTTATTCAAAGGTATTTCCCTGTTCTCAAACATCGACAGCTTCAGTACTTTATCTACCAGTAAAGCCAGCCTGTTCATTTCATTCGCTGATATATCCAGGTATTCGAGCGTGGTTTGCAGGTCTTCCAACGCATCAAAATTCCTCAATGCTTCAATAGCTACGCTCACTGTTGCAATGGGTGTTTTCAGCTCATGGGTCATGTTGCTGATAAAATCATTTTTCAATTGCGCCAGCCGTTGTTGTTGTTTGAGATTCCTGTACAGCAGGAGGAAGGAGAAGATGGTAACTGCCAGCAGGAAGAATGATACCAGTATAGGCTGACTGATCCGTTTCAGCAGGTACCAGGTATTATTGTCGAATGTTACGGAGTAGTTCATTGGTTTGGTAAAGCCAATGGTAACGGTGTTGTCGTCGATATCATCGGGGAAAGTGTTATATATTTTGGAGGTATCAAAAGGGGCGGCATTCACCACGAAAGGAACGTTGATCTTTTCCCGTTCCAGCGCCTGTTGATAGCGGTCTACCACTTCCTTTACCGTGATGGAGTCCCGTAGGGAATCTACCCCGGCCAGGAACTGAACAACGCCGGCGGCGGGCATTGCCCTGCCAACATCGTATCGTACATTCATGAAAGAATCGTCGGCCGGTACGGATACCGTATTTAACGCTACCACCCTGGTGCGTTTAAACTCCCGGACCATGCGGCCGGGCATAGCGGAATCCCTGATGCCTTCCTGCAGCACATTGGAAATGCCTGTCATACCGGCACGGCCCTGTACCCGCAGGCTGATATTGGAATCCAGGTTCAGCTTCACCGCCTGCAGGCGGAAAATGGTTTCCCTGAAAAGGATATTGGTGCGTACGGTGAACAACCGTTTCTCTTCCCTGTAATTATTGCTCAGCCAGTATGCCTGGAAAGCAGTGATCAGCAGGATGGTTAGCGCAATCAGGAAAACAGTAGCCGGTATGGAAAGTTTATATCGCACTAAATTGATTGAATGGTCAGAAATAACAATACTACGGCAAATGTATCATTTCCTGCTTCCGGAACCCGGAAACATTAACCTAAATTAACATTAAATCAAGTCATGTTAACCTGTGTTACAGCAGGAAGGAAATAGCTTTATTTTCTTAAAAGTATATAACATGAAGAAAATAATTTTTACGCTGGCAGCCGGCGGATGCCTGTTAACCGCTCATGCCCAGCAGCAACAGGGGCGCGTGCTTTACGAGCGCACGGTACAAATGCAGCTGCGTATGATGGGCATAGCAGCGGGTGCAAATGCGGATGCTGTACCGGATAACCTGCTGCCGCATTCCCGGAAAGATAAGCTGGAAGTATTGTTTGGCAACGGGCAGATGCTCCGCCGCACCGTGGAAGAAGAGGCCCCGGAAGAATTTGCGGACGAAGGCGGTATGCATGTACGCATGATGGTGGCGGGCGACAATGAGATAAGTTACACCAGCTTTTCAAACAAACGGGTAGTGGAGCAACGGGAGTTTGCCGCAAAGAATTATATCATTACGGACAGTGTTCGGCAGCTTAGCTGGAAAGTGACCGGCGATACCCGTACCATCCTTAATTACCCCTGCCAGCAGGCAGTTGCCCAGCGTATTGGCAAGCGGCAGATGAGCACTATAGAAAACGGGCAAATGAAAAGCAAAGAAGTGGCAGATACGGCCAACATCACCGCGTGGTTTACACTGGCTATTCCCGTGCCGGCCGGTCCTGATTTCCAGGGACAGCTTCCCGGTCTTATCCTGGCTATCGATATCAATAACGGCGCTACCGTTTACCAGGCGCTGGAGGTATCTCCTGAAGCGGATCTTACTGCTATCAGGGCGCCTTCCAAAGGAAAGAAAGTAACGGGGGAAGAATTTAATAAAACAAGGGAAAAACTGATGGCGGAAATGCAGCGCAACGGAGGCGGTATGATGAGGGCTACAAGGATTGGCCAGTAGATAATTAACAGGAGGAGGGCCGGAAAATTCCGGCCCTTTTTACATCACTCTTCTAACGCCGTATCATCCTGATACCCGGCATGGCGGCACTTGAAAGGCCGTTTTTACTGAGACTGTAAGTAAAACTTAACAGGAAAAAACGTTGCAGGTTCCTGACGCGGCTGTCTTCAATATAATTCTGGTTGGTGCTGCGGTTGATGCCCACATTTTCATTGAGGATATCAAATGCGCTCAGCTTTAGTTCCCCCCGGTTAAAGCGCAGGAACTGCCGGCTTACAGACGCATTCCACAACGGCACTTTTGCATTGAAACCGTCTGTACGGCGACTGTTGATAATATAGTTAAAGCTGGTGCTGATATAGAAATTAGCCGGCAGCTGCCAGTTCACTTCCCCCTCATACTGTTGCATAAAGTAACCGCTGTTGAGTGCAGGCTGCAGGGAATAGGTGGTGTTGTAATAATTGACGCCTGCGCTGAAAGAGAGGTCCAGTTTGTCGGCGGGGTTGAGATCAAAGCGCATGGCCGGCCCCAGCGAAATAGTACTGATGCCGTTAGTTGCTTTGTTGATGAACTGTTTGGTGTTGCTGTAGCCTACATTGCTGCTGAAATTCACCGTGCCTTTCAGGGCGCGGAGCGGCAGCCCAAGGCTGATATTGCCGGACATGTTAAAGACCCCGTTCACATTCACCGGGCGACTGCGTTTAATGCCAACGCTATCTACCATATCATCGTTTACTATTTTGTTTTGTGTTTCCTGGATATTAAAAAATGCAAACAGGTTTTTGTTCCTGAATGGATTTACGGAGATAAAGTTCAGCTGTACTGCATGTGTGAGTTCCGGTTTCAGGTCGGGGTTTCCTTCGCGGATATTGAGCGGGTCGCTGATATCGGGTACAGGTTGCAACTGTGCCATATCCGGTTGGTTGGTAATGGCGGCGTAGTTGATACTGAGGTTGCGGTAACGGGTAAAATCGTACTGAAAACGCAGCGATGGCAGCAGGTTATAAAACGTTTGGCGGATCACGGAATCTTTTTTCCCTGCAATGATGGTACCTTCCAGGGAAGCGTCCTGCCAGTTAAGGCCGGCAGCGAGACTGAAGTTCTTTTGTTTGGTACGCAAGCGGATACCGGCGTTGGTATAGCGGTAGGTATTCTCAAAATTGTTTGTGAGTGCGGGATTCAGCTGGTCAAATTTCCCGTTGTTCCCGTTGTAGTCCCAGGTGGTTTTATCGGAGGTGGTTTTCGTATAGCTGTTACCGATACTGAACTCCAGGAGAGAATGTTTGAATAACGGTTCCGTATATACGGCGCGGGCGGTATAGCTGTTCATATTACCGGATATGTTGTTCCGTTGGTGGATGGAGTCGTAACCGGGTTGCGGGGCAGCGCGGTTATAGAAGTGATTCACGGACAGGAGGCTACCGTTGCTTTCGCTTTTATTGGCGCTGTTTTGCAGGGCCAGTGAAAAGGTTCTGCCTTTACGCTGGAATTTTTTTCTGAATAGGATATCATTGCGCAGGTTGCTGCCATGGCCGGTGGAAGAGTTGTTACTGAAGCCTTCATTAGCCAGCTGTTGGTTTTCCGAAAGGGTTTCATAGGTACTTTTGCTGTTGCTGCGGTTTTCCTGGTACCCGAACGAGGAGGAAATTTTAACCGAATGCAGGGAGTCGATCTGTATATCGGCGCCCAGGTTAAGGCGGTGGGTATTGTTCTGGTTATTGCTGGCAGCATGCTGGTTATAGAAATACGAGGAATCGGGCAGGAAGTAT
>JBCNPS010000545.1:0-5121 GCA_039593235.1 Chitinophaga sp. | reverse complement strand
GCGTTGTGCTATCTCTTAGCCGGGAACCACTGGTTAACTTTTTCTTATCTTCGGAAAAAAAAGGTTATGATAGCATTCTTAGGCATGGGCCTCCTGGGGTCAAATTTCGTAAGGGCATTGATCAGTAAGGGTGAACAGGTACAGGTATGGAACCGTACCGCTTCAAAAGCCACAGCCCTGGAGGCATACGGCGCTAAGGCATTTCCTGATGCAGCCGCTGCTGTTAAAGGCGCTAACCGCATTCATCTTACCCTGAAAGATGATCATACGGTAAATGAAGTACTGGCGGCCGCGGCAGCCGGACTTACACCCGGCGCAGTGATCATTGATCATACCACCACCTCCGCCGATGGCGCAGTGGCCAGAACAAAAGAGTGGAAAGAACGTGGATTTACCTACCTGCACGCCCCCGTGTTCATGGGTCCGGCAAATGCGCTGGAAAGTAGCGGCTATATGCTGGTTTCCGGCGATCAGGCGGTGATCAGTACCTGGGAACCCGCCCTCTCAAAAATGACCGGGAAAGTGATCAACTTTGGCGATACCACCGGTAAGGCTGCAGGCATGAAGCTTATCGGGAACAGCTTCCTGGTAGGGCTTACCGCAGGACTGGCAGATACCCTGTCGCTTGCCAAAGCGCTGGATATACCGGTGAGCGATGTAAGCTCCCTCTTCAGTTCATGGAATCCCGGTGGCGCATTACCGGCCCGCTTACAACGGATGACTTCCGGCAACTACAGCAGCCCTTCCTGGGAATTGAGCATGGCGAGGAAAGACACGCAGCTGTTTATGGATGCAGCCAATAAAAGCAATGTTCCTCTTGCCGTATTGCCGGCTATTGCTGCGGAAATGGACCGGTGGATTCAGAAAGGACACGGCAATGACGACTGGACCGTGATAGGTAAGGATAGCTTCTGAATAAAAAATCAATGATAAAAAGAAGCGGGCGCACCACCAATGGTACGCCCGCTTCTTTTTATGATCCGTTATCAGTCTTCCTTTAAAACTACCGTATAACCGGCAGGCACAAACGTTTCTGCCGTTGGCGATGTGATCACCTGCAGGTTCATACTGCCGGAAGGCGGCGCCGTAAGTTTATAATGGATCTCCGCTTCGTTAGCTTCCGTGAAAACAATGCGGGTTACTTTAAGCGTATAACCGGAGGTAGGCTGGTTTTCAGCCGTGATCACAATACTGTTTACCTTATCATTTACCGGCGTGGAAGCAAAGCTCACCGGCCCTTTTCCACTGTGTTCCGCCGCAGCGCTTTTATGCGCCTGTATAAATGCAGCTGCATTCTCCACCATTTTTGCGGCTTCCGCTTTGGTGATATAGGATTTCGGGCGATAGTTCCCGTTTTCCAGGGCTACCACTTTAAACTTGATCAACGTTTGCACCGCATTCATTCCACCGCTCACGAATGAGCTTTCATCTTTGATATTGATGAACATCATATTCACAGGGTACTGGCCGGTGGACTGGATAGCCTCATACAAAGCAATGGCAAACTGTTCCCTTGTAGCCGGCGATTCAGGGTTTACATCGCGCTGCGATTCCACGCCATTAAGCGCCGCAATAATAAGGGAAGGCGCGTACGTGGCTTTATCGTTGGCTTTTTTGAAATAATCAGTGGCTTTAGGGGCTTTGATAAAACGGACATTGTCGATGTTCAGCCCAAGTCCTTTTACAATGAGGTCAATGCCATTGCCAAACGAGATCCGTGATTTGGGCTTTGGGGCCGTCATTTCCATGCCTGCTTTACCGGTGCTGTGTACATCTGCCGGGTGCAGGGTTAGAAGGAATAATGGTAATGCTACTGCCGTATATAGTTTCATAAAACAGGTGTTTAACATTGCGAAAGTAGGAATTTGTAACAAGATGACATGAGCGGGTGTGACATTATTCCTCAACTGTGTAATAACAGCGCCTAATAAATGATCCGGAAGGTAAGATTGATCCTTGGCTGCAGGGGCCTGGCCGATTTAGGAATGCGGTGTTCCCAGTGATGCTGCAAATCACCTTTCATGATCAGCAGGGAGCCATTACCTAATTTGAGAGAATACTTCTGCTGATGATCTTTCTTATTCCTGAAATCAAAGCTCCTTGCCTGCCCCAGGCTCAGGGAAGCAATATTGGGATGTTGCCCCAGCTCCTTTTCATTGTCGCTATGCCAGGCCACAGAGTCGTTTCCATCGCGGTAATAGTTCAGCAATACACTGTTGAAATTCATGTGGGTAAAGGCTTCCACCTTCTCCTTTAACGCGCTCAGCGCAGGCGTCCAGGAATGCGGATTGAGCTGCTTTTCCGACAGGCGGTAGCTTTTCTTTGCATCGCCAAACCAGGCCGTGAGCCGGGGCGTGAGCAGCAGTTTATCTTTGATGGTAAGCGTGGTTTGCTTCCAGGGCGCTGTAACAATCAGTTCATTCATCAACGCCAGCGCAGCGCTCCCCTCCAGGAAATGGGGATAGTATTCCAGGAGGTTCTCCGGGAAACGCAGGCTTTCATTATCATCAAAAAAACTTAACTGCGACATATACGGCACACAATTTAGTGAGGTTTCCTATAGATAAATTTACATCAATTTTATGCCGGAAGGACCCTCAATAGTAATTCTGAAAGAAGAAACAGCCCGCTTTGCCGGGAAAAAGGTGATCAGCGCCTCGGGTAATTCAAAAACAGTTGACTTCAGCCGGATAACAGGAAAAAAAGTAATTGCCTTTAAAAGCTGGGGCAAACATTTCCTGATCTGCTTCCAGGGCTTTACCATACGCATTCACTTCCTGATGTTTGGCACCTACCGGATCAATGAGGCTAAAGAGATGCCTGCCCGTTTGCATTTACAGTTCGCCAACGGGGAACTGAACTTTTATACTTCTTCCATAAGGATTATAGAAGAACCCCTGGATGAAGTGTACGACTGGAGCGCCGATGTACTCAATGAAAACTGGGATGCTTCAAAAGCAATAGCTAAACTTAAAAAGATCCCCGACGCACTGGTTTGCGATGCGCTGCTGAACCAGGATATTTTTGCCGGTGTTGGAAATATTATTAAGAACGAAGTATTGTTTCGTATACGCGTGCACCCGCAAAGCCTGGTTGGAAAATTGCCCCTGAAAAAACGGAAAGAACTGGTGCGCGAGGCAGTGCAATACAGCTACGACTTCCTTGAATGGAAGAAAGCATTTGTATTGAAAAAGCACTGGCTCGCACATACGAAAAAGATATGCCCACGGTGTGAGATCCCGCTTATTAAAGCCTATCTTGGAAAAACTAACCGGCGGAGTTTCTTTTGTAACAACTGCCAGATCATTTATACATAGATCACTTCACCCCGTTCAGCCATTGCAACGCCTTATACGCTGCGTTATGCAAAATGGTAAGATGCGTTTCTTCCGGCAAAGGCATAAAGCCGGCATGTATTCCAGGCGTGCTTTTCAGCAACTCAGCCAGCTGTTTCGCGGGTTCTTCCATCATCTTTCCCTCCTTTCCTACGGTAACGAATACACTGGCATGTACACCCCGTGAAGCCGCTAATAATTTCCGGGCCTGCTTCAGCAGGGATTCCTGGTCCCACCATAAGCTCGGACTAACGATCACGTAGTTGTTAAAAAGAGCCGGCTGTTTGAGCACTATTTCGGAAGCCAACAGTCCGCCCAGCGATTGGCCGATGAGAGTAGTGGTATCATTGGTGCGGAAATGCTGTTGCACGTACGGTTTCAGCTCCTTATCCAGGAAACGGATAAATTTTTCCGAACCACCGGTAGTAGGAAAATCTTCTTTATCTTTTTTCACAGTAGTGGGAAAGGTAAAGTCGCGCTTCCGGTCGGTGTTGGCGATGCCTACCAGGATCGTAGGTGGCAGCTGTTTGATCATGGCGAGGAACTGTACAATTCCGGCAATATGGATAAAGTCTTCATTTGCGGAGCCATCCAGCAGGTATATCACCGGGTAACGGGTGTTTCCTGCTGCATAACCATCGGGCAGGTATACATTCAGGGTGCGGGTTTCATTCAGTATAGCGGAAGAAAACTGCTGTGTTTCGCCTAAAACAAAGGGAGTGGTTTGTGCCGTTGATGTGTTGATTCCTATCATTACGGTTAACAGGATTACCAATAGATGCCGCATCTTTTTCTCCCAAACATAAGATAATATATGATACATTTTAAAGAAAGAATGAGGCAATGGAGATAACTACCGGTAGGAAAATAGGGATATATTGGACCTTCATTTTGCCACGTTACAAATCATTTATGAAACATTTTGCGATTGCTTCCGCCATATTGCTGGGACTTACCATACAGGCTACGGCGCAGGGAAAGAAAAATACGGCTGTTGTGCCGCATTACTACAACAACCGTGCGCCCCTTCATACCAAACCATATACCATGCTGCCTTTGGGCGCCATTACTCCACAGGGATGGCTGCGTACTGTATTGGTACAACAAAAGAACGGCGCTACCGGCCAGCTGGATAAGCTTTACCCGCTGGTAATGAACCAGCGCAACGGATGGCTGGGCGGTGACGGCGACCAGTGGGAACGCGGGCCTTACTGGATCGACGGATTGCTTCCACTGGCTTACCTGCTGAAAGACGAGACTTTGATTGCCAAAGTAAAGCCATGGGTGGAATGGTCTATTAAAAGCCAGCAACCCGACGGGTACTTCGGCCCGGGTAAAGACTATCCGTATGAAGCAGGTATACAAAGGGACAACAGCCACGACTGGTGGCCCAAAATGGTAATGCTGAAAGTATTGAAGCAATACTACGACGCCACGGCAGATCCGCGGATCATTCAACTGATGACAAATTACTTCCGCTACCAGTTGAAAGAGTTGCCGCAAAAACCGCTGGATCACTGGACTTTCTGGGCAAAGTACCGCGCCGGCGATAACCTGGCTGTTGTGTACTGGCTGTATAATATTACCGGGGATGCGTTCCTGCTGGATCTTGCAGAGCTGATCCACAAACAGACCTTCGACTATACCGATGCGTTTATGCATACCCCGCTGCTGTCAACAACAGGGAGCATACATGGTTCGATCGGCGCATAGACGACATAGCCGATACGGCCCTCGCCGGCGCCCGGCAGATTCACCTCCAGCCATTGCGCGCCGTCCGGGCTGG
>JBCNPS010000544.1:0-5126 GCA_039593235.1 Chitinophaga sp. | reverse complement strand
CAAAGTCCCCACGCACAAATCATACCAGCGCCGGCTATAATTTTCATGTGTAAAATATTAGCGGTTGCATTTGCCGGATGTAAGTTATATTTTAACGGTATTATGACGGACCTATCATTTAACCGCAGGCATGCTTTAAAAACGCTGGGCTTAACTGCCGGCGCTGCCTTGCTGAACCTGCCGGCATCAGCGAAAGCCGGTGCGGAAAAACCTTCCCCGGCTTTTAAGTACTCGCTGAACATGAGCACTATCCGCGGTCAGCGACTGGGATTTATTAAAGAGCTGGAAGCTGCTTCCAAAGCAGGATTCAGATCAGTGGAGATATGGATAGATACTTTTCAGCAATACCTGGAACAGGGCGGATCAGCAACAGAAGCAAAAAAGATAATCAGCGATTTAGGTATTGAAGTGGAAAATGCCATCGGTTTTGCCAAATGGATAGTAGACGACGACGCCACCCGCAAAGCAGGACTGGAACAGCTGCAGCGTGAAATGGAACAGCTGGCGAAAATTGGTTGTAAACGTGTGGCAGCTCCCCCCATGGGCGCTAACAGTAAAGATGCCGCTTTAATAAACCTGGATGTTATTACAGAAAGATACATCACCATACTGGAGATGGGGGAAAAGACCGGTGTGATGCCCATCCTTGAAATGTGGGGAGGATCGCCCAACCTGAAAAAGATCAGCCAGGTGCTGTATGTAGTTGCAGCAAGCGGTCGTAAGGATGCGCACCTGCTGATGGATGCATTCCATATTTTTAAAGGAGGCTCGGCGCCGGACACTATGGCGTTTGTAGGTAAACCCGCTGTAGAGGTGTTCCATATCAACGATTACCCGGCGGGTATTGCACCGGAAAAAATTTCTGAGCCGGATCGTATTTACCCGGGAGATGGAATTGCGCCGTTGCGGCAGATGCTGCAGTATATAAAGGATCCGGGTAAACCGGTGGTATTGTCGCTCGAAGTTTTTAACCCGGAGTATTACAAGCAGGATGCCCTGCTGGTGGCGAAAACCGGTTTGGCAAAAATGAAGGCGGTTACGGAGGGGGTGTAAAAAATACCCGGAGGAAACAGGTTTCTGCTATCTGCAAACGCACACGCATATTCAGTGCGCAGTCATTCAATAACTTCATTTTATTCGATTTTTTATCCATTAAAATGATAGTTATGAAATTTAATTCAATTGTTGATTTGCGGGCGGATGCAACTGTCTTTAACCCTGATGACCTGATTCATTTACTTGGTTACTATTCCCCCGGAGATGGTGGTGGCGGCGATTTTTATTGGGATGCCACCAGTACGGAGCCTGATAACGGAGGTTCCGTTATTAAAAGGACTTCGGTAGCGACCGGCCGGTTCAAGGCGATACTCAATGATGCCATCAATGTAAAGCGTTTTGGCGCAAAAGGAGTTGACACAGGTGATGATACCCTGGCCATAGCTAATGCGCTGGCGGCTTGTGTTGCCATGAACATATTGATACTTTATATTCCTGAAGGCCAATATCCCACCGCACAAAATATTGTGCTTACTGAAAATCATCAGATCATTAAGGGAGCATCGCGCATTGGTACTGCTATTATACTGAAAAATAAAGCAAAGGTTATTGTTAATAACACGCAGCACGCACAATTGCAGAGTTTCAGGATCATAGCGCCGGAGGATAAAACAAATGGAAACGGGACAAATGGTTTGTTAGTGGATAGTTCTCCCCTTACATTGGTGGAAGACATTTATGTAACGGGGTATTATACAGAATGTGGCATCCGTGTTGGCGTAAATTCCTACAGCTCAAGATTTGTCCGTTGTTTGACCAATTGCATTATGACCGGCGATGGCTGGTGGCTTCGTAACGAAGGTAATAACAGTATACAGCTGCAGAGTTGCTATGCACTTAATACAAAAAAAGGCTGCGGCATTTCCATTTCCCAGGCAAACAACGTAGTGATCGATGCGCCACAACTGGAGGCAAACATGGAAGGACATATTCAGTTCTATGCCGCTACAGGTTTTCCCGGCGCCATAAGAAGCCTTGTTATCAATGATCTTTATGCAGAACAGTCCGGCGCCCCTAATAAACCTACCTTTACCATAAAGCATGAAAGCGGTGTGATGAACATCCGGGGGTTGTATGTGAATGGCGGTTACGTGAACGGGTTTACCATGCCATATTTTGCCGATTTTTCCGGTATTATCAGCGGGTCCGGAACCATTGGAGTGTCTTGTCACAATGTGAATATCCAGAATATAACAACCGCGGGGTACAATATAGACGCTTCCGTGCGGGGCTATATTACCGGTCCGGCGCCACTGAATGACCTCACGGATTGCTGCCCGCTGGTGGTTACCTTGCCAGGTAACGCCGGGAATGTAGCAGTTGTAAGAAACAGGAGTATAGGTATTGCTGAATCCATGCAGCCATTATTACTGGGCTCATATAACCCCAGCCTGGTGCAGGCCGGAGCGCTATGGTATGATGCTACACAGGATAATCTTCGCTTTAAAGATGCAAAAGGTGATTATATCCTGGGAGCACGCAGCCTCTACATACCACCGGTTATAGGCACGTTGCCCGATCTTTCAAAAATAAAGCAGGATTATTTTATTCCGTTGAATGCTGTCAATGCAGCTGTTACTATTCCATTGCCTGCTGCTTCTTCGGTACCGGCGGGGCTTACAATCACGATCAAAAAGATCGATGCCAGTGCCAATCCCGTTACTATTACTTCTACCAGTTTGATGGACGGGGCGGGTTCAAGAACGCTTTTGGCGCAATATGAAACACTCACGGTCATGTCGGACGGCAATTCTATTTACAGGGTGGTTTCCGGCGTGAATGCCAATGGTAACGTGGTCAATAGCACTTCTATTGCAAAAACAGCTATCACCAACACTTATCTCAATACTAATTATCCGGCTGTCGCCTATCCCGCCGGATCGCTGGTAATATTCACCAACTTATCTGATGCTGCCACCAACACAGCGGAGTGCAGAAGGCTTAGCACCACTGCATGGTCAGTGAATGCAACAGCAGTTAAGCTATAATATCCCGGAATACCAACCTTGTGAGCAGGCCGTTTTCAACAATGGAAAGCGGCCTGCTCACAAGGTAAAAAAAGGGTATGTGGAGGAGTTGCGGTACCTGGTTTTTACAGAAGCCCGGAGAATCAGCTTCTGCCGGATGAAAGGATAATAAACCCTGCATAACATGTATTCAACTCGAATCCCTCACAATCAACTCCGTTTTCAACACCCTGATAATACTTTTCCAATCAGTTACATCCCTGCTCATCTGGTCTATAAGCAGCTGTGCTGCGGTGCCGCCGATTTCCTTTACCGGCTGCGATACCGTAGTCAGCGAAGGATGAATAAGTCCTGAAGCAAAGTCGTTACTGAAGCCTACTACAGCGATATCTTCCGGTACCCGCAAGCCTCTCTTTTTTACTACCTGTATAATTTCTATGGCAGTAGGATCATTAATGGCAAAAATGGCATCAGGCGGATGTGGGAGGTTTAAAAGATGGTTCACATAAATATGCACCTTATCAAGACTCAGATCATAAGGGATCACCAGTTCTTCATCCAGCTCAATATTATTTTTTCTTAGCGCTGCTTTATACCCGTTCTGTCTTTTTTCACTGATCTTTAAAGACGCGGGGCCGGATAAATGCGCAATTCTTTTCCTGCCTCTCTCAATCAGGTGATTTACAGCCCTGAATGCACCATCGTAATCATCCACAATTACTTTGGGCACATCCATTTCATCACATACACGATTAAAAAATACAATGGGAATACCCTTTCGCTGGAATATCTTTAGATGATCAAAGTTCTTTGTTTCTTTAGTGATAGATACCAGTACGCCATCTACCTGGTTAGCCAGCATTACTTTGGTATTGGCCACTTCCGTTTCATAGGTTTCGTTCGACTGGCAAATGACCGTATTGTAGCCGGCTTTGCTGGCCACTTCCTGCGCGCCTATAGTGATGTTCGGGAAATAGGAACTGGTAAATTCAGGAACAATGATACCAATGGTATTGGTTTTCCGTGTAACCAGGCTAATGGCAAGCATATTCCGCTGGTAGTCCAGTTTTTCCGCCAGCTCCAATACTGCCTGCCGGGTCGCCGCATTTACGCTGGGATGCCCGGTCAATGCTCTTGATACAGTTGATTTGGAAAGATTCAGCTGTTTCGCGATGTCAACAATGGTGATCTGGTGTCGCTTCATCCGTTTTTTTATGTAAAGAAACACAATTATACCAAAATTGGGAACATTCCCAATTTATGGGAATGTTCCCAATTGTAAAATGATCATTTTTTTATTCGCCGGGTAACAGTTAGTTATAATCTTTGGAACACATAAATTCTCACGATATGAAAGAACTGTTGCTCAGAACTTCTTTTGCGCCAACCGTACCCGTACCTGTACATTTACACCAATCATCCACGTTTCACCCTTTACGCCAATACACGGAGTAGGTACCTCCACCGGCACATAACAAGCACCAACATGAATTACACAAACTAACATCTAAAAACACGTTTGGGGGTATGCAGAAAAATGTTTTCTTATCAGCAGGGTATTTATTGCTCCTGCTTTTTATCATCTTACCTGTTGCAGATGCAGCAGCACAGCAGCCCGCCACGGGGCAGGCTGAAAAAAGATCCGTTACGGGTAAAATAACGGATGCCGCAGGTACCGCCCTGCCAGGCGTAACCATCCGCGTTAAAAACGACAAAACGTCCGCCATTACCAATGAAGAAGGAATTTATAACATTGCGGCGCCCAACACACCCGGCGCAACCCTCGTATTCAGTTACGTAGGATTTTTGAGCCGGGAAGTAAAGCTCACCGCCGGCAGAACAGTGTATAACATAGTGCTGGAACCAGCTATTAAAGGGTTGAACGATGTAGTGGTGATCGGTTATGGCACCGTGAAAAGAAAAGATGTTACCGGGTCTGTAGGAGAGGTGAAGATGGCCGACCTGGCAAAAGCGCCGGTGCCTTCTTTTGAAGAAGCTCTCGCGGGCCGTGTGGCAGGTGTGCAGGTATCTGCCAGCGACGGACAGCCTGGATCTGCGTTGAACATCGTTATCCGGGGTAATAACTCGGTTACACAGGAAAAC
>JBCNPS010000543.1:0-5132 GCA_039593235.1 Chitinophaga sp. | reverse complement strand
GATGTTACCGGTAGTAATGATGTTAGCAATGTGCTGGATAATTTCTACAGGAACCATCTCTTAAAACTGGGAAATCCTGATGAAATAAAAATCTGCCGTTTCCTGCTGGAAGAAAACCTTCTTTTTGGCGGTAAGCGTACGCTTTTGTCGGAAGACCAGGTATTATCTTTCCTGAAAAACAACAACAGGCTGCTGAACAAACTCCAGGAGTTCCGGTTGATCAAAGGAGAATACAGGGATGAACAGAAAATGTATGAAATCAGCCATGATGTGCTGATTAAATCTATCGTGAGATTGCGGGATGAAAGACGGCGCGAGGAACAGAAAAAGAAAAAAGTAAGAGATGAACAGCGGCACAGGATGCTGATGGAGCAAAAGGAAGCAGAAATTGAAAGAGAACGGAAGCAGGGGGATAAGCTGCGAAAAGCGATCCAGCGTGCGAAAGAGGCACAAAATGAAATGCAGCAACAGATGGCCAAAACAAGACGTATGACCAGGATTGTCATCTTTGCTATAGTTACCGTAGCAGCGCTGATCATTAGCGGACTGGCCATGTTTGTTATCGCCTCGAAGAAAAATAAAAAACTGCTCAACCTTAATTATAAAACGGCTGCGCTCTCCAATTATAACAATGGCTTCCATATGCTCGGTTACAGGATGTGGCAATTGGCAGAAGAAGATCCCGGGAAATTCGGGGATTCCATACAATCCCGTCACCTGCTCGCTCCTTTCTGTGGTAAAAATATACGGATATCCGCAAGCGGGAAATATATACTTACAACAGACAGGGATAATATCCAGTATCGATGGGCGATTACTGATTCAGGTATTGTGAAGCTGGATCGCTTTAGTAATGATCAGATAGTGATATTTCTCCCCGAATCCGACCGGATAGCCATCATAGATACTGCCTATACTTTTGATTTTTCCGGGAAAATGATATCTCTCCAGGATAAATTTGATTTCAGTAACTCCAAACCCATTAAGGGGAATGCATACCTGGAAAGAACAACCAACGACAGCGGCACTATCTGGCACCAGTTCTATTCCCTTAAAACAGGTAAAAAATTACCCGTTCTGGCAAAGGAGGTAAAGAAGCTGGCAAAAGAAGCCCGTAAGTCTGCTGCCAATGGCTTTGCCCTGGATGAACCATACTCTCATTTTGAGCTGGATAGCAACAAAATCCTCATTAATTGCTCGTCAGGCGCTTACCTGGCCAACCTCACGAAAGATTCGCTGTACAAGCTATCTCCCATCAGGCCAGGCTCCTTTGTGAATCAGGGTTTCTATAAGCAGTACCTGCCAATTGTAAATAACTCCGTACTGACCGTTTATGATATTACCGGGCGTCCCCAAATAAAATACAGGAAACCTGGTTATTCCGCCAAGGCTATGCCGGACGGTTTTGTTGATAATAATTCTAAACTTGTTGTACGGGATATTGATGTACATGGAGATACAGAAAGTATGGAACTATGGTTGATCAATATGGATCAAACCATTCCAAAAAAAGTGGTGGATATCCGTATCACCAGCATGTATGTGTTTCCTCAATATAATAAAATAGCCTATCTCACATCATCTAATATATGCTACTTATATGATGCAGCAACAGAAAGTATCATCAGCAAGATTCCTAATGTAAGCAATATCTATAACGTTGATGATATTCCTGACATCTTACAGATAAATAGCGGTGACAAATATCTTTTCTACAATATTGCTGAAAATAAAATACTGAAAACGGTCAGCAGGTACGACGGCAACCACGAAGCGGTTGTTAATACGCATGGCAACAGGTACTTATCTGTAAAGACGAACGACTCGCTAACAATTTATGACTTCAGAAGCAATAAAGAGCTGGCAAAATACAAGGTGGCCCAGTATGGGGAATTTCAGGGAATTGCCGGAGGAAACCTGGTTGATTTCTTCATCTCCAAAAAAAACCTCCGGTATGCTATATTCCTGGATGATAAGCTTAATAATATAGATACTTTACAATCGTTATTCGGCAGGTATCTGAACAACGAGCTAAAAGCTTTAAGGGAATAGGCGCATCACATCTTCCCTAACTGCATAGATGGCTGCGGACACATTGTTTTTTTGTACCGGGTAGATTTAAAGATCATATCTTTCACCGCATCTTCAATCACCTCCGGTTGATCCTGGTTAATATAATGCCCGCTGTTCGGCGCCAGGATCTGCCGGCTAAGGGGAGAAAGCCCCAGCAGGTCTTCTTGCATTTTGTTCCATGCAGCCACCATTTCGGCCTTCATTTTTTTGTCTTTAATAAACCCGTCGAACCTCGATTCATCCGTTGCACTGATAACATACAGGGGAATTGCACCAAAAGATCTGATCTTTGACGCTTCTTTTTTTATGGATGCCATCCGGTCCTGCTCTTCCAAAACAGCGTCTGCACTTTTATAAAGCAAAGCAGGCATAATGGTGCGCTGATACTTATATTGCCCGTTGGTAGGAAACATGTTGCTGAACATCAACCGGGCAAGCCCAAAAGCATTGGCAAACTGCAGGAACCCGCCGGGCAGCCCCTTATTTACCAGCCTAAACAATCCGGGCGACAGGTACTTTTCATTATCCGGGTGCTGGCTGTCGATCAATATCACCCCGGCTATCTCGTCGGGGTATTTGCTGACAAAGAACCGGGTAAGCATTCCTCCGAAAGAGTGCCCCACAAGAATATAAGGTTTCGGCGCCCCTGATTTCTCCAATAGCTGGTGTAATTCTCCGGCTATATTATCACCTGTTTTTGGATTATCCCCTCTTTCACTCCAAAGGATGCCGGCCCTGTCGTAGGAAACAGTAGTAGTGTAGCCACACAATTTATGCTGTATATTATACCACTGCAGGTGGCCTGCGGGGTCAAATGCTGTCTCAAATATTACAGCCGGGCCTCCGGCTCCCATTTTCAGGTAATGAAGATAATGATGATCCACCTCCGCGAACCGGCCATTGGGAATGATCTTTCCCGCTTTAACGCGGGATATTCTTTCAAATACAAACCCGGCGGTTAGCAACAAAGCTATTAAGGCAAACAGGGTTAAGGTTAACCTTTTCGTCCATTTCAAAATTCCCATGTGCTGGTCTTTATAGTGCAGGCACAAATTTATCGCCTGCAAATAAAGATGCCGTTGCATCCGGTAGGATGACACCTCTTTTTCAATGGATCATAAAGCATTCATATACAATACATAAGCAACTTAAGACATTGTATCCAGGTATTCACGGGGCGACTTCCCCGTGCTCTTCTTAAAATTCCTGTTGAAAGAAGCCTTCGAGTTAAACCCACAATCGTAAGCAATAGTAAGCAAGGTATATTGTCTATTTTCCGGAAGCTTCACCTGCAGCAAAAACGCTTTCACCCTTAACTCATTTACCAGTTCGTAAAAGGTTTTTTGTTCAATGGAATTAATTACCTGCGACAATAGGTTCGGACTTGTATCTACCATCCGGGCCAGGTCGTTAAGCGTTAATTCCGGGTCCAGGTAAGGTTTCTTCTCTTCCAGCACGGAAAGCAGCTTTTCATAAAGCTTTTGTGCAGCCTCCTTATCCAAAGACGATTTGGCATATTTGGGCTGGGTGGGTTGCATTGCCGGCGGCTGATCGTTACCTGTTCCGGTTTTATTTGCGGTGAAAGCCAGGCCTTCGATCTTTTCCTGGTTAAAAACATTCACCTGTTTGATCCCAAAATATCCCATCCAGCATACAAATATAGCAGATGCGGAAAACACCAGCTGGTCCTTGTGCAGCACCCAAATGGTGATCCAGATGGCGCCCATCCCTATCACCAGGTAAAGTAACCACCGGAAATTTATTCTTTCAACATTTGAAAACTGATGAGGGAGGCTTCTTCTAAACAACAGAAGCTTATAGCAAGACAATGGAATATAAATGCCCCCGGAAATATAGATCAGGATAATCCTGGTTTTGTTTTCTATTTCAAATCCTGCAGCATCGTGCTGCAGGGTGTTCACCTTAGCATCAAAGGAAAGCAGGTAAAACTGGCAGAAAACCAGGTATCCCAAAGCAAATGGTAAAAAATGTAAGAGATCCCGCTTCTGAAATAGTACAGGACGGGCTTGGTATTTAATATACAGGTACAGGAAAGGTCCCTGCGCCAATGGCATCCATAACCCCTGGATGGTGGCTGTTGGGTACTTTATATAAGCTTCTGAAGAAAGGAGATACACAGACAACAGCATGATGGCTGAGGTTGCAAACCAACAGGCAAGCATATAGTCCGCCACTGATTTACCTGATTTGGTAAACAAAACAAAGGATAAAAAACTACTTATAATAATACCGGGTAGATAAAGTGCGGCCATCAGCGCTTGTAATATTTTGTTGATAAAGATAAAAAAAGACTACAGAGTGCGTTCAGTTCTTATCCCGGATCTTCAAAAGTTCCGTCAGCGCCTTAAGGGGGCTGTATCTTTCACCACCATTTGCTGCTGGAAAACCGTAGTGCCATTCTCATTGGCACTGCCTGCCATAATGGGCGCAGTGGAAGAAACAATACCTACAAGATTACCATATTTATCAAGTATAGGGGCGCCGCTTGAGCCGATTCCATAATCCGCCGTAACTTCCATACGGATCGGCGGCTTACCCAGTGGATTATAACCTGCTGCAGCCTGTTGGCTGTCAACGCTAACATTCCTTGCCACCATCCCTTTACTGAAATAATAGAAGTAACTAAGCGGGTGGGAGATACAATAAACAACAGCGCCTACCTGTGCCGGTGTTCCCAGGGGCACAGGTTTCAAGAGGGCGCCTTTTGTATTTACATGGAATATGGCAATATCGTTGTTTTGTGAATAGGCCAATATTTCATCAATGAAATAAAGCTTACTATCAAATGTGCTGATAAAATAAACACTGTCGCGGTTCTCTTTTACAGTGTCTTTACGGATAATGTCCTGCAGCACATGATAATTGGTTACGCAAATCCCGCCCGCAGCAATAGCAAAAGCGGTGCCTGTCAGGTCAAAGCTAATCTGCCCGGTGGTAGCAAGGCCGCCACCCCGTGGTCGAGCAGGTACTGGATACGCCGTTCGTCGCCAACGACCTGAACCTCGATGAAGACACTCGCATGCTGGTGATAACCGGCC
>JBCNPS010000542.1:0-5134 GCA_039593235.1 Chitinophaga sp. | reverse complement strand
GTACACCTGAGCACACACCTTAATTATCATCTCGGGCAAATAAATTATCACCGCCGATTAACCCAGCCATAGTTAAATGAACGCTTTTCTGAAAAACTTTGCCAGGGTATACCAGCAGGTGAAATGGCTGGTATGGCCGTTTGCTTTAATAGTAATAGCGGTACTGGTAACGCGGCTAACGGTTAGCAGGCAGGATGCTTACTTCTTTATCAATAAACTGCATACGCCTGCGGGCGACTTACTGTTCCCACACATTACAGAGCTGGGAAGCGTTTCCGCTGCTGTACTTATATCATTGTTATTAATCCTCGTTAACCGGTGTGCAGGTACAATGATGGCCACTGCTTACCTTTTCACGGCAGCTATCAGTTTCACGCTGAAAGCAATCATCGGTTTTCCGCGGCCGCACCGTTATTTTGCCAGCCGCCTACAGGAGATCTATTTTGTACCCGGTGTATCGGTACTTGATAATTTCAGGAGCTTCCCTTCGGGGCATAGTGTATGTGCGTTTACTGCCGCCACGGTGTTGTCCTATTATGCAAAAAATAAGTACCTGTGTTTGGTATACCTGGCGCTGGCTATGCTGGTAGGATATTCCCGCATGTACATGAGCCAGCATTTCCTTGAAGACGTTACTGCCGGCGCCACTTTGGGCGTTTTCTTCTCCATGGTGTGGCTAAGCATTTTCCGCGGAAAAACGGAGCAGCTGTCAGGACAATAGATCTTTCTTCTTCTCTATTTCGGTTATGAGTGAATCCTGGTGCTGCCGGAGCATTTCATTATATAATTTTGCGGGAGATGGCGTTGCCGTATCTTTTTCTTTGTGCCATACAGGAGCAGGAGTGTACCTGGCCCACAATATTTCATACCCGATGTAGATCTGGTACTTACCTTCTCTTACATCATCGCTATGGCCCAGCCGGCGTTCTTCTCCGGGAGCAAGGTTTTCAATCAGCCTTGCATGATGGGTAGTGCCCATCGCAGTAGTGATCACCTGGTTAACAGCTACTGTCATAAACCGCTTATCAGACAGGTTCTTTACGCTGCGCAGGTATTTTGATACACTGAATACGCTGTTGGAAACACCTGTTATCCTTACAGCCTGGATAGCATCTTCTCCTGCAATTGGCTTTAATTTCTTCTCTTTAAAAAAACTTACATGAAAACTTTGCATCCTGAAACGGATGTACCACAACATAAAAAAAAATAAAATGATTACCGGAACATACATAGTTAACAGCTTTTGAGGAAAGAGTTACTGAACATAAAGTCAGTTCATTTAATCTGAGGTTACAGGGTATTTTGATTATCAATTTGATAATGCTAAGATAAATGGTCTTGCATAGGTAATTGTAAATTCAATGTTAATGAACGCGTGATCTCGCACTGGTCAAAGGTTTTCTAACGGATCTTTACAAAAGTGAACTTTTTTTTTGCACATTAACAATTAAATCACAAAATTTCTCAGGAGAAACCCGCAACTTTGCCACATTGCCAAAAACAAGGTGTTTGTAACCAGGTCAGCTTTAGGGGTTAACCCCCAAATAATCTTTCGTTAATACTCCAAACAATTATTTAATATAACTTTTCACATCCCGTGGCGCGGTAATGTTGCAGGGTAATACGGGTGTTATAACATGTTATCTTTTTATCATGTTATTAGCGGGGAAAGAATATGAAGCTTATACCTGCGCTGTGAAACTGGGGGTTGTAGTAAGGCATGATCACCTTATCGGCCGCCCTGGAAGGCGTATTAAAGAGCTTTCGTTGCAGCAGGGGATATACCCAGTAGGCGGCTTTGGTACTTAAAATACCTACACCGGCGCCGGCTACCACATCACTCAGCCAGTGCTTATTGTTATACATTCTTAATGCGCCGGTGGTAGTAGCCGCCAGGTAGCCTGCCACCCCGTACCAGGGGGAAACATCCTTGTATTCCTGCCGGAGATATTCCGCCGCTGCAAAAGCGGTAGCAGTATGCCCCGAAGGGAAGGAAAGATAGTCGGAATGGTCCGGCCGTTCCTCATGCGTTTTATTTTTCACTATTTCCACCGTACCGGCGGTAAGCACCGCAGAAATTCCCAGCAGGATAGTGCGGTCGCGCAGGTTATGTTTTCCGTGTATACCCGCAGCATTCAGTATATAAACTGCGGCCACAGGGGCATACTGGAGATAATTATCTATATGGGTATGGAATTGAGGATGATCTTCCTTGATCTCCGCTTTGGTAGTGCTGTTCAGGTCCCGAAGGGTGGGATTATTCAGTGCAAGCACGCCATAGCCGATCATCGCCGCCGGAACGGCAATACCAGTAACCGTGGTATGAAACTGCCCGGATATCTCCTTCTTTGGCATCGGCAAACTAAAATGTATGGAATCACTTCCGGCAGGCAGGGAATCAATTTCCTGGGCATCAGCGCTATAGGAACAGGTAAGGGTACAAAATGCCAAACCCGTAGAGAATATCATTTTCTTCATGCATCTTTCCTTATAACGCCAAATGTAGCTGCAGATTCTGGAGAAAATCTGTATCCCGCTATTCGCCGCCACGGTCGGGCTTAGGAAGGATCATTTCAGCGGTTTGCTTAGTATAGCGGTTATGGAAGATAAAAGTGATCAGTAAGCCAAGCAGGCAACCGGCCAATACAGACAATACCCTTGCTACGGCCGTATCCCAAACATGTTCCCCCGCCTCGTGGGTCATCACAATAATAGTGGCAGCCAATGCTGTACGGGTAGCTGCTTCCAGATTCAGCAGGTTGCAGATCACTACCGTTACAAATACCGCCGTACACATCATCATCAACAAATTGGGATGTACCAGTATCAGCAGGAAACCGGATACGCCGCCTACTATATTTGCCTTAATTCGTGTAACCGCTAACGTTACTGCGTCAGATCCGTCTGGCGACAATACCAGCATCACAGAAATCAGCACCCATATAACATCACTGTAATTCACTAACCGCGACAAACCGAGCACCACCAGAACACCGGTTACACATTTGGCGGCATAGATCAGTATTCGCCTGGTTCTTATTTTGTCAATCATGATTGAACATTTGGCAGTTGGGAGTTGTTCTAATAACTTAACCAATAAAACGGCATGAAAATAAGGAATCTATGCTATCTGGCCACACTGATTGTTTCGTTGCACGCCTGTATTAAAGATCCGCCCATAAACCCCGAAGCGGATATTGAAACATTCTCTATAGATAAAAAATATCTTACTGCAGATGTTTTTATTGACCAGGCAAACAGGAAGATCTTCCTGAATCTGACTCCCGATGCTTTTAAAAGCGGCGTAGCGCCCGTTATTACTACATCTGCCGGTGCAACCGTATTACCCGCATCAGGCGATTCCTTACACCTGGATTCTACTACTGTGAAAGAATACGTGGTTACCTCCGCAAGCGGTAACAAAAAAATATATACCATTCAACTGGGAGGCATGGGCATATGGGCATGGGATTTTGAAACATGGGGACTGCAGGATAACGATAAATACCAGTATGTGATAGAACATGGCAGCAGCTTGTTCTGGTCGTCGGGCAACCCGGGCATTGCATTGTCCGGCGTAAAGAAAGATCCCATGGAATACCCGCTGCGTGCGTCTACTGAGGCCTATCATGGCAAATATGCCGCTGAACTGGTAACCCGTAAAGGCACGGCATTATCTGCACTCATCGGTATTAAATTATTTGCCGGCTCTCTTTTTATAGGGGTGTTTGATCCGCAAAATGCGTTGGCTGCGCCATTAAAAGCCACACAATTCGGAGAGCCGTATTCCGGTAAGCCGCTGCGACTTGTTGGCTATTATAAATATCAGCCGGGAGATCAATACCAGGATAAAGCCGGGAATATTATTGCGGGCATGAAAGACAGCTGCTCCCTATACGCTGTATTGTTTAAAGGAACCACCCGGCTGGATGCCACCAACATTCATACATCAGACAGGATCCTGGCTACCGCCAGCATCCCGGATGGCGGCCCCCGCGCCGCATGGACGCGATTTGATATTCCGTTTAAAACCGTACAGCCATATACAGGAACAGAGAAAATGATGATGGCAATTGTAGCATCTTCCAGTAAAGACGGCGATACTTATAAAGGCGCGATTGGCAGCAGGTTAGTAGTCGATAGTTTGGAAGTGGTGAAGTAACCCATCAGTTTCCTTACCGTCATTTGTAAATGAATAAAAGATGAGCGTAACTATGAATATAAAAATATCAGGACTGGTACTGGGTATGCTGACAGCTGCCACTCAACTATTTGCACAGGATAACGGGAACGGGCAAACGAATACAAACAGTTTTAAACCGGTGCTTGAACACCGCATCCTTGCGGGGTTTAACTTTGGTGGCACCGCACCGGTAGGGCTGCCAAACACCATCCGGAAGATCAATTCCTACCGGCCGGAATTTTCGCCTTCGCTGGGTTATGAGTTATCTTACCGCCGCACTGAAAAATGGGGCGCCGCCATTGCCGTGAAACTCGACTACAAAGGAATGGCCACTAAAGATGAGGTACAGTATTTTCCTACTATCATTACTACCAGCGACGGCGGCCGTTTTGAAGGAGATTTTACCGGTAAGAACAAAACCACTGTGCGTAATGCATATGTATCCTTTCCGATAAGCGCCGTGTATACACCTGACAACAGGTGGCGTTTTAACCTGGGTGGTTATGTGGCCTGGTTATTCAGCTCCAATTTTTATGGCACCGTTTCCGATGGTTATATCCGCAACGGCGGTTCATTGGGAGAGAAAGTGAACATCACATCAGCCACCTTCGATTTTGGTACGGAAGTGCGCTCCTTTGATGCGGGACTGCAGGGTGGGGCCGCTTACCGGGTGGGTAAAAAACTAAGCATCAACGGTAACCTCAACTGGGGATTAAGACCCATATTCCCCGACGATTTCAAGGGAATGGATTTTCCACTGTATAATATTTACCTGACATTGGGCGTAACGTATAAAATATAGTTACGTGTTACTGGCAGTAAAAAAAGCAGCAGCGACCTTTATCGCTGCTGCTTTTTTGTTACTGCGGGAGTACGGCGGTCTTAATATTTCGCGGCCTGGCCTGCTTTTGGAAGGGACGCGCGGATGAACTCACGGATATCGTTATTGCC
>JBCNPS010000541.1:0-5138 GCA_039593235.1 Chitinophaga sp. | reverse complement strand
CATACTTCCGTACAATTGCCACAAAGCGATGAAGCAAAGCTCAGGTGCATGTATGAATCCATCCCTTTCAGGTGGGGAGTGATCACGGAGCCGATAGGACCGCTGTAAGTGGCGGCATAAGAGTGTCCGCCAATGTTTTTATAAACGGGGCATGCGTTGAGACAGGAGCCGCAGCGGATGCAGTAAAGACTTTCACGGGCGGTGGTGTCCTGGAGGATGTTGGTACGGCCGTTGTCCATCAGGATCACGTACATTTCTTCCGGGCCATCTGTTTCCCCTTCCTGGCGGGGACCACTGAAAATACTGTTGTAAGCGGTTATCTGCTGGCCGGTGCCATAGGTAGCCAGCAGAGGCCAGAACAGCCCCAGGTCTGTAATAGAGGGTAATACTTTTTCAATACCCACCAGTACAATATGTGTTTTCGGAAATGCAGTGGTTAAACGTGCGTTGCCTTCATTTTCTGTAACGGCTATAGAGCCGGTATCCGCGATGATAAAGTTGGCGCCGGTGATGCCTATTTCAGCCTGGAGGTATTTGTGGCGCAGCTTTTCGCGGGCTACCAGGGTTAACTGCTCAGGAGTAAGACCCGGATCGGTGCCCAGTTTTTCCGCAAATAAGCGGGCCACATCTTCCTTGCTTTTGTGCATGGCTGGTGTAACAATGTGGTAGGGCGGTTCTCCGTCAAGCTGTTGTATATATTCCCCGAGATCTGTTTCCACGCATTCGATGCCATTGCTTTCCATGAAGGCATTCAGGTGTACTTCTTCAGTAGCCATCGACTTGCTCTTCACAATGCTTTTGCACTGTTTCGCCTGGCAAATGGCCAGTATTTCCTGTTGCACTTGTTCTGCATTTTCAGCCCATATCACCTTACCTCCGCGGCGGGTAAAGTTCTGCTCAAATTCTTCCAGGTGATTATCCAGGTGCTCAATAGCTCTCCACTTAATGTTCTTGGCTCTTTCCCTGGCTCCGGGCAAATCCGTAAACTGTTGTTTACCGGCTTTTACAGCTGTATTGTATTTACCTATATTGAAGTTGATCGTCTGCCGGTGGCCGAGATCGGACGCTTTCTTTTCACTTTCTTCCAGAAAAGTAGATGCTATCTGATGCATAAGCAAGCAATATTCCTAATTAAAGATAGTTAAATCTGAAAATGATTTACCCGTGTTCTTTTCTTACGATGTTATCCAGCACTTCATAAAATTCCGTGCCGTATTTTCTGATCAAAGCATCTTTAAGGAAACGATACACTGGTACTTGCAGGGTTTTGCCGTTTTTACAGGCAGGTTTGCAAACGTCCCAGCGGTCATAGTTTACCGCTTCAAATGTTTCGTACTTCTTAATACGGATAGGGTAGAGATGACAGGAAATGGGTTTTTTGAAATCAACCACGCCGTCGTTGTATGCTTTTTCAATACCGCAGCCTACTACGCCATGATCGTCTATGGTGGCGTATGCACAGATGCCCTTATTTACGATCGGGGTTACATATCCATACTCATCATCAATGGTATTGGTACCGGTATGCTCAATTTCACGGATACCATCTTCCCGGAGGTAGGACCTGATCTTCGGATAAATTTTCTTCAGGGTTTTAACTTCTGTTTTATCCAGTGGGGCGCCACAATCGCCTGCCACACAGCATGCTCCTTTGCAGGCCGACAGATTGCATACGAATTGCTCTTCAATTACTTCGTCACTTATGTATTTATCGTCAATAATGATCATCGGGAATGGTCTTTTGCCTGAAATAGTATACAGGCAATCTTATTAAGACCACAAAGTTACAGTATTCGGAGCTTATCTCCAGCGCAGGGTTTCCACCATATGCCACATATCCTGTTCCAGGAATTTGTAAACAGGTGCGAGGGAATCTGCATTGGGGGTAACATCAAAATAGAGGGCTCCCCGGAGGAAATGTTTTACTGAATCTGTGGCAAAGAATTGTTTGGAAGAAGCAGCGTTGCCGCCCACCTCATAGAAAGTGCCGTTTACGTTATTTGCGGTATGGATCCGGTTTTCATCGATGTATTCTGCCTTATAGGTGTGTTTGTAGGTCATTTTAAAGGCATCGTCTACCAGTTTTTGGAAGCTGTTGTTACCCGGGCCGATGATCTTGTAGCTCATATAGATCTTCCCGTTCAGGGAGGGAAAGTCGATATTGATCCAGTAGGGATTTTCCGGCGCTGCCCCAAAAAAGGAGGTGTCTTTAACGATATTGGCGTATGCGGGATACTCAAATGTATAGGGGTATCCGGGCATATCAAAGATGCGGTATTTCCGTTCAGGGAATTTTACCTGGAAATAGCCCCGTGGCTTTGGTGTGGGTACGTTTTCACAGGCGGCGGCAAATATACAGATCAACCCTATGATCAGGGCGGGCACCTTTCCATTAATCGCTGGCATTTTATGGTTATTTAGCAGGCAGTTACTTATTCAGCGGCATCCGGCCTGATGGTTACCTGTACTTTCTGGATTCTCATTTTATTGACTTCCAGTACAGTGAAATCGAAGTTATTGTAGTTAATAACGCTGTTTTCTTCAGGAAATTTTCCGGCCAGTTCCAGTATAAGACCACCGAGGGAGTCGCTTTCCCCTTTTACAGGTTCAAATGTTTCAGGAGAGATGTTCATAATGCGGCAAACGTCGTTCAGCATGGTTTTGCCTTCAAATACGTAGGTGAAGTTGTCTACTTTACTGTAGTTAAATTCTTCTTCATCAAATTCGTCTTTGATATCGCCGATCACTTCTTCCATGATATCTTCCAGCGTTACAATACCGGAGGTACCACCAAATTCATCCACCACTACGGCAAAGTGCATCCGCCTGCTCTGAAATTCGGAAAGCAGGTCTTCGATCAGTTTATGACCGTGTACAAAGAAAGGCTGGCGCATTACTTCGTGCCAGTCGAAGGTATTTCCTTTATCGAGGTGGGGCAGGAGGTCTTTGGTATGAATAACCCCCACAATATTGTCCAGGTTATCCTTATAAACGGGTAAGCGGGAGTAATGCAGGTCTGCCACGCTTTTTACGATGTCGCCGAAGGAGCTGTCGTATTCTACACCATTTACGTCCAAACGGCCGCGCATGATCTGTTTTACAGTGATGTTGCCGAATTTAAGGATCCCTTTCAGGATATTTTTTTCTTCCTGGGAAGCCGTGGCATCCACACTCATTTCGATGGCCTGGTCAATTTCCTGGTAATTCACCGGGCCGGTGCCGCGGTGAAAGAAGCGGTCCTCAATGCTGGAGCTGAGACCAACAAAAAAATCGCTGACCGGCTCCATGGTGGCGTGTACGCCGCTTACAAACCACGCGAAATACGTAGCAAAGCGGATATTGTTCTGGGCGGCCCATACCCTTGGGAGTATCTGGCCAAAGAACAGCAGGATCAGGCAGATGGCGGAAATCCTTACCAGGAGGGAAACTACTGGCAGTGTTTGCAGGTCTTCCATCTGGGTAATAAGGTAATTGGTGATCATGATAAACGCGATCATGAGCAACACGCCTGCTATCTGAAGGGAAGCGAGCAGTGATTTGGGCTTTTCCAGCAGCCTGGTGATCAGTTTGCCGGAGGCATTCTGGCGTGTTTTAAGCACATTCAGATCCTTGTGATTAAGGGAAAAGAAGGCCACCTCTGCACCGGAAACAATGAAGGTAAGCAGCAGGAGAATAAAAATAACAAGCAGAAATACCACCACGTTAGGGGCGCCAATTGGTGCGCTGGCTTGTAAAAAATAGGATACGTAGCTTGCCGAAAGGATGCCCAAGATGTTCAACTTTGATGTAATTAATCAAAAATAGCGGGAAAGTAATTCATAGAATTGCTTTCCCTGCACGCAAATATAAGTAATGTCCCTAAAAGGGATTACGTAGGTCGAAAACTTAATATTTTTTTGCAACTAAAAAGGCAGATCGTCTGCGGGTTCGTTCAGTGAAGGTGGTATTTCCAGTCCCGGAAAGTTTTCTCCACTACCTGAACCTGTACTGCTATGGTGAGGTATGGGGTGATCTTGGTTGTTGAGGTCCATGCGTTTATCCAGCATAACCAGGTTGTCTCCTACAACTTCAGTGGCAAATTTTTTATTGCCTTCTTTGTCTTCCCAGCTGCGGGTGCGCAGGCGGCCTTCAATGTAAACAAGACTGCCCTTGTGCAGGTATTTCTGCGCCAGTTCGGCCAGTCCCCGCCATAGCACCACTGTATGCCATTCTGTTTGTGAAATGAGCTTGCCGGCTCTGTCTTTGAATGTTTCAGTGGTAGCCAGTGAAAATTTGGCTACTGCAATATTACCTTCCAGAAACTGTACATCCGGATCTCTGCCCAAATTGCCTATCAGGATTACTTTATTAACACCTCTCATAGTTGTAGGTTTTTTTAGTCTATTGTTAAAAAGTTCTTCTTTTAATAAATAAACAACCTTCTTAAAGTTAATATTTTTTTCCAATCGATAGGGAAAAATTTCTTACTGGCAGCAGGTTAAGCCGGATTTCGTTACCTGGTGCTATTACAGAAGTGGCTTAGCACTTAACGTATATTTTTATTCTCTATGCGTGTTGCTTAGAATAATTGCAGGCGATTACTTTCCAGGAAAGTTGTAATGGTCTTGGGGAAAGCATAGTTATTCAGGTGCTTCCCCGGCACCAGGGTATAGCCCGGGATCGCCGGTGCTTTTTTTACGGTGATGCTGATGAACTGGCTGTAAATAGTTTGATGCGTTAGCTGTTGTTTAAAGGAAGCGGATATCCTGTCTATTTCAAAAGGCGTTTTCCCCAGGATAGGATCAAACGCGCCGGACGATTGCAAAGCGGTAACATCTGCAGGCGCGGTTGTTTCAATAAGAACAAACTCATGCAGGTTCTGCCAGATATCGCTGTCCGTTCTTTTACGGATATAGATATCATCTTTATACCGGATGAGGAGATAATTGAAATATCTTTTTTTGATCACCAGTTTTTTTGTTTTTACCGGGAGATGTGGAATGGTTTGTTCGTGCAGGGCCACGCATTTTTTGCGGAGCATGCATTCCCCGCAAAGGGGTTGCTGAGGTTTGCATATTACTGCGCCGAAGTCCATAATGCTTTGGTTGTATTCCGCGGAAAGGCTCTGTGGCAGCAGTTCCTGTGCCAGTGTGTCAAAT
>JBCNPS010000540.1:0-5139 GCA_039593235.1 Chitinophaga sp. | reverse complement strand
ATATATACGACAGGAAAGCGGAAAATGACAAGAACCCGTTTACCTATATCAAACCGGAAGACAATGGCCTCGCAACAAATGGCATTGACACCCTTTTTATAAAGGCATTAAGTATTAAAAGTACAGCCCTCGACAATGGTAAAACCGGGAAACTACCGTTTAAATTACTGTCGGGCTACGAAATAAGCACCAGCGGCGGCGTGGTAGCCATTGTGGATATGATCGACCGCAACATATGGTTCTACAATGAGCTGGACGCCACGGAAAAACTGAACATCAGCGCCATTGGCTCAGCCATCCTGGCAAGAAAGGTACACGACGCAAAATGGTAATCTAGTGAAGAACCGGACAAATTAAAACGCTGGAACAGGATTTAGGCAATATCATCACGGAGTGCCGCAGTGGCAACAGGAAAGCACAGGAGCAACTATACCGGCTGCTCTACGGCTTTGCCATGACCATTGCCATGCGGTACGCCATCGACGAACACGAAGCAGCCGATATCCTGGGCCATGCCTTTGTAAAAATGTTCAAAAGCATACAAACTTTCGACACATCAAAAGGGAACTTCCATGGTTGGCTGAAACGAATCGTCATCAACGAATCATTAGACCACATAAAACAACGCAGCCGCTTCACCAGCCTGGAACTGGATACCGCAGAAGAACCATTTATCAACAACGATATTATCGAAAAAACAGATGCAGCCGCTATACTTCAACTCATAAAACAACTTCCCCCGGCCACACATGCCGTGTTCGTCCTGTATGCCATTGACGGCTATACACACAAAGAAATTGCAGGACAATTAAGCATCAGCGAGGGAACAAGTAAGTGGCATTTGAGTGAAGCAAGAAAAATACTCCAACAGAAATTAGCAGCAATAAGAACCTAGTGAATACTAACACACCATATGAGCATTTAATAGCAGTAAAGCTGGAGCAGATACCTGTGCCGGATATGGCAGACAGTATCTGGGCCAGCATTGAAGCGCAACTGGATGCCCCTGTTGAAATACCGGATCAGAAAACTACGCCTAAGATTAAAGGCAAAGGCTGGTACGGTTTTGCAGGGATCACAGTTGCAGTTACTGCACTATGGTGGTATACCAATCATACAAATCATTCACAAAAAAATACAACCCCTGAAAAAATACCCGCCGTACCGGAAATGCCCGCTCCGGTTATCGACAGCCCGGCATTAAAGGAACAGATACAAAAGAAAACGATTCCTTTCCTGCCAACACCGGCAAAAAATGACAGCCTGTTGCTGGAAGAAGCACCACAAAACAACAGGCCTAAAGATTCTGTAGCTGAACGGGTTTTTCCCCTGTTCAAGCCGGATTCGTCCCGCTGGCATTATGATAAAACCCCGCTTCCGCCAATTGATTCCATATATACCTCTCCTCCGCCTAAAAAGCCGAAAGGGGTAAAGGGTATTTCAGACAGTGACTATAAGATATCCGCCGGGAAGGATTCCGCCCGGAAAGAGGAATGATAAGGCATTCAGCAGAATTGGCGGCGATAGTAACACATCAGATCCCCCTGTCCTGGAACTTATCGGGTATAGGATAACGCCCGTTTTTATAAGGAACAGTGATCCGTTCCAGTGGTAAAGTACTTACCCCTATACAACTGCCGGGAGTGATCACCACATCATAATTTTCCTGCTGCCCACCCGGCTGTAACCACCATTTGTTAATACGGCATTTTTGCATACCGGTTCCTCCATCATAAGCATCGTTTGTTACAATATTCATTACGGGCGCCAGTTTTTCATCTTTAAAAACAATAAGGTCATCCCAGGAAACACTGCTTCCCATATGCGTAATTCCACCGCTAACCACAATGCCCGTGGTATGATTTCCCACCTTTACCAACTTATTAAAGTAACCGGAATTACCGTATATACCTCCCCCACCGGCGTTTAAAAGGTGGGAAACAGTTTGCCAGCGATCCCCCGATTTTTTGAAAGCCCAAACATCCACCCAACCGGAAACCGGCGCCCCGCCGCTCCTTCCCTGGTTGGTGAATATAGCCACGCAGTATATATTATTATCCTGCTGAAAGTACATCACCGAATCAACGCTACGGTCTATGTGCTCCGTTATTCCCTTTCCGATCGATATCTCTCCCAGTACCGTGTCGTATACTGCCTTTGTAAGCGGCTCCATCTGCTCCTGCCGGAACTCCGGCTGAACAGGCAACAAACTTATCTCTCCAGCATAAACGGCCGCTATGGCGGCGCGCATCTGCTGGCGTAATTCGATATAGTTTTTTGCTGTAGTTACCTTATCCAGGAACTGTTTTACAATACCGGCCGTTTTAGTATTCCCGTACTGCTGCACAAACAAGATATATTCTGTTTTATTTTCGGGAGTCAGCGAGGTAAGGTCATCATAGTTTTCAAACGACGGCGTATTATCTTCTCCCAAAAGATAATCTTCACAATAACCTTCATACAATTCCCGTGCTGCGCCCGTGAAAATGCTGCCGGGATAGGTATCCAGGAATTTTTCCCAGTTAAGCGCCCGCTTTCCTATCAGGCTGAATGGGATTACCAACCCGGCATCAGCGCTGTATAACACGGTATCTTCATCGGCACGCAATTGCAGGTACGCGCCATAATCAGCGGGCAGGGAAGCCTTAAATAACCCGGTATAAAATGCAGGAACCGTACGCAGTTCTGTATATCCCTCGCCTATTTCCCAGGGCTCAATGCCTGCTGTAGCGAGCAAATTAATACGTTGTTGTACTTTGGCAGGCGGTTCTGCTTTACCTTTTGCTTCTGAATAAAAGTTTACATATTCGTCTACCCATTCATGCTCATTAGCAGTGATACCTGTCAGGGCGGTATCCAGGTACAGTGCAAGGGAAGTGTAAAGCCTGGCGGCAGCATCGGCGTTTATACCCGGCAGTTGCTTTTCAATGGCCTGCCTTCTGCCAATGATCCCGGAAACATATGCTTCGGTGGATACAGTTGGGATATCAACGTCTTTATTCGTCAGGGAATCCGCAGTGGTATTAACAGAGGGTTGCCTGCTTTCCGTTTTTTTGCCATCGCCATGGCAGGCTGCCAGCATGAATATAAGGTAAAGAGGCGCCCGGGCGCTGAGGTTAATAAACTTGTTCTTCATAGTATAAATCAACTGTTGATTATATGAAGGCGCAAGATAATATAAGCGGGGTAATTTTATATCCCTGTTTTCAGGGTATATTAAAATATTCAATGTTCATTTATGTCTCTGTATGATCTACCCGCTCCTAAGATGATAAAAAAACACCATCTTGTTTTTTCTTATAGAAAAGTTTAATTTACTGATAGATTGTTATTTAGGTATTTATCCCCATACACCCCACTATTTCATCAACGCCAAAACACCATCATCGCTATGAAGAAAAAGAACCGTGGCACCGGTATTATCTATTCGGCTAATTTCATTCCCCCGGACGTTCAACATTACTTTGAAACTATGTTTAATGACTTAAAAGTACACCTCCCTTTTTTTCCTGATGCTTTAAAAAACGCCATTATCAGTAACTGCGAAGTATTTTCCTTTAACAGGAATGATATTATACTGGACTACGGAGAAACATGCAGGTACTGCTATTTTTGTATTAAAGGATTGGTTACGGGAAGATATATAAAGGATGGTATCGAAAAGGCCAAGTGGTTTTTCACAGAACATGATATGATCATCTCGGTAAAAAGTTTCTTTAAGTAGGTCCCCAGCTTAGATAAACTGGTAGCCAAAGAACCTACTATATGCCTGGCAATACCATGGGAAAAACTGGAAGCTGTTTACGATGCCTACCCCCAATTCAATAAAGTAGGTAGGAAGTTAACGGAACATTACTATGAGCTGGCGGAAGATAGAGCCATGTGGATTAATTATGTAGCGGAAGAACGTTATCACCTGCTGTTCAAAGAATATCCTAAACTCGAGAACCGGTTAACAGATACAGACCTGGCTTCCTACCTGGGCATCACCAGGCAGTATTTAAGTACCATCAAAAAACTTCGCATAAATAAGTATGCCCAAACGCAGGTATAAAGCCTGAAAATTGTCATATATCTTAACAATTTTCTTAAAACTGCCTTCTAATTTTGGGAGTGTAAAAATAACCCGTATCCTGTCCTGAATGTTCAGCGTTTATTTACCTCAAAATATATCATCCATGATTACCGAAAACACCAAAACAAAACTAACACCATCCTGATTATTACCGTTTGCCGCAGTAGCTGTAAAAAAGCCCCCGCATGCCTGCGGGGGACTCTTAAAACTGTTCTGAATTGTTGCAACTTTCCTCAGAACAGGTAGCAGAGGGTATTCCTGCTTAAACGCCGGCGGATACCGCCATCACCTTCATGGAATTGTATGTACCATTCGACAGCTTGTAAGGCTTTCCGTTTACCACCTGTACAAACTCAAGGCTCAGTGCCAGGAATATCGGGAAAGTGCTGTTAGGAGAAATGGAGGCGACGAGCTTCAGCGGAGCGGTATTATTGCTATCCAGTACCAATACTTCGCTGGCAGCCATTGCACTTTCAAACTTACCTCCTGCAAAATCGATAGCACTAATGCCGCAGGTGATAATAAAGTGCGTTGCCCCTTCCGGAGCCTGAACGCCTTCCATTGGATTGAAGGACGGTACTTCAACTGTTCCGGTGCCGGCAACACGATCAATATTAGCCGTTAAGGGAGCATAAAGCGACGTATCCATCAAACTATTCATATTAAACTCAAAGTTTTCAATGAATCCAATTTCTCCATCAATTACATTCCGTAACCCGCGATCACTGGTGGCATCTGCTTTTACCACCTTTACAAACTCCTTCGTGAGGCGGGGAGCAATCCCCGTGCCCGCTATGTTGATTATCATATTACGGAAAGCGGTACGAAGCAATTTTCCGGCTTTACCAGCCCGGCCAAACTCCTGTCCATTTTCGCGGGTGCGTTGGAAGGCCGGGTCATTGGAGATCCGGGCTCCCGATACGCCTGCCCTTTTCCGGACAGCGTATCCACGCTTTGTTTTATAAAACGATAGGTTTTCGATTGCGCCATTAAATTGTAGCAATCCATCTTGTTTACTCATAATTAAAATATTTGTTCCTGAAAGAATAGGCAGTTTCTATAGC
>JBCNPS010000054.1:0-19972 GCA_039593235.1 Chitinophaga sp. | reverse complement strand
GACGGGCAACAACCAACAGCTTGCACAGCAGGAAGACATTCTGCCCGGCGCATACAAGGCCCGTCTGACATTGGCAGATGGTTCGGTGATTTCCCTTAACGATGCCCTGAACGGAATCATAGCCACGCAGAGCGGCGTACGTATTGAAAAGGATGCGGATGGTAACATCCTTTATAAGGCTGCCGGAAAGCCGGAAACAATGACTTCAGCAGTCAATACCATTGCTACACCAAATGGAGGACAATACCGGGTAACCTTGCCGGACGGCTCAATAGCTATGCTCAATGCAGCATCCTCCCTGAGTTATCCTGTATGCTTTCCGGATAAGGAACGCCGTGTAAAGATGACAGGCGAGGTTTACTTTGAAATCGCAAAAAAGCACATGCCGGGGGAAAAAGGCAACCTTCCCTTTTTTGTGGAAACTGCCGGTCAGGAAGTCCAGGTGTTGGGTACACATTTCAATATCAATGCCTACGGCAACGAAACGGCCATCAGGACAACATTGGTGGAAGGCAGCGTAAAAATAAGATCAAACGCCGGACAGTCCGCCTTGTTGAAGCCCGGCCAACAGGCCCTATTGGCAAAACAGCTGAAGGTACAACAGGCAGACATCCAACAACAGCTGGCCTGGGTAAACGGCGATTTTATTTTCCGGGGCGAAACGCTCGAAAGCATACTGCGACAGGTGGAGCGCTGGTATGATATAAAGGTGGAATACCCGCCGCACATAGGCAAGATGCGCTTCAACGGTATGGTGTCCCGCTCACAGCCACTGTCCGCCATCGTCAAAATGATACAGGCCACCCAAAAAGCAACAGTAACCGTTAAAAAAAGGAGGTTTATCGTGACTGATTGATACAAATCAAATAGCGGATGCTGTAATCCGCATAATACAATACATAAGCTACAAACAAAATAGCCAAAGGTGGTGGAACACCTCTGGCCGGATCGTTAAAAGCTTATCGGGGACATTGCGACAACAATAATCATCGATACAATTTAACATTAACAAAAGTATGAATTTTTCTCAATGCATGCGTGCTATGAAGATCGCCATGTTATTACTTACCTGCTTTTTGATGCAGGCCAACGCCTATACCTTTGCCCAGCGCGTCAGTATGAACAGGCAGAACAGTACCATACATGCCGTACTGGAAGATATCAGGAAACAGGCGAACTATGATTTCTTTTACGATATAGACCTGTTCAACAGGGCGAAACCGGTCAGCATACAGATCAGGGATGCAACCGTGGAACAGGTGCTCAATACCATTTTTAAAGACCAGCCTTACAGCTATACCATCGACAATAAGTTGGTGGTCATTACTGAAACCAGCGCCAATACAGCGGTAAACACTGCCCCCCAAGCCGTTCGTCAGCAGCCCGGCCGCATCGGAGGTAAAGTACTGGACGACCGGGGCGCACCGCTTCCCGGCGCATCCGTAAAGATTGTGCAGAGCAACCAGGCGGTACAAAGCAGCGTTGACGGCAGCTACAACTTCAGCATAGCGCCAGGCAGTTATACCGTGGAGGTCACCTATCTCTCTTTCCAAACAAGGCGCATTACGCAGGTGGAAGTGAAAGCAGGTCAGCTGACCAGCCTCAACATCGTTTTAATGGCATCGACCAGGAAACTCAGCCAGGTAGTTGTTACAGGCAGCTACAAGAAAGAGAGCGTTGCAGGACTATATGCAGCACAAAAGAATGCGGCTTCCGTTACCGATGGTATTTCAGCCGAGCAAATAGCCCGTACACCCGACAATGACATGGGGCAGGTATTAAAACGTGTGACTGGTTTGACTACTGTGAACAACCGGAATGTTATTGTACGTGGTATGTCGGATCGCTATAACCAGGCAATGTTAGATGGAGTGGTGATCCCAAGTACCTCTCAGAATAAACGTGATTTTTCTTTTGATATCATCCCTACCGAAATGGTGAGTACCGTGGTGGTCAATAAAACAGCCACACCGGACGTGTCTGCTGAGTTTTCCGGGGGACAGATATCGGTGAATACAATCGATATCCCGGAACAGAATTTTACAACCATTCAATATGGCTTAGGAGGTAATTTACAAGCTACCGGCAAAGACTTTTATCGATTAGGTAAGCGGCATACCAGCGAATATTTCGGCTTCTTTGACAAATCATCGAAAATGCCAGACGGCATAAAAACCTGGCAGTGGAATAACCGGGCATCGCAGTTGGATGCGCCTCCGGGTTACATCCTGACTGATCCTGAGTTGAATGGTACGCCACTCAATCCAACAGAATCTGGCGATGCCGTAAAATACAATGATCTGGACGCCATCGCTCAATCTAAAAGGTTAAACAACGATGCCTTGAAAACTTACAAGTATAAAGCCAATCCCAATCAAAATATGCGTTTATCACTTGGACGCACCTATGAACTAAGAAATGGGAACCGCTTTGGTTTTGCGGCTTCAGCAAATTTCAGAAATGAGCAAAATATTGTGCCTTTTAATAACCTGAGATCCTCTACTAAAGGTAATTACCTTGATAGCACAGGTATTGGTGACAAAGGAGCAGGTACCTCCTACCGGTTTAATAGTAGTGGAGGATTGGTAGCCAACATGGGATTGCAGGGTAATGGATTTAAGATTACCTTAAAGAATATGTATGCGCGTACTTACAGCGACAATTATAATGAGTCGGTTCAAACACCGCATGATGATTCCAATCCAATAGCCAATAAGCTTATTTATCAACTGCCGGAGGCCATGTCCCTGCAGCAGCATCAATTGACCGGCACCTATCAGCTGCCCTGGAAAATAAAAGCCGAAGGGATGTTTACCGTCAATAAAGTCAAACAACAGATTTTGGATGAGCGTAAGCTCTCCTATCGACTGAGTGCAACCATTGCGGATGAGCCCTATTTTCAGACACCCGGCGTAATGACCCACGGTACGGCCTCTGTTGGCGGAGTCTTCAGAGACTGGCGGATGTGGACACGCATTGATGAAACGGACTACAATTGGAGCGCAGCATTTTCACGCAAATTCGGAGAAGAGAAACCGGTATCTACACTGGTGAAATTTGGGTATCAAGCCTGGTCAAAAAAGAGATCTTTGGATCTTTACAAAATGGCGCCCTGGACAAGATCCTGGGCAGTTGGTACTACCAATCAATTAGCGCCTGCAATAGAAATAAGTTATGATCAATTATTAATGCCGGAAAATATGGGCAATGGTAATGGTCAGGCCTATTACTATGCAGATGCGCTGGGAGGACGATTCTATGATGGCGGGATGTCATCACACGCCTTATACCTGATGGCCGATCAAAAACTATGGAATAAACTCCGGCTGGTATATGGTGTTCGTGCCGAATACTTTGCTTTAAACTCAAACCAGGAAGACCTATATAAACGAGCCTACGGGGACGAACCAGATCCCAATGATGAACTAAGACATCGATTTGGAGTCAGGGAAAATAACTGGCGCTTTTTACCTTCCATTAATGCCACCTATAGTTTAACACCTGAGTTCAATATCAGGGGAAGTTATTCAAAAACAGTTATACGCCCTGATTTCAGGGAGGTGGGTATGTTTGCGATGTATGATTTTGAATTAGGCGGTTATGTTTACGGTGAGCATGTTCAATCTACATTGATCGACAATATGGATATGCGGGTGGAATGGTATCCATCACCTGGTGAAATTATTTCATTAACGGGGTACTATAAGATATTAGATAAACCCATTGAGTTGGTGCATTCCGGCGGTTCCGATTACACGTTTGCCAATATGGAGAATGCAAAAAACCTGGGGCTGGAACTGGAGATCCGAAAAGATTTTACATTTCTATCCAACCGGGATTGGGCTAAGAACCTGTTTATATATGCTAATGGAACACTGCTCAAATCCAAGGTCAATGTACTAAGTCACTGGCAATGGATCAATAACCCTGAAACACAGGTGGCGGAACGTGTTCAGAGCCGTTATCCCAACCAGGACCGGCCATTAATCGGGCAGTCGCCCTGGCTATTGAACCTGGGGATTGGATATTGGGGCGATTATATTGGTGCTACCATAAGCTACAATCACCGTGGTCCCCGAACCAATCTGGCAAATGTGGATATGCAACGGGTTGAGTATGAGTTGGCGCCCAAACAACTCGATATGCAATTCTATACCCGGTTTTTTAAGAAAAAGTTGGAGGTTAAGTTAAATGTGTCTAACCTATTGAATGATTGGACGCGTTATTATATGAATGTTCATGATTATATACAAGCGGACAACAAGTTCTCTGTACTAAAAGAAGGAAAATCTATCAGGTATCGTAAAGAAGATGGCGATATTATCACTTACCGTAGAAAAGATGGGCAAAGGTTTAACCTGAGTTTTAGCTATAACCTTTAATTCCAGTCGCTAAATCTGATGAATAAAAAATAAACAGATGAAAAATCATACAAAAAATATTATCGCTGCAACCTTGTTATTAACCGGACTGTACTCATGCCAGAAAGCAGAATATGTAAAACCATTCGCTGAGTTTGTTGATGTATATTTTGATGCGGATAAAACAGCCTTACGGGACAACGGAGCCGGAGTTTTTATAGCAGCCAGGTATAACGGACACCCCATTGAATGGGATGTACTTTCGAAAAAGATCAAAGTCGTAGCCGGAGAGGGAAAATTTGAATTTTATGATACCCGTGATGGGAAAGTGGTAGCCGAAAAGGTGATCGATGTAAAAGCAGGTTCCAAAGAAGTATATACGCTGTTCCAGCCTACGATGGATGCTCCTGTGGCTTTTATCGAACCGGGTGAACAGGAAAACGAAAGTCCTGCCCCGGCCGGACACATCAAACTGAAAATAGCCAATTATGCAAAAGACCTTATCCCATTTGAACATACAGATATCAAAGTTTCCGTAAGCTATTATGATGTGGACTGGAATGAAGTAGTCACAGAAATCGGCAGGATTAAAGATGTAAAAAACACCATTGACCAGGCTGAATACTATATCCTGCCAGATGGCATACCAAATCCCTTACCCGAACTTGGTTATAACTACGTATTCGAATTTGTGGACGGTGACACGGGACAACCGTTGCTCAATTATGGAGGAACAAATTATTCCAATATAGCATTTTCCCCCACAGGTATTAATCCGCCACCTCTTAAAAATGTGTTTACTTTATACATGGTTTCCAGAGAAACCTGGGGAGAAGCTCCCCCATTTATAAAAAAGGGAGATACCTTTTATGAAATAGCTACAAACATACTTTTTGCGAACTAGATTCAGAAATGAAAGTTATCAGGTCAAATGATTCCATTTTCTTTTTGAAAGATTGGAGCGTCTTAAAATCCCTCTAGTTATGCGACTAGAGGGATTTTTATTGACTTTACAGGCGTCTAAGCCGGGGATCAAATGTGATCAATGTGGTACATTTTAATGACTACAGCGCTTTGGACCCTACCGCAAGGCTTCAGGCCATTGTCGGTTCGGAGATATTTAGGGGATAGCAGCCTTTCTCCTTCCAGGAAAACTATTGATGTAAATAATATCAGTAATGGAGAAATGAAAAGAGATCACCAGGAGGCAAAGCTTCGCTGTCAACTCATATGCAGACTGCAAACATAGGAAAAAGTAAAATAACCAGCCTAATTTAACCAGCCCGCATCGTTTAAAAATACCCGCCTTTTTCCGTGATATCATGAATAGATTGCCCTTCCCTTACCCAGGAAAAGATTTTCTTTTCATTCTCAAAGATCTCCTCAGCTCTTAGCAGCACATCATATGCGATATCCCTGGGGACCACTACTACGCCATCTATATCTCCCACAATAATGTCCCCGGGCCTTACGGTAACGTCGCCTATCTGCAAGGTTACCTGGTAGTGGGTGATCAGGCAGCGGCCAAGACTTCCATTAGAGATCCGGTATTTGTAAAAAACTGGGAAGTCTGCTTCCAGTATCTGGTGTGTATCTCGTATGCCACCATCAATGCAGGCTGCCTTTACTTTCTTTTCTTTAGCGGTGGCAGTCATTACGCCACCCCATAAAGTGGCTTTGGAATCGTTGCTGGTGTCCCAGATTACAAAGGCATCCTCGTGCATTTCTTCCAGCATGTGTACCCTGAACTCCATTTCACCGCTAATAACAGCATTGGGGGCGCTTTTTACCGTAAAAGAAATACCTGCTACCGTGCGGTATTCCCTCAACGGAACAATGTGTCCGGGCAGCGCCTGGTTGAGCAGACAAAATTCGCGCAGCACATCGTTCACTGCGCCTGTATACAAACGCTCATATCGTTGTAATAATTCTTTATCCGGTATGGGGTAAATCGTACCGGGTTTTCCTTCCCTTGTTGCTATTAATTTTTCGAGGTTCATCATACCCACCTCTTTTTTAAACTGTTCTGTGCTCATGGTACTTGTATTAAATAAGTTGATTAATTTATGGGAGATAATTTTTTATAGATAACAAACATCCTTTTTCAGCTTCTGTCACAATAAGCCCCAATCGATCCGCCGGGTCGAAAGCGCAGTTGGTGGGCCTTTCCCCGGGGAGGTCCAACCAGCGGATGACCTCACCGTTATTGTTCACAATTCTTACCTGGCTGGTACCAAAAACCGCAACGTATAAATGACCTTCAGGACCAAAAGCCATTCCATCGGGACCACCGGGACCATCCGGGCCACCAATGGCGCACCAGATATGTTCCTCTTGCCAGGATGCCGTTGCAGCGGCCCAGCGGCCCTTCCATAACCGGTGGCGATAGGTTTCGGCTATCACGAGGCTGGTGCCATCCGGTGTAAAGGCAAGGCCATTGGGAAAATATTTATCCGTTGTGATCTTTTTCACCTCCCCATTCTTCCTGAAAACACAGGCATAACCGGTAGGTTCCGTGCGTGATTCGCCAGGGCAGGTAAACAACAGGTTGCCGGCGCTGTCGAAAGTGAGGTCGTTGGGTTTATTTAAAACAACTCCGTCCACATGGGTAACAACGGTGGTTGTTTCCCGCGTAAGCGGATCAAATTTCCGTACCGCATTTTGCGCGGCATCACAAAACCAGATATTCCCTGCCGCATCTATAGCGATCCCGTTGGGTGCGCCACCCACCTGGAATCTTTGCAGCCTGTCGCCAACATACTGTACAAGAGATTCCCCTTTTAACTCCACTGCCCAAAGGCTGCCATCCGGGGCAAAGGCCGGCCCTTCGGGGAAACGAAGACCTGTAGTTATAGTTTTAATGTCAATAGTTTTCATATTGAATGCTACTCATTTAATTTGATTGATTCTTTACCCAGCTCCTGGTCTTTTTTGAAGAAAAACAGCACGGCAACAAAAATGAACACGCCGCCCGCCACATAGCCCAGCCATAGCCACGACAACCCGGCTGCAAGTCCCAATGTTGGCTTTAATACACCCAGTAGGTAAGGTGAAAACGCGCCAACCAGGAAAGCGCACATCAGCATGAGTCCTGCGGCGGAAGACCGCACGGCAGGAGCAACCACTTCAAACAGCGATGCAAAAATGTTCGAGTCGTACATGCCGCGGAATATACCAAAGAGGAACAGCGCAGCATAGGTCACTATTTCTGTACTGCCCATACCTATCCAGTAAATAAAAGGAGCGCCTGCCAGTAAGGAAAAGGTCTGTAAGAGCAGGCGGTTACGGTTGTTTTTCCTGGCGGTTTTGTCAGCGATCACACCACCTATGATTACCCCTGCAAAAGCGCCTACATGATGATAAAACATGGAAGAAAAGCCGGCCTGGGTGAGCGTTAGTCCGAATTTATCTACCAGCAGCGAAGGCATCCAGGCAAGGTATCCTACATTCACAAATATCATACAGGCAAAGGCCATAGTGAGTAAAACAGCCGTTGGTTTTTCTGCAACGGATTTCGCTGTTTGTAACACGCTCACTTTTTCAAATACCTGTTGCGGGAGATCTTTTTTTAACCGGTAAAAAATGATGATGGCAATCACGATCCCCAATCCTCCGAACAGGTAAAATGCGCTTCGCCAGCCGTAGTGCTGTGCAATATAACCGGCAATCAAACCGCTTAGAATAATCCCGAAATAGACGGCGCTCTGGTGAATGGCCAGCGCAAAAGATCTCCTGTTCTTATGTTCTTCACTGATGAGGGCATTGGCGGCTGGTGCATAGAAAGCTTCTCCTCCACCGGTAGCGATGCCCCTGAGTAGTACAAACTGCAGCAGCGTGGAGCTGGTACCGGTGAGCAGGGTGGCAATACTCCAGAAACAAAGGCTTGCACCAATGATGAACTTACGGCTCCACTTATCCCCCGCAAAACCGGCAACAGGCACCAGCAAGCCATAGGTCCATACCAGCGAAGAAGCGATGAGGCCTGCCTGTGCATCGCTGAGCCCAAGGTCGTCTTTTACAAGTGGCAACACTACGCTGAATATCTGCCTGTCGGCCTGGTTGAGGAAAAAAGCGATCCACAACAACAGCAATAGCTCCCATTTATATTTTTTTGAGTTGCCGGTGATAATGGCCTTGCCAGTGGTAGATGGATAAGTATCGGAAACTGCCATGTCTTTTGATCTGTTGTTATAAATTAATTTTTACTGTTACTGCATTCCATGCGCTTAATTCAAGCACTGCTCCCGCCTTTTTATCCCGCCATAACACGTGCATATCTATTTCCTTCGTTTCTCCGGGTTGCAGCCACAGATAGTTGTCTGACGCATAGAATGCCCGCTTCACACCGGTGATATCTGCCTTCACCATGAAAGCGGGAATAGTACCCGTATTGGTGATTGTAAATTTCAGTTCACTCCGGGTGGTATCAATGCTTTTCACATCTTTCAACTTCATGGACAGCGATGTATGAGTGGCCGCCACAGTTGGTTTTAGCCAGGGGCCTTTGTCTAATGTGATCCAGGGAATTGGCTCACTGACATACTTGTTATAAAATGCACTATCCTCCATTTTTGCAATGGAACGGGGATAGTAGTAAGCGCTTGATACCAGCTTCCCTTTGGGATCTTTCAACGTTGCCAGTATAAAAACAAACCGGTCCCTGTAGGTGGCAGGTATGGTAAAACTGCCGGCAGCGGCGGTAGTTACAGTTGTTCCGCCGGCTACTGCTAGCTGCTTGTTATTTTTATACACCTGTTTAAAGGCATCATCAAAAACAGTTACAGCAGCGGTATAGGTATTACCGGCTACCGGTGCGGCATTTGTTATTTTCACATCCAGGTTCATCTTTTCGCCTGGCGCCCATAGGAGCCTTGGGAGATCTACTGAAATATGTGTGGGTTCATACGTTCTTTTTAAAAAATAGTACGGCGCGCCGGCCTGGCCAAACCAGTCCATCATTTGTATGGCTACTACCGGCCAGTGCCGTTTGAATACCCATGGCATCAGGCCAGTAGTAACCGGGTAGTTGCCCTGCACTTTTTCTGAAAGCACCTGGTAAAATTCTCCTGCTCCTATTTGGGTGGCTTCCGTTACTGATTCAATGGAAGGATCGCTCATATCGTCGATATGAGAGGCACGGCTCAACATTCTTGGTACCCTGCCGGGACCATATTCGGTAAAATGAAGGATCAGTTCAGGATGATCTTTCCGGAAATTTTTATCCCACATTTTACCAAGATCTTTAAATTCAGCTTTGTTCACCACCTCATAAAACAGGTTGGCTTCCGGCATACTGTGCATACCGGTTTCTGAGATCCATGCCTCGTTGTTATAGCTGCGGCCATACCAGGTGGGATCCATATCGGGGTATACGTGAATGCTTCCCTGGTCGGGTGTGGTGCGTACAAACAGGCGGCTATTATCAAACGTACGCAGGTTTCTTTCAATGATACCCATCGAGGCAGCATTGCCAAAAGAATAAGGATTAAACTCATTACCGCCGCACCATATGGCCAGGGATGGATTGTTCCTGATCCTGCAGATATTCTGCACCACCTGCGCCTCCCATATATCCTGTGGATAGTCGGGCGTATCCATGTTGCCGATAGGGAAATCCTGCCATACCATGATGCCGAGTTCGTTGCAGATCTTATACAGCGTATTGGTTTCAAGCAGCCCGCCACCCCATATCCTGATCAGTTGCACACCCATTTTCTGCGCGGCAGACAAGGTCCAGCGATAACGTTCTTCCGAAGTTTCCAGCAATACGTCCTGCGGTGTAAAGTTCATTCCCTTTACAAAGATCTTTTTCCCGTTAATTACAAACTGCCAGTTTTCAAAGCGGTCGCCGGTTCTGGGGCCAGCGCTGGCCACCCGTTCGATTGTCCGGATACCATAAGGGAATTGTATCCTGTCGATCACCGTATTATTGCGCTTCACCGCCACCTTTACCTGGTATAGGTTAGGTGCTCCCAGACCATTGGGATTCCACAGTGCAGGATGGGGTATGTTCAGGTCCGTTTCCAGCCAGTTACGGCCTTTGTAGAGATGAAGCGGTATTTCTTTGCTGAATTGCTGCTGGCCGTCCCGGTAGAACTCCACCGTTGCGGTCAGCTTTTCATTAACCGGTATAAAAGGCACACCTTTTTCATCCGGATGCCTGATCTGCGTATTATTCCAGGGATGCAGCTGTTGCATAAAGGAATGCTCGCCGGCAAACAGTTCTACAGACAGGTGCAGGGAGGCGTTCCTGTCCGTAATTTTTTGTGTAGTGAGATAGGGCCTTTCCAGGTGTACAGCAGGTACGATCTCCAGCCGGACGCCCTGCCACATGCCGAGTGAGAAAAAAGCCTCGCCCCCTGAACCTCCCGAAATAACCCAGGGCTTTATGATACGGCCGCTTTTCCTGGGGTTATAACCGGTGCGGGCCGCATAGTCTATTTCGCCGGTACCGTTGGTGGGCAATTTTTCATAATCACCTGCTTTATTGCCCCAGTTGCCTGCCCGCAATTCTACAATAATTTTGTTGGAGGCGCCGGGTTTCAACAACCTGCCAACTTCTGCATTGGGGCCTCCGAACATTCCTTCATGAACGCCGAGCAAACTGTCGTTTATCCAGACCCTGGAGAAATAATCAATACCATCGAAACAAAGGAATGCGTAATTGTCTTTTGTTATTGCAGGGAGGTCAAAAGCTTTCACGTAGTACCAAACCTTCTCATCTGTCCATTTATACAAGCTTGCATTGTTATTGTAATAAGGATGCGGAAGCTTTCCGGCCTTGTATAAGGACCAATGCACCGAATTAGGTATCTGTGTTGGGAAAGGATCTTTTCTTTGGGACAATTGCTGCAGTGTTTCCACCGGTGCATCCATATAAGACAGCTCCCAGGTACCATTTAAATCAATATGCTGTGCACCGGCTCTCGGGAAAATATACCAGGGCTGCCAAAGATGCTGTGCATGTAGTGCAGTGCCATTCACCAGGTAAGTAATAACCAGGTAAAGCGCCATTATTCTTTTTAACAACATATCCCTTTTTTATTTTGAAATATTTGAATTATACCATTACCTTATTCACCGGTCCTGTATTTTTCAGGCTGCGCATAACCGTGCTTTAGCATCCATCCGCCGTCGATAGTAATGGTGGTACCTGTCATATAAGTCCCGGATGCCAGCAGGCTGCAAACAATGGCTGCAATCTCTTCCGGCTGCCCCAGCCTGCCCATGGGTATATTTTCATTCACCGTTTTCAGCCGGTCCTTATCCTGCCACACAGCTGCATTGATGGGGGTGGCTATTGCGCCCGGGGCAATTGTATTTACTTTTATATTGTGTGGCGCAAGCTCCAGTGCGATCCCTTTCATAAGTGTTTCCAGCGCTGCTTTGGTAGCGCCATATACACTTAAACCAACGCCTGGTTGAATACCATTAATGGAGGTAATGGTATAAATACTTCCTTCGGTAGATGACTGTACCATTTTTTTTGCCACTGTATGGGTAAGCCACAACGTGCCTTTGAAATTGATATTAACAAAATGGTCTACGTCTTCAGTGGTGGTATCCAGGAAATGCTTTTTGTAAGACACGCCTGCATTGTTGATCAAAAAATCAATGCGGCCCATCAGCGCCCAGGCTTCCTCTCCCAGGCGGATGGCCTGAGCCATATCGGACAGGTCGGCCTGCAGGATATGTACTTTCCCGCCTCCCGCTGTAATAGTACTGGCCAGGCTTTCTGCCTCTTCTTTCACGCCATGGTAATGCAGCACTATTTCGGTTCCTTGCGCAGCCAGCTGGCGTGCAATTGCCTTACCTATACCGCCGGTGGCGCCTGTCAGCAATGCTTTTTTATGTTGGAGTGATTTCATAGTTTGGTTTTATATACCGCCAACAATCGGGTACCAGTCGGGGCGCCTGGGGTCCTGGTGGAACCTTGCATAGTAGTCGCCCTTTTCTTCATAGTATTTTTCATAATGTTTCATTTTATCTTCATCCAGTGTTACGCCCAGGCCCGGACCAGTGGGTACTTTTATGCAGCCGTTAGTATAGGGCATCAATCCGCCTTCAATAATATCATCTGTTAAGTAATGATAATGCGCATCGCCGGCAAAAGTCATGGCGGGTATGGTAGACGCGGTATGCAACATAGCGGCCAGTTCTATACCAAATTCCGCCCCGCTGTGCATGGCAATGCCCATGTTAAAAGTATTGCAGATGGCAGCCAGGTCTTTCACTCCTTTAGGGCCTTCCCAGTAATGTATATCTGTTAATACAATATCTACAGCGCCCATGCGTATAGCCGGGGCCAGGTCATCGAACCTTGCCGGGTACATATTGGTGGCGATGGGTATTCTTACCTGTTGCCGTACTGCCGCATTGCCTTGCAAACCCCAGGACGGATCCTCGAAATATTCTATATTCAATGGCTCCAGCCTGCGGCCAATTTTTACCGCTGTTGGTACAGACCATACACCATTGGGATCTATACGCAATCCAAAGTCATCGCCTAACTTTTTCCGGCACAGCTCCAGTACCCGGGCTTCTTCACCAGGACTTTCAACACCGGCCTTCAGCTTCATGGCATTAACGCCCAATGTTTCATGCAGTTCCACACAATAGTCGGCCAGATCTTCCGCGCGGGTATCGTCACTACCACCCGGGCGATCGTATCGCCAGAACAGATAACCAATCATTGGAATTTCGCGTCTTACACTTCCTCCCAGCAGATCGCTCAACGGCCGGTTCAATATTTTCCCCTGTATGTCAAGACACGCCATTTCAATAGCGGCATACAGTCTTGCGTTGGACATATAGTAAATGCTCCGCAGCACCTTTAGCTTGATCGTTTCAAGATGAAAAGGATCTAACCCGAGAATACGTGGTTTTAATTTCTGCAGTGCGCTGCGCTGATCGCCACCGCCTACTTCTCCCAGGCCGATGATGCCTTCGTCTGTTACCAGTTCGAGTATGGTTCGTAAGAAATAACCCGGATGAACGCCTGTGTTGTGCCGCAACTGTGCGTTGAGTGGTATTGCTACACAACGTGTTTTAAGATCGATAATTTTCATGCTGACATTTTATTTAGTCCCGATAATTTTTACCCCGTTCTTATTACATTGTATTTTTTGCTCGGTTACTTTTTTTCCTTGTTTAATACGTACGATATAATCGCCATAGAAGCCCCGGAAAGAATAACTATTGCCTTGAATAGTCGTTTTGACATTTGTTTTCCATTCCTTGTTGATAAGTGTATTGAGCACATCATAGGCGGGCTTGGGAGAAAGATCGTAGTTCACAAAACCACCATTGAATTTATCTTCTCCCTGAACAGCAGTACCATCCGCGGGATTCCACCAAACGATGCCCTGAACGGCTGGATGACTGAACCATAACCTGTAAAGATTTCTTGTAAGTTTTGCCTGCTGCCTTCTACCGGCGTCATTATTGGGAGATGTAGGAATGGTAATTTCTGAAATCTGCAACGGTTTATTAAACCTTCCGTACAAATCCAGCACATTGAAGAGCTGCGTGGGTGTCATTGCCTTACCGGCCAATGTTTCCTCCCACAGCTTGTCGCTGAAGAAGTGAAACTGAAGGCCTATCCCTTTCACATCAATGCCTCTTTGCTGCAAAGTTTGTATCATCATATAATAGGGACTATACTCCTGGCTATTCTGCTGCCAAACCTGCGTGGTGGCCTCATTGATCATCAACTGATCGGTAGCAGGAAACGACCTGGCTGCTTCCGCAAAGGATTTATACACATAGTCTCGTGGCATAATCACTTGCTGTGGATAGTTCATCGCTTCATTTACCACATCCCACATGGTAATGGATGTTCCATACCGCTGCGCAATGTTGCTGATCCTTTTTGCAAAGAGCTGTTCAATTGCGGCTGTGTCCTTTGGCAACCATTCGGGAATAGAATGGGTGGGATTGTTCCATACCAGGCAATGCCCTTTTGGCGTAATATCATATTTCCTGCAGAAATCAAGCACCACGTCTGGTGGTGGTCTGCGATAGATGCGGGCACTCGTGGAATCATACCGTAAAATACCTTGTTGCGGTTCCAGTGTTTTCCAGAAAAAGGGAACTACGGCCAGATTAAAGAGTGAAGAAAAAAGCTGCTCAAACTGCAGATTCTTTTCATTGCTGTCAAACCCTTTTATCATAAAAGCATTAGCGCCGAAATAGAAGGAGTTTTTCACCTGTTTTATTTCTATCTCAGTTTTGCCTTTATAAGCGGGCAACGATAAGGTAAAGTCTCCTTTACGGTTTGTTTCTATTCCCTGCTCAATCCGTTGTTCAACGGCAGGATCGTTCCAGATGGAATCCCATTTTGCAGATTGTGCCATTGCGGGCAATGCAGCGATAAAGATCAATATGAACAGGCTGGATAAATACTTCATATTACTTTCTGTTTCTGAATAAAAATTATTTTCACCATGTGATGTATCTAATAACCCGGATTTTGATCCTTCACGGGATCAAGAGCGGTGTTATAGTTAGTTTCCACAGTAGGTATGGGCCAGAGGAGCATTTTATCCGCCACGGTTTTTCCCTTCGCCTGCTGAATCACCTGCTTTACAGTGCCTAGTCTTTTCAGGTCGAGCCAGCGTTTAGCTTCATTGCAGGTTTCATAATTTCTTTCTTTTGCTACCAGGTCAATGAAAGACTGTGCATTATAATCACTCAGCTTGTAATCTGCCGGTGAGGGTGTTAACGGGTTGTAGCCATATGCACGCCGGCGTACCTGGTTCAATGCTTCTATAGCTGCCGTATTTGGACCGTTATTTACGCGGCTTTCTGCTTCTGCATAATACAACAGGATATCCGAATACTTATACCAGGGATAGTCATTGCCCGCATTGTTGGCATTGGTAGCTGCCGGATCACTGAATTTATTGGGTAAAAGCGTATTAGCACCAAGACCTACATTCCAGGGATACCAGTTGTATTGCTTGCGCAGATCAGCATTATCCCAGGCTTTCATCACCGGATTGAGTACGGTGTCTGTATAGTGTGCATAGTACCCTCCCGCCCCATGATGGCCATCGCCTGGCGCATGCTCAAACATGGCATAGTTAAACCCATAATTGGAACCCTCACGGGAGAATTTAAGATAGAAAATTTCCTCCGTAGTAGTGACTACTTCTGGTCCGAATACCTTATTAAAATCATCCGGAGCGGCAACAGGCACCAGTAAAAATTTTCCCGACTGTATCACCGTATTTGCTTCATCTCTTGCACTTTTCCATTGTTCTGTTACAAGGTATAATTCTGTAAGCACCGCTTTTGCCGCCAGTACATAAGGCGCGCCGGCGAGCCTTGGTACAGCCGGCAGATTGGTTTCTGCAAACTGCAGGTCAGACAATGCCTGTGCATAGGTATCTGCTGCAGTACTTCTGCCCACACTTATTGAATCTATATTGGCTTCTGTACGAAGAATGACCCCACCCCAGTTGCGTGCCATCGTGTAATAAATGAGTCCGCGCATAAACCTGGCTTCAGCCTGGTATTTTAGCCTGTCTGCATCCGTCAGTTTAGTGCCGGTCGGAATTTTCAGGAGACAGATATTGGCGTTATTGATAGCGCGGTAAAACAATTGCCAGATCTGGCCGGCACGGGTACTATTGGTATTATCAAGGCCCACGTAATCATTCAACGGCGTATAACTTCCCCTTCCCAGGATATAATCCCCATAGGTTTCCAGCTGGGCTTCATAAAGGCCGCCCATACAGTTAACGTCCTTTAGCGGTCCGTAAATGGCATTCAATCCTGCCTCCACTTCAGCGGGCGTATTGTAAAATGTTTCTACTGCAATAGATTTGGGATGTTCCTCCAATTGTTTGGAACAGGCCGAGAGCAAAAAAAGCGTCAAAAGATATCCTGTTATTTTTTTCATATTATTCAAGCTTTGGAGAGATATTAAAAACCACAACGTAATCCGAAAGTGATATTTTTCGCAGTTGGATAGCCGTAAGAATCAATACCCTGGTTGATAGAATTTCCACTTCCAAGCGAATTGACTTCCGGGTCATACCAGGAATACTTTGAAATGGTGATAAGGTTCTGGCCACTGACATACAACTGGATATTGCGGGCCCATTTTACCAATGACTGCGGAAGACTGTAAGCGAATTGTATATTTTTAAAACGGAGGTAGGAGCCGTCTTCCACAAACCGGTTGGAGATATTACCTGAAATGGACCTGGTGATCTTCGGATATTTCGCTGATGTTTTACTACTGGTCCAGTGATCATAATAAAGATCCACCGGTTGATTCATGCCGAAGCCGAGGTCAATGGTTTGGGTAGCATTCAGATTATAGATATCATTACCCTGTGAGCCTTGTATAAAAAAGCTCAGCTCAAATCCTTTGTAGGAAAGCACGGAATTAAGGCCGTAGGTAAATTTAGGATTAGGATTGCCAATATAGGTTTTATCGCCGGCGTTAACCAGGTTGTCGCCATTGAGATCCTTATACCGGATGTTACCGGTAGATGTATAACCATCTTCCAGGTAGCCGTAGAAGATACCCAGTGGCTGTCCTACACGTAACAGGTTCACATAATCGTTAACAGGACCTGTAAAGAACGGGCTGCCAAAAATATCCTGCCCGCCATATAACTTTATCACTTTATTCCTGTTAAAGGAGATATTGGCGCTCAGATCCCATCTCACAGCGTGATCCAATACCAGCGCATCTGCCGTAAATTCCCATCCTTTATTCTCAATGGCGCCTACATTCTGCAGCGTGTTTACATAACCTGTGGAAGCGGGCAATTGTACGGTATTGAGCAGGTCTCTTGTTTTCTTATAGTAGTAATCTATTGACAGGTTTAAGCGGTCATGCAAAAAGCCGATATCCAGGCCGGCATCGTACTCGTTGGTGGTTTCCCATTTTAACTGCCCTGGCTTTGTAGCGCTTGGGCCATAAAAGGTGTACAAAGCATCCGCAAATACGGCTTTACCCGAATTGAGTACATTGAGTGTCTGGTAAGAATTGAGCGCATTGTTGCCGGTGGCGCCATAGCTGGTTCTCAACTTCATATTGGAAATAAATCCAAAGGACTTCATAAACGTTTCGTCGGAGACCCGCCAGGCCAGTGCTGCAGATGGGAAGGCACTCCATTTATTCAGCGTAGAAAATTTGGAGGAACCGTCCCGGCGGTAGCTGACAGTGGCAATATATTTTCCTTTATAACTATAATTGATCCTGCCAAGGTAAGAGAACAACACGGACTTGCTGTAATCAGAGGAAGCAATGCCTTGTCTTGATGCGCCTTGCAGGTCATAGCTTTCTTCCACATTGCTTAAAAACCCCGTGCCTGATGCGTTAAGACCGGTGGCGATATAGTCCTGGTAAGAAAATCCTGCAACAGCGGAAATGGAATGGTCTCCAAATGTTTTATTATAGCTGATGGTATTTTCGCTCAATAGGTTAACAATCTGGTTGGCGCTTACCGTCGCTGATCCTGTTGAATTAATGATGGGATCTATAAGGATGAACGCATCATTGCGCCTGTCTTCATTTTGTATACCACCCGCAATTCTTATGGTAACGCCATCAACGGGCCTGATATTAAATGCAAGATTTGCGAGCTGGCGGTTGGTGGTGGTTTTATTGCTTTGGCCGTAGATTACTGTGAGCGGGTTGATCAGCACATTCGATAAGAAAGGCAGCGCTGTGTTAAGTCTGCGGAACGTGCCATCTTCATTGTAAGGGTTCAGTACAGGCGTGGCCGTTATCATTGCTCCTAGTAATCCACTGCCTCTGTTGGAGCCTATGCCTGTTGGTTTTGCTTCATTCTTCTCTTTGGAGAGGAGTGTACTGAGTGATACGCTGAAAATGCTATTGATAGTATGATTGATGTTTGCGCGAAGTGTATACCGGTCATAGCTGTTGTTTTTGATGATTCCATCCTGTAAAAAAGCATTGCCCGATAAAGAGAACTGGGTTTTCTCATTACCACCGCTCACCGTTAGTGAGTGTAGCATTACAGGCGCCTTACGGAGTACCTGGTCCTGCCAGTTGGTGGAAGGCGCTTTGGCAATGGAATCTAACTGTGTTGCGGAAAAATAGGCTGGAAGTCCGTCGTTCACTGCCTGTTCATTATAAAATTCCGACCATTGCTTATTGTTCATCAACTTCAGTTTCTTAGCGGCGGTTTGTATACCGTAACTAGACTCGTAATCCACCTGGGTTTTGCCTGCCTTTCCTTTTTTTGTTGTGATGATCACCACGCCGTTTGCACCGCGTGAGCCGTAAATGGCGGTCGCAGAAGCATCTTTCAGAATCTCCATGGATTCAATATCTGTCGACTGCAGGCTGTTGGCGGTACCCGGGAAACCGTCAATCACATAGAGAGGTTCGTTGCTCCCCAGGATAGAGTTGGTACCGCGTATACGTATGCTGGGTGAGGAACCGGGTGTACCGTCATTTTGCACCACCCTTACGCCGGCGGCGCGCCCGTTGAGCGATTGCAGCACATTACCGGTTGGGAAGGCGTTCAAGTCTTTCGTTTTCACCTGCGTGACTGAACCCGTGAGGTCTTTTTTCCTGGCTGTTCCATAACCGATGACCACTACATCATTCAGCCTACTGTCACTGGCTATCAGGGATACGTTGATGATGGTCTGCGAATTAATATTGACTTCCTGTGGAGTAAAGCCTACACTTGAAATGACCAGCACTCCCTTACCAGTGGCAACTGTAATGGAAAAATTGCCGGAAGAATCGGTGATTACACCGGTGGAAGAACCTTTTAGCTGAACGCTCGCCCCGTCTACAGGCTTATTGTCATTTGCAGAAGTGACTTTGCCCGATATTTTAACTGACTGGGCATTTAAGCTGGCGGAGGTAAAGCTGCATAAGATCAGCAGCAAAAAGAGTAGTTTTTTTTCATACATGGTGGAATCTATATTTTATATTGTAAAATATAATTTTATTATATTGTAAATATAAACCTTTAATCCATATTTGATACCAAATTATTTTTGTTATTTACTGTAATTAAAAAAGGAACCGCCAGGCGGTTCCTTTTTTAATTACACGGTGGTATTATTGTCAGGTAAGGTTCCGGGAGATACGTTCAGACGCCCGCTTGATGAGCCGTATAATAGTTTCCCTGTCGGAACTGTTGAATCTTGATGCAGGCATGTACATACTCAGGGAAGCGATTACTTTATTATGTTTATATAATGGAAGCGCAATGCCCACGATCTGATTCTTTGTCAGCTGCATCGCGTAACCCTGTGCCCGGATCTTATTTATCTGGCGATAAAATGCTTTCAGTTCATTTCCTCCATCCCACTCCTCTTTGGAAGGCAATCCATATTTATCAATAAACCTTTCAAGTTCGTTATCCTCCATCATCGCCAGCAGCAGCCTACCTGATGCTGCATCATAGGCTTTCTTTTCATTGGCAGTATTGGCCTGCAGCTCATTATCGCTTTGTATACGGAGAATGACTACTCTCATTCCTCCTTTTAATATACACAGGAGTGAGTTCTCGTTTAACTTTCCGGTAAGAGATTCCATTTCATCCCTGGCGGCATCAATCATTCCCTTCTGGTATCCTTCGTTACCACTTACGCCGTATGCCATA
>JBCNPS010000539.1:0-5141 GCA_039593235.1 Chitinophaga sp. | reverse complement strand
TGTTGCAGCGGTTTAAAATACTGTATACTACCATCAGGAGCAAGCTGCCGGAAATACCGATCGTATATATTTCCATGAAGCCAAGCCCTTCCAGGGAAAAGTTCTTCGAAAAAGCGAAGCAGTCGAATGCACTCATCAAAGATTATATCTCCAAAGAAAAAAATATACGATACGTTGATATTTTCTCCCTGATGCTTGACAAAGCAGGAAAACCACGCCGGGAGCTATTTGTACAGGATATGCTGCATATGAATAAAGATGGATACGCTATCTGGGAAAAAGCGGTGCAGCCACTTTTGTTAAAGAAGCAGGCAGAAAAGTAAAACGGGACCGGGTATATGAAAAAAAAGTATCTTGCCACCTGATTAACACCTTATATAATACATGATACTGGATACACTGCAGAACGCCCATCTTTACTACCGCCTCGGCGTTAAATTTATCAAGGCTTTTGAATACCTGGCGCAAACGGACCTGGTGAGCCTGGAGAAAGGGAAGTATGAAATTGATGGGACTAATATTTTCGCCATCGTTAACGAATACGATACCGTAGATGCCTCCACCGAACAAATGGAAGCGCATAAAAAGTACATCGATATCCAGTATATGGTGACCGGTTCGGAACTGATAGGCCATGATTTCCTGGGTGAGCAAACGCCTTCCAAAGCATATGATGAAACAGCCGACTACCAGTTGTTTGCAGAGCACCCGGTGTTCTTCTCCCGGTTGGAAAAAGGTATGTTTGCCATTTTCTTTCCTACAGACCTGCATATGCCTAATATCATGGTGAGCACGCCTATGCCGGTAAAAAAAGTAGTGATTAAAATAGCGGTGAACCTATAGTATCCCCCGGAATTTACCGTCCATCATTTCGTTATAAAAAACAGCACATATTTCCTAGTTTTAGGGATGCGTTCTGTTTTTTTTACTTTCCTGCTGATGCTCATTTTTGGTAGCATCATAGCCCAGCCACTGCGTGTAGCCGTTGCCGGTGTATCGCATGGGCATGCGGCTTTTATTCTTGGTCGCCCTGATAAAGGGGACATACAGATTGTGGGCATCTATGAGCCGGATACTGCCGTAGCCAGGCTAAGAGCCCGGCAATACCATCTCCCGCAAAATCTTTTTTATACTGATCTGGGGAAGATGCTGGATGCGGTAAAACCCACTGCAGTGCTGGCATTTGGCTCCATTAAAGCCCACCGCGAAGTGGTGGAGGCTGCAGCGCCCCGGCATATTCATATTATGGTGGAAAAGCCGTTGGCAACAACGGTGGCCGATGCTGAATACATGGAGTCGCTGGCGCGGAAAAATAAGGTACAATTGCTTACGGACTATGAAACCAGCTGGTATCCTTCCGTGGCTAAAACCTTCCAGCTTTTGGAAGACAGCAGCTACGCCGGGAAAATAAGAAAGGTGACGGTGAATGATGGTCACCAGGGGCCAAAAGAAATTGGCTGCGGCCCGGAATTTCTGAACTGGCTCACGGACCCGGTATTGAACGGCGGCGGCGCGTTGATGGATTTTGGTTGCTATGGCGCCAATCTTATGACGGCCCTTATGAAAAATCGTTTGCCCGTTTCCGTTACAGCAGTGGCCCGTCATTTTAAGCCGCAGGTTTATCCAAAAGTGGAAGATGACGCCACCATCCTGGTTGATTACGGCGATGTGCAATGCACCATACAGGCCTCGTGGAACTGGAGCTTCAGCCGGAAGGATATGGAAATATACGGGGATAAAGGCTATCTCATTGCCGCAGATAAAAATACCCTGGTTCAACGCAATAATGAACGGACGCCCGCTGTAACGCGCCGTATAACGGCAACGGATATACCGGTATATGAAGACCCGTTCCGGTACCTGATAGATGTGCTGAACGGTAAAGTAAATATGCCGGCATACGGGTTATATGCGCCGGCCAATAACGTAATTGTAGTGAAGATCCTGGCAGCGGCACGTGAATCAGTTCGTACCGGCAAAGCCGTTAAATTCTGATAAAATAAAAAACTGTTTTAATAAGAGGAAGGGTGTATCCAACAGGGTACACCCTTTTTATTTCGCGCCGCAACCGGCACGCGTATAAAAGGAACTGCCTGTCTTTTTCCCGGGATGGAACAACCGGGAGAAAGACAATAGCTACTTTTGTGCTTAAATAATATTTCCCCGCTATATGCAACCGTATGCCTTTCAATAGCCTTGAGTTTTTTATATCCCTGCGATCTTTTTAGGCGGAAGAAATCGTAACTTAACTATATAGTTAAAACAGGATAGGCGTGAACGTTATTTCTGATGAAAAACTGATACTATGAGATTTAACTGTTTCTATATCATTTTCCTCAACATAGGCATCCTTTATTCCGGTATCAGCTCCAAAGCCCAGCAGGCCCCTTCTTTCAGCGATACATATCAGCTTCTAAGCCGGTTTATGGATTCTGCGCTTGTTCCCATGAAGGGCGGCAGTACCAGTCTTGCTTTCTCCGTAAAAGCAGAAATAGATCACGGCGCTATTACCAAACTAGATTGCTCAACCAATGTGGCAGGGAACCTGAAACCGCGCATCTTCAGGTTGCAGGAACTGGATATCAAATGGAATAAGTTTACCGGGAAAAGCGGGAAGTATAATGTGATCATCCCGGTGTATTTTATTGTGGAGCACAATACAGGTAAAATACAACTCAACTCGAAAACGGAATTTACCAATGGATTTTATTTCGACGACGGCGACCTGTTCGATAACAAACCCCTGAATAACTATTATTTCTTAAAGCCCATTTACCTGCAGCGCTACCTCTGAGGAAGCTGCATGCTGCAACCTGTATTGGGAAGGCGTAACCCCTTCAAAGCGTTTAAAAAACTTGGTGAAATTGGAATTGTCGAACGTTAGTTTCGTAGCAATGTCTGTAATGGTAAGCGTTTGATCCTGCAGCATCTTCCGGGCTTCTTCCATTAATCTCATCTCAAAAAAATAGCAGGGTGCATGGCCTGTGTGCAGCTTGATGGTATTGCTCAGGTGTACCGGGTGAATATATAACTGCCGGGCAAAGTCCTGGATATGATACATCTGGTCGATGCGGCCATCCATCACCTGGTCTATATGTTCATTCACCGCGGCGATGAAATCTGCGGTGATCTCGGCTTTCCTGGTCTGGTATTTTTTCGGAAGAACGGGCATGCTGTTTTATATCTTACCTAAAGATACTAAATGATGTTATCATGTAACCAATGAAAGCGACTTTAACATTTCCTAAAGGTTACCTTTTCCGGGCTGCCTGTATAAAGGTTAAATTTCCTGTTATGCGTCTTTCACTCTATTACCTGGGTATCCCCCTGCTGGCGCTGTGTGCCTGCCAGGGAAATATGAACAAAGAAATGAGGGACTATGCAGCTACTGCGGACTCCACCTCTTTCTCCAACGACATCACTGATCTTCAATCCGCTTCCCGCAAAAGAGTAAAATCAGCCGACGTGCGATGCCGCGTCAGCAATGTATTTGCTGCTACTTCCCGCATGGAGCAACTCGTTACACGCCTGGGTGGTGTTGTAGTGGAAAGTAATTTACAGAATGAAGGGGTACAGCATTTTAATGTGCCTTATTCAACAGATTCCGTAAAGGATGTACAGCTTTACACGCCCGTTGCTAACCTCACATTGAAAGTACCTGTAGCGCATCTTGATTCTGTGGTGTATGACCTTACTGCTACTGCAAAATTTATTGATCACCGCGTGGTAAAAGACCAGGACATGACCCTGAAATACCTGGCCAATGCGCTGAAGAACGAACGCCAGGAACAGCAGGAAACACAGTTGAATAAAGTAACGCCTGCAAAGAAAGGTACTACCCTTGATGTGGTGGAATACAAAGACCAGAAAGGCGATGCCGCTATTGACCGGCAGATGAATAACCTCGCCATACTGGATGATGTGGCTTATTCCACTTTCACAGTACAATTGTTCCAGCCGCAGGTAACTGATGAACAGGTGATTGTTAACCCCGAAAGGCTTACCCGCGCAGGTTTTGGTACCGAGCTGCTGATAGCGTTGCGCGGCGGTGCAGAAATTTTCCGCAACATCCTGCTGTTCTTTATCCAGCTGTGGCCCTTTGTACTGGCTGGTGTCCTGGCGTGGATAGGTTACCGGAAATTATTATTGCGTAAGCATTAAACTTCACTGAGAAACGTTTCCAGTAATCCGTTAAACTCCGCCGGACGTTCCATCATAGGCGCATGACCGCATTTATCTATCATCACCAATGTGGCATGCGGCAAATGACGCCTGAACTCCCGGGCTACATCCGGCGGAGTAATTTTATCTTCCGTACCCCAGATCAACAATGTTCTTACCTGTATATCCGGCAGCAAAGCCGCTACGTAATTGCGGTTCGCAGATTTTGCCATCTTCACAATAGCATAGCATTTCCGGGCATCTGTGGTTGTTTGGAATACCTCCGCCACCAAAGCATCTGTGGCTACAACGGGGTCATAAAAAGTATAGGCCACCCGTTCCCGTATATATGCATAATTGCCCCGCTTAGGATAACTACCCATACTGGTATTTTCATAAAGACCGGAACTGCCGGTAAGGATCAACCTGGCTACCTGCGAAGGATAACGGTGCGTATAGAGGATGGCTACATGACCGCCCAGTGAATTACCCACAAGGATCACCTGTTGCAGCCCGGCGTTACGGATGTACTGATCCAGGAAATTGGTAAGGTATTCAAGCCGGTCGCCGGAATGCACTTCATAGATGGGGAGGGATGGAATATGAATATCATAATGCGGTTGAAAATGTGCCACAACGCCTTCCCAGTTACTAAGTCCGCCAAAGAGCCCGTGCAATAGGATCATGCTTTGCTTCATATCTTTTTTGATACAAAACTATTACGGGAAAAATTGTGCAGTTGTGATCTCAGTCACAAAAGTTGCGGGTTTGATCCAGCAGGTATAACCGCGCCCTGCTCAGGGCTTCCCGGCTGGTATACAGGTAGCGCGCAATATTGGTGAGTGATATTTTTTGTATGATGGCAGGTCGCCGTTCCAGCAGGAACCGGTAGCGTTGCAGCGGCGTTTTCAGAGAAAGAATATACTGGTGTTCGGATTGTTGTTCCAGCAGTTCCTGGTACAGTTGCAGGTTTACATGCA
>JBCNPS010000538.1:0-5146 GCA_039593235.1 Chitinophaga sp. | reverse complement strand
GTGGCCTACCTGGAATCTTCAAATCCCAGGAATATTTCGCTGTACCAGCGTCATGGGTTCGAGGTGATCGGCGAAATTCAATCGGGCAGCTCGCCTGTTTTACGGCCTATGTTGAGAAAAGCGCGATGAACCAGTTTCAGGCACTTTGCGCCTTTACAAAATTTCTTATTAGTGTTAATACCTCATCAAAATGCGTGTCCAGCACATCATGCCCTCCATCCAGGATATGAATCTGAGCTTTGGGTAAGTCGTTTTTATAGCAAGGCGCCTCTTTCACAGAAAAGAATATTTCATATTTTCCCCAGATAACAAGCGCGGGTGGTTGGTGCTGGCGGAAATATTCCTGGTAAGCAGGAAACATTTCCAGGTGGGTTTTGAAATCACAGTTTAATTCAAACTGCTTTTCAATATTGCCAGATCTCTTCAAAAACTCCCAGTCAAGCATCCATAATTCCGGGCTAATCCTTGATAACACTTCTTCGGGAAGTCCGCCGAAGTACTGGTGCTTTATACCTTCAGCGCTCAGGAATTTAATAAGCTGTTCCTTTTTTTCAGCTACGGGGTTGTACCAATAGTCAATATACTCGTCCCACTCCGGACCCATACCTTCCCGGTGCGCATTGCCGCTCTGAACAATTATACCCGCAATTTTTTCAGGATGATTTATACATAATTGAAGTCCGATCGGGGCGCCATAATCATGGAGGTAAATAAAGAACCTGTTTAGATTTATTGCTGCTGTTAGTTTGTTTATCAAAAGGGATATGTTCCCAAAAGTATAGTCAAAATTGTCTGGTACGGGGAATTGGCTGAAGCCAAAACCCGGATAGTCGGGCGCGATAAGATGATATTGGTCCGACATCGCAATCATCAGGTTTTTGAAAGCTATCGATGAGGTCGGGAATCCATGTAAGAGCAGTAGCGATGGATTCTTTTCATCTCCCGCTTCGCGGTAAAAGAGATCAATGCCATCAATTTTGATGGTTTTGTTGTAGATCTGTCTTGACATACTATTGTAAATTGAATCACTGTAAACCTTTATCAGCAAGGATGATGGCGGTGTGTGCTAATCGCACAATAATCAATACAATAACAAAGCCAGATAGGAAATACAGATCCAGGTATCTATAACTGCGCCGGATTCGTTTTTTCTTTAGGACGACTCTGTAATTCCAGTTCACACTGTTACATTTTTACCGGGTCACATAATATAAAGCTATTCAAAAACCGCTTTCTCCTTTGTGTCCAGTTCCCAGCTTCTAACAAATATAACTGGTTAAAAACACCCCTATATTGTCGCAATTGTACCTCGCGTGTATTCCCGATCCTCATTAAATTTGAACAATAATCAAACAACATGAGAAAGATCAGAATTTTCGAACACATTTCACTTGATGGTATAATCGAGCACGACGGAGACTATACATATGGAGCATGGACAACACCTTATCGTAGTCCGGCCGGCGCGGAAATGCTCTTTAATGCATACGGGCCCAACTTCGACCTGCTGCTTGCCCGCCGTACCTACGATATATTTAGCCGCTTTTGGCCTAACGCCGGAGATTTTCCCATGGCAAATGCTATCAACGCCGCAACAAAGTACATTGTAACCCACAGGCCAGATAGCCTGGAATGGGGGCCGGTAAAGGGTTTGGGTGGAGATGTTATAAAGGCCATCCACGATCTCAAGTTAACGGACGGTCCCGATCTGATCGTTGTGGGAAGCTCAACACTAACGTCCCTGTTGCTTGACCAGGGGCTGGCAGACGAGGTGGTGCTCATTACTTACCCGGTTTTGCTTGGCCGCGGTAAACGCCTATTGTCCGACAGTATCGACGCCCGGGAACTTGCTTTTGTTGACTCGAAAACAACGCCCACCGGTTTGCTCATCAATACTTATAAGCACCTTGGCGCACTGAAGAAGTAGTTTTTCGCCGGTATGGTAAAAGGAAGAATAAACTTTTAGGGACAATTCGTATCAACAGGTCAGTAAGACTTCAGCGTTTTTAATATACTGGTTGTCACCCGGTATAGATCGCCACCTGCCTGGTCGTCTTTTTCATTGGTAAGCAGTACAATGGCTGCCTGTTCGTTTGGATATAACGAACAAAAGCTGCGGAAGCCATTAGTGCCTCCATCTATCCTGATATAATAATCCCAATTCCTTGTTCTGCCAATTGACCATTGAAAACCTACTGCGTCCTGCTCCACATTGCCATAAATAACCCGGTGGGTGAGTTTTACTGCAGCATCTTTTTCAGCAAGCTGGTAGCCGGCATATTTCAGCATGTCGTCTATACAGGAGTGAAGTCCTCCTGCAGCAGGGGAGGCTGCCGGCACCGGCAGGGCCTTTTCGCCATTGGCGGTATAACCGTTAAGCACTGCCGCATTTTTTGCACTTACAAATGTATTTGTCATGCGCAGGGGAGTAGTGATATAACGTTTGACCAAAGTTTCATAATCAGCCTGGTAAATATGCTCCAGCGCATAGCCCAGTAACTGGTAGCCGGCGTTGGAGTAGGCGTATTTTAGTGTTTTCAGGGTATCGAGTTTGATTTGTTGCAGGTGATCCAGGAAATAGGCTTCCGTCATTGGAGCCGATATATCATCGCCTGTAAAACTATTTGGAAATAAGGCGGTATGACTAAGTAAATACCCCACGCGTACCGGTTCTCCGGAGGGATAATGCAAACCGGGGAAATTGCCGGGCAGGTACTTCCGGATGTCTTCATCCAGTTTCATTTTACCTTCGCCAATGGCATGCGCCACCAGCAGACCGGTGAATGTTTTCGTAATAGATCCTATCTCATAAATGGAGTTGGAGCGGGTTGGATCGCCTGATGCCGGCGCCGTTTGCCCGTAGTTATATCGATAGTGGCGCTGGTTGTATATCACCCCGATGGAGATACCCACCCGTCCGGGTTTGCTTAAATATAATTTTGCTGAACGGTCCACGACAGAATCCAGCGGGGTTTTCATGTGATTGTCGTTCAATGCCTGAGCTGAACAGCTGAGGTATATCATAAAAGAGGCGATGATGATGCCGGTTCTTTTCATGTGGGGAAGTTCTCTTATGAAGATACAGGAATATCCCAAAAAGAGGAAGCCGGGATTTAGTCCTTTATTGACACCGGGAAAGCTTCATTGATGTGATGGGTCCCTTCCTTAATTGACACTTCGTTTCCATTATCGCCCATTTTAAAATCAAGCAGGTATTTATTGATCTTTGACAGCATATTAAACTCGATCTCAAATTCGTCAGGGGATTTCCAGTATCCTCTTAACGCAAACAGGTGACCAGAACCGGCATCTTTGTAGAACTTATAGGCGGCGCCGGCTCCTAATGGGTAGATGACGGTTGGTTCCCCGGTTTGCTTTAACAGGAGGGATAGCGTGCCTTTTTTCCATATAATGCCGGCGCTTTTAATAGCTAAACTGTTGGAGGGGAAAATGAAGGTTTTATTAAACAACTTCGCTTCTCCGGTAGTGTTGGAAATATACCCCGGCGAATCGATCACCGCTTTTGCTGCCTGCAGTTCCATTTTTTTTAAGTTGCTAAAAGCTACCGGATCACTTTTCAATTTTTTATCAGGGTGGAGCGAGTTACCAATGATATCACCAATCCGTTCTTTCTCATCGTCATTAAGTCCTCCTGCTGTAACCACCACAATTGCATGGTGTATGGAATCGATATGTAATCTTTGTGTGCCCCTGCCTTCTGCATTGTAGCCATGATCCCTGTCGATCCAGAAACCGTACCCGTAACCGTTTCCGTTTGGAAATACCGTGTTCATGGCTTTGGCTTTCTTTATCCAGTTTGCTGAAATAATGGATTTGTTATTCCATTTGCCATCGTCTAACAATAGCTGGCCAATTTTAGCAAGATCATGTGGTTGCAGGGCAAGATCTCCCCAGCCGTAATTAATGCCCCGCTTATTTTTTGACCAGTAAATGGATGTTATACCAAGATCATCAAAGAGATATTTCTTAGCAAAGTTTTCAGGGGATAACCCGGTTGCCCGGTAAATAATTTCCCCCAGCAGGTAGTAGTTGCAACTGCAATAAGAGAATTGCTGACCGGGATTGGCTGCGAAAGGAATATTGAAAATAAATTGGGGCCAGTTGTTTGATGGAAATAATTTATTGAACAGGCTATCTTCATTTGAAGAGCCGCAGTCAAAACCCGATGTCATAGTGAGCAGGTTCCTGATGGATAATGTTTCAAAATTCTTGTTTGTTAGTTTGATGTCCGGGAAAAATGATGCCACCAATTGATCTTCACTTTTTATATAGCCTTTATCTATGGCTATGCCAATAAGTAAGGATGTTACTGATTTTGTGCAGGATGCCAGGTCATGCCGCAAACCGGGGCGGAAAGGATAAAAGCAGGCATCAAATATGATCTTCTTATTCCGTACGATTAACAGGCTGTGAATATTTACTTTGTTTTCTTTCACATAGGTAAATATATCACTCAGCCCTTTTGAGGAAAACCCTTCATCTTCCGGTGCGGAGAAGGAAAATGTTCCAGGGTTGGGGGCTTGGGTTGTTTGGGAGAAAATCAGCACTGTTTTAAATAGTAACAGCAGTAATAAAGTAATTCTTTTACAATGGAAGTGGTGCATAAACAGAGATTCGTATATACGTGAAGGTAAAGAAAATCCCGGATAGCTGGCGTTGTGCCGGGGCGGTTACTTTTTCATCTGCGATAACCGGGTCATGATGATGTTTAGCTGGTGAAAAAGAAAAGGGAATGCTTCGCCGGAAGCATTCCCTTGAGAACCGGTGAAGGATTTATCAGTTAATGATAAGCTTCTTAGTGAAACTAAATCTTTTCGATTCTATCGTAACAATATAGAACCCTGTAGGAAGCCGTGAATCGATCTCTATCTTTTTATTGCCGTGAGTTTTCTTTTCGTAAAGCATTCTGCCCTGGTTATCATAAATTCTAACAAATGCATTTTCCGGGATTTCCGGAAGAAGGATCGTAAACCTTCCTGTGCCGGAGGGATTCGGATACAGGCTAACCGCATCTTCGTTCATGCTGATGTTCGATGATAGTTTGGCCGCCATAGTGCCGCTCGTTCCCGTGGTGAAGGGGGAGAGGTAGGTGCCGGCGATCACCTGTTGTGAAATGCCGGGGCCC
>JBCNPS010000537.1:0-5172 GCA_039593235.1 Chitinophaga sp. | reverse complement strand
GCATTATTGGATATGCAGGTAAGATTTTTTACGCCTTTTTTCACCAGGGCGGTGATACAGTTTTCCGGAATCCCACACAAACCAAATCCCCCCAGCATCAGTACCGCGCCATCGCGGATATCTTGTATGGCTTCGTCGGCATTTGCTACTACTTTGTTCATGTTTTGGTGTTTTATAGATTAGGGCTGCCGTTTAATAAAAGGACGGACAGTGTCCACCTTCGGCAGCAATAGCACGCTGTCTGCATACGGGAAAATGCTTTTCATCCGGAACCGGAGCGATGCATTTTCATCCACAGGGTTGGGTAAGCGCTGCTTTCTTGCAGCAATATCAGTTTGTACCATTTGAAATACTTCCTTCAACCGGTTGGGATGACTTTCATAATACCGGTAGCTTTCCATAAACTCTTTCACGCTTACCTTATGAAGGTCCAGTATCTGTTTATAATAGATCTTCACCTTTTCCTGCCTGAGCGAATCAAAATTAGGTGTATAAGTAACCTGCATCTGTTGTTCGTTGCTATAGCCATGTGCAATAGACATATCCACCAGGATCCCCGTCATACTTTCCTTTGAAAGATATTTACGCGGTACCTTATCACCATCCCCGCAGGCGAACAAAAATAACACTATCAAAGCCAGTGCGGTGTATTTCATCATCATATTCATCATAGCGGTTACTTCATCTGTTGATATTTTTGTGCGTTGGGAACATCCATCTGGGACAGTAGTTCCGCCGCACGGCTTTTCTCCTGTGGCGTAGCACGGGAGAATATTTTCAATAACTCCTGTCCTTTTGAAAGGAAAAAGGTTTGCATCAGCATGGAGTTCGGAATATCCTGGTGAATAGAGTAAAGCATGTTCAGGCAGTTGAGAATGGCTGCCCGGCCTTTCATCACATCGTCATACATCAGATCCAGCCCTTGCCGGTGGTATTGATACATTACATCATGAAACTGGAGGAACTTTGCATTGAGGAGGTTATCCTGCAACCAGTAGCGGTTACGGTTTCCTTCAAAGGCTTTCCATCCTGAAATTTCCTTTCCATCCGGTGCATTGTTTACAATATTCAGTGCTTTCTTGAAATACAGGTCTCCGCCACGGGGGGAAAAAGAGTCATAATCCAGGCCGAGAATAATATTCACATAATACGCCAGGATAGCGGTTAAATTAGATGCCAGCGGATCGTTGCCCACCACCCTGTTATCGCTAAACTCCAGCTGTTGAAATTCCACATAGCGGAAAACTACGTTGGGATCCTGGATATTCAGCAGGCTGGTTACATAGCTGCTGTTAAATACCGGCCTGGTAGCTTGTATGGTCAGTGTGCCCTTGTAGCTGTCGTTTCCCGATGTTCCGGTAATATTCAGTAAAAAATTGCATTCTATCCGTTCCGCCGGTGTAAAGGCATCAGCAGCCCAGTGGCGGTTATTGAGAAAATCCCGGATGGAGTTCTGCAGGGTGGTAAATATTTTTTTGTCCACTCCCTGGATCTGCTGGGCTACTACAGATACATTGGCCCTGATTTCCTGGGCCTTAACGGGAGGGCAGCAGAATAGTAAAAAGGCGCCTGCCAGCAGCAGGATCAACGGGATACGATTAGGCATGTTGCAATTCGATTATAGCGGAAACAATATCCTGGGCCACGGCCTGTTTGGATTTGAGAGGGAAACTGCGTTCGTTCCCGTTTTTGTCAAACAGCGTTACTTTATTGGTATCATAGTTAAAGCCTGCACCCGCGTCTGCCAGTGAGTTCATCACAATGAGGTCCAGGTTCTTTTCACGCAGTTTTTTCAGCGCATATTCTTTTTCATTGTTCGTTTCCAGGGAGAATCCTACCAGCAGCTGCTGTGGCCCTTTACGATCGCCCAATGAGCGGAGTATATCGGGAGTTTTTTCGAGATCGATGTGTAACTGCGCCTCGCCTTTTTTGATTTTCTTATCAGCCACATTTGCCGGGCGGTAATCGGCCACGGCGGCGGCGGCCACTACTATTCCCGCGCCGGGGTAGCGGGATGTTACGGCGTCATACATTTCCTGGGCGGTTTGCACAGGTGTGATGGTAATGCCGGGATGGGTTGTTTTTTGAGAAGTGGGGCCGAGTACCAGCTGTACATCGGCGCCGGCATCGGCCAGGGCCTCTGCAATGGCAATGCCCATTTTGCCGCTGGAGTGGTTGGTGATATAGCGAACCGGGTCAATATGTTCTATAGTAGGCCCGGCTGTAACGATGACAGTGGTCCCGTTCAGTGCTTTTTTTCCGTTTTCCTGCCGGAAATGCTGTTCAAGGAAGGCCAGTATCTGTTCAGGTTCCGCCATGCGGCCTTCTCCAAAGAGGCCGCTGGCCAGTTCACCGGATTCCACGGGAATTTGCCGGTGACCGTAAGCAATCAGTTTATCCACATTGGCGCGGGTGGCAGGGTGATGCCACATGTCTTCATCCATTGCCGGGGCAAAGAGCACCGGGCAGGTGGCAGACAGGTATACGGCCAGCAGGAGATTGTCGCACAGGCCCAGGGCCATTTTAGCGAGTGTATTGGCGGAAGCGGGCGCAATGAGCATTACATCTGCCCAGCGGCCCAGCATTACATGGTTATTCCAGCTGTTGTGGTCACTGATATTCAGGGGCACCTCGTTTTTAGAGAGGGTAGCCAGGGTGAGCGGGGTAATAAAACCGGCAGCGGCAGTGGTCATCACCACCTTCGCTTCAGCGCCTTCCTTTACCAGCAGGCGGATTAGGGTAGCGGCTTTATAGGCAGCGATGCTGCCGCTCACTCCCAGCAGGATCTTCTTTCCTTGTAGCATTTTGATAGCGTCCATGGACATATACAAAAACAAAAGCGGCAGAAATCATTCTGCCGCCATGAAATTAATATTTTTATTTTTCGCAATCACGCACCTCACAAAATAATGTGTGGCAGATCAGCTAAACAAGTCGTCGTCGTTCTTGCGGAAATAAATTTTGCTGTCCAGGAACTCCTGAGTAGCCTGGATAGCGGGATTTGCCAGTCTTTCATAAAAACGGGAAATCTCGATCTGCTCCTTGTTCTCGTGCACTTCCTCGAGGTTGTCAGTATGGCTGGCAAACTCTTCCAGTTTGGAATGGAGCTCCTCTTTCACGGAAATATTGATCTGATTGGCGCGTTTGGCTATCACGGCAATAGACTCATATAAATTACCAGTTCTGTTCTTAATGTCGGTAGTATTTTTGGTTTCTACCCAGGGATTAAGGCTACTGGTTAGACTTCGCTTTAATTTGCTCATTATCCAGTGTTTTTATGTTGTTTTGTGCTAAGGTATAAAATTTTTCGGCATCAGGCTTTAATTTGCTGTTCGGGTAGTGATCCGCGAAATCCAGGTATTCGTCGAGAACCGTTGCGTAGCGCTCTTTTTGTCTCTCCGGAATGCTGTTTTTAGCATAACTATAGTAAGATCTGATGGCCATTACTTTGTAGCTGTCGCTTTTATCTGAGTCGGGGTAGTTGCGCATCAGGTTTTTGAAGGCAATACCGGCGGCTTTGTAGAAGCCCAGGTTATAATACAGTTCTGCGCTGGAGAACTCCTTCTTTTCCAGCTTACGCCTGCACAGTTCAATCACCAGGTTGGCTTCCGACACTTTATCGGCGGTGGGATAGTTATTGATGAAGGTTTGCATGGCGGCAATGGCCTTCATGGTATTGGTCTGATCCAGTGATACCTTTGGCGACTGCTTATAGTAGCAATATGCCTGCATATAATCTATCTCTACCGCTCTGGGGCTGTTCGGAAACAGGTCCAGGTAATTCTTAAACTGGAAGGCTGCCTGCACATAATCCTTTACATAATAGGAACAATATGCGAAATTGTAATACATAGGCTCAAACTTATCAGTACCCTTATATACCTGTACGAGGTCGGTATAGAGCGTTATTGCCGTATTGTATTTTTTCTTCTGGAACAGCTGGTTCGCGTAGTCCAACTTTTTCTCAAAGTTGTTGCTTTTCTCTATTCTCCGTAACTGGTTGTTACAGGAGGTAGATACAATAACCACAAGAACACTGATGTACAATAAAAATTTCCGCATAAAGAGTGGCAAAATTAAGAATTAAATGTAAATGTAAGGCAGAGAGATTTTCATTGCTGTTAAAATTTTGCAAAAGAGGGAATTAAATCGCTGAATGAGAGCTTTTCCACTACGGCCGGGACCGGGATATTTTTTCACTGGGGTGTGGAAAATTGATTTTCAGGGCCATCAGTATGGATCAAAAAAACTATCACATAACAAATAATCTTCACGTATAAATATTTCCTGTTCTCATTTTCCCACCTGCTATATATCCGGCAGAGCGCTTATTCAGGGTATCATCCACAAGATATCCACACACAATATAATGTTATCAACATAATATCAACACATATTCTTATCTAATGCACCATTATAGTGTATAAATGGCATGGAAAGGGCGCTGATGGAGGCGCTTGTATCTGTGGAAAAAATTTATAAAGTATTTTTTCGTTAAAAAGTGGGAAAAAGTGTTATTTTGTGTTAGAAAAGGATTTTCAAGGACTTTGCCCCATGGTATGACAGGATTTCTCGGTGAATATGAATCGACGCTGGACGCAAAAGGACGCTTTCTGTTACCTGCCGGGTTTAAAAAGCAGTTAACAGACGGGGCCGGAGGACAGTTTGTGATTAACCGAGGGTTTGAAAAATGCTTGTCCCTGTATCCCATGAATGAATGGCAGCCTATTTTCGAGCGTATCAGCAAGTTGAATGACTTTGATCCAAAAGTAAGGGAATTCAGGCGGTACTTCTTAAACGGAGCCACTATTCTGGAGTTAGACAGCGCAGGAAGACTGCTGGTACCGAAAAACCTGCTGTCGTACGCCAATCTGGAAAAAGACATTGTGCTGGCAGCAGCAACAAATAAAATCGAGATCTGGGATAAAGGTAAATACCAGGAGTTCTTTGAAAATTTCTCACCGGGAGCGTTCAGTGATCTGGCTCAACAGGTAATGGGAGGAGGAGATAACAACATATCAATTTAAAGCGGGGAGCATATGCGCCAGCAACAATATCATTTACCCGTTCTGCTGCCGGAAACAACGGAGCTGCTACAGATAAACCCCGATGGAATATATGTAGACGCCACGTTTGGAGGCGGAGGACATTCAAGAGCCATACTGGAAAAAC
>JBCNPS010000536.1:0-5173 GCA_039593235.1 Chitinophaga sp. | reverse complement strand
GCGAAATGGATATACAGGTAACACCCGAAATAACTCCACCCAGTTGCTATGGTTACAACGATGCTGTTGTTAATCTTGCAGTAATATCGGGTATTCCGCCATATCATTATGAGATGAATTATGGCGCAGTTATTCAGAACCAACCTGTGTTTACCCAACTGAAGAAAGGGCCATACAAATTTAAAATAACCGATGCACGGGGATGCACTACTCCTATATATGAACTGCAAATCCCTCAACCGGACCTGTTACAGATGTCTGTAGCGGATGTGCAACCTGCTTGCAGTGATGATTTGGAGGGAAAGATCGTAATGAACTGTGTTGGCGGAGTTCCTCCCTATGTATATAGCCTGGACCGGAGCAGGTGGCAGGCCAGTAATTCTTTTGAACAGCTTTCTCCGGGCAAATATCTGTGTTACATAACAGATAAAAATAAATGCGAAATCTCTGACCGAACTGAAATAAAGAAGAATAATCAGAAATGCGCTATTTTCATGCCCAATGCCTTCAGCCCTAACGGTGACGGATTAAACGACACCTTTCGACCAAAAGTATACGATGAGGTACACGATTTTGCAATGGAAATATTTAATCGGTATGGTCAGCGAATCTATGTCAGCCGTAACCCAAAGCAAGGCTGGGATGGGGGGCAGCAGCCATCAGGCGCCTATATTTGGACAATAACCTATATGGACAGTAAATTACAGGCCCGCAAACAACAGGGTAGTATTACGTTGATCCGGTAACTTGATAATCAAATAGTTGTCAACTCACGGTTTCTGAATGGATAACTGTTTAGGGTTTTCTGCAATTTTTTATTTTTCCCGATGGATATAATGGCCTGCAGATGTTTTTCGTGATGCAAATCAGTACCAATATATTCAATCATTGATTCGGCTATCAGTTTTTCAGCAACTTGCTGAACATGCCTGCCATAATAACCCGTAAGTGATAACAGGTTTAATTGTAAATGACAGCCCCATCTTTTAAGTTGTTGATATGCTTCGGGGTTTTTATGATAATAACCGTACCTTTCGGGGTGTGCCATCACAGGCTGATAGCCCGCAGCCTGGATATCAAATAACCATTGATGCAATTGCGGAGGAGGTGACATAAATGAAATTTCTACCAACACCATATTCCCCGAAATGGTTAACAGTGGTTTTCCAAGCAGAGGAATAAACTGCTCATCCATATAATATTCTGCAGCATGGTGAAAAGGTATAGCAATTTCTTTCGCCGCTAAGGCGCGGCTTACCTCATCGTATGGCGTTAGCATTGTTTCCCTGGAATTGGGGTATCTGTCCATGATAATATGAGGAGTTGTAATAATCTTTTTAATCCCCATATGTTGCATTTCTGTTACAAATCTTAGCGCAGTAGCTACATCCTGCACGCCATCATCAATGCCGGGTAGTAAGTGAGAATGTATATCTGTTTCCATGAATGCCAGCAGATCTGCGGGCGGCGTTGTGTTTTTTTTCTTAAAAAAAAGCATAATGGTTTCTCAATAAAGCGATGATATAAAAATTCGCCCCTGTCACAACACAATCAGTGCCACAATTTCCTCCAGGTATTGCTGATCTGTAGTATCAAAATGAGCGAGATGCTCGCTGTCCACATCCAGTATGGCTTTTACTTCGCCGTTGCGGATCAGCGGCATTACTATTTCCGATTTCGATAAGCTGCTGCAGGCAATATGCCCCGGGAAGGCTTCCACATCAGGTACAATAAGCGTGGCGGCCTGTGCCCAGCTACTGCCGCAAACACCCTTGTTCTTACGGATACGGGTACACGCTACCGGCCCCTGGAACGGACCAAGCACCAGTTCATCTCCTTTCACCAGGTAAAATCCTACCCATAGCCATCCAAACTGCTCTTTCAGCGCAGCGGTTACATTGCCCAGATTCGCCACCAGGTCGGGTTCTCCTTCCAGCAATCCTTTTATTTGCGGAATCAGGGAAGTATACTGCGCTGCTTTATCTCCTTTGATGATTTGTAAGTCTTCTGCCATTTTAGTAGGTATTAATATTGCAAAAGTCCGGAAAATTTATATTATATTTATCCATGTAACCGTTAAAGAATTTTAAAGTATCGCTGTTAACCATTCAACCATTTTATTACCTGTTTTAGCATAGTTTTTTTATTCTTGGTCCTATTTTTTTATCTGCAGGAAGCTTAATTAAAATATCTTTGACAGACTATGAAATCACCGGATGTAATATTAGTGAACGAACAGGATGAGGCCATTGGAACGATGGAGAAGATGGAAGCTCACGAGAAAGGATTGCTTCATCGCGCTTTTTCTGTATTTATCATCAATGATGCAGGCGAGATTTTATTGCAGCGAAGGGCGCTGGAAAAATATCATTCCGCCGGGTTATGGACCAATGCATGTTGCAGTCATCCATATCCGGATGAAGATACAACTGCAGCCGCACACCGGCGCCTGATGGAAGAAATGGGGTTCGATTGCGATCTCCGGGAGATTTTCTCTTTTACGTACAGAACCGGTTTTGACAACGGGTTAACCGAACATGAATTTGACCACGTATTGCTGGGTACCTATAACGGCAACATATTTCCTAATGCATCTGAAGTATGCGATTACCGCTACCTGTCGTCCGGCGAAATACTGGAATTAATGGAAAAAGAACCTGCTGCGTTTACCATCTGGTTTCATCGCGCACTACCATTGGTATTGCAATATCTCGGTACGCCGGTTAATGCAGTATAATTAAACTTTTATTTTACTATGCCACTTTTTGCTGTTAACCGGGTTGTTTTATCTTAAATAAAATGATAGCGCCTACCTGCCTGGCCTTCTGCTTTTAAGCAGCGGCTGATCCCGTGTGCCTGCTCCCTGATACCCTTCCGGAATCCACCCCGGTAATGCCTGCGTCGTTTTTATTACCCACCATAGTTAACTATTAAATCCAAAGACACATGACAACCATCCAAATGCCAACTATCAGTTACCCATTCCCTTCCGGCCTTAACCAGCATGTACATGAAGCCCAGCAACATATTGTTTCCTGGGTTACATCTTATGGCCTGATCACTACAGAAACCGCCCACCGGCGCTTTGAAAAGGCCCGTTTTGCCTGGCTCGCTGCCAGGGCCTTTCCCGATGCGGCTTTGCATGAGCTTTGTATCATCGCGGACTTTAACACCTGGCTGTTTATCCTCGACGACCAGTGCGATGAAGCCACAGCAGGACGTAAGGCCGATTACCTCCGGAGTATGATGGCGGGATTAATGGACATCCTGCATCATAACCGCCAGGTAGCCCCAGAAACCGGGGGACCGGTACCAGCGGCCCTCAGCAGTATCTGGGAGCGTATGCGCGCTATCAGCAGCCCTTCATGGCGACTGCGTTTTATCCGGAGCATGGACGATTATTTTACCTCCTGTATCTGGGAGGCGGAAAACCGCGAAGCCGGGATCACTCCCTCCGTGGCGGATTATGTGCACATGCGGCCGTTTACCGGTGCGCTCCTGGCAGATATCGAGGCCATTGAAATTATTGAGAAGATCTATCTCAGCAGGGAGGTGGTGGAACAGCCATTGGTACAACGCATGGTCCAGGCATGCAACAACATCGTTTGCTGGGCCAACGACCTGTTCTCCTGTACAAAGGAAGCCCGCCAGGGCGACGTGCATAACCTGGTACTGGTATTACAGCATGCCAGGCAATGCACCCTCCAGGAGGCCATCAACGAAGCCGCCCGCATGCACAATGAGGAAGTGGCGATCTTCGTGGCCCTGGAGAAATTGCTTCCATTGAAAGGTGCTGAAACCGATTATGAACTGTTGCGCTATATATCAGTGCTCAGGTCCTGGATCACCGGGAATTACGACTGGAGTGTGAAAGATACCGGCCGTTATGGTATAGCCGTTGGAGATGTAGTAGCAGCTTAGGAGAGCGCCTGCGGCGTTTGTTTTTTTCAGGAAGATGACAAACGGCCGCAGGCCTTTTTATTTTCGCGCATTTCCCTGTTTCATCCTTTTTTCAATAAGCCGGCCCACCCACCAGAACGATAATGCCAGGATCCCAAAGAATAGGCCCTTGTTGGTAAAGTCCCAGAGGTATTCAAAATAGCGGGTATACAGGTCCAGCAAGAGGAAGGCTACGCCCAGGTCGCGCAGCAGGTCGTCTTTCAAACGGAGCCCCAGCAGGAGCACACCGGCGCATAGCGCGGTATAAATGATCACCCATTGCAACAGGTGAACCTGGCGCAATTGCTGCCATTCATCCCAGGTGCCGCAGTTACCGAAAATAGAGATCAGCCAGCCGGAAATAAGCAACAGTACCCATCCGCCACTCCAGGTAATATCTTTAATGGGAGCATACACCCGGAATTGCCGCAGTAGCCAGGCAACCCCGGTAAGCAACACGCCCAGCAAGGCCATGCGGCAGGGGAGGTTCATCCCCAGGAAATAAGATGCATCGCCGGTAAGGAAATAGGTGAGCTTCACATAAGCCGGGATCAGGCAAAGCAGGGTGGCCACCCACAACAGCCGGGAATGCAGGGTAACGCCCAGTATGCCATAACAAACAGTAGCCAGCAGCCAGAAGGCGCCATAATTTCCTTCCAGGTAGTTAACGCTTTTACCGAAGTATACCACGCTCACGCCTATACTAAGAACCGGCAACAGCCAGAAAAGCTCCCGGTTAAAGGAAAACAAGGGTTGATGCTTGTTGCGCCGCCATCCCTCGTAACAGAGAAAAACAGTCAGCGCACCAAATAATAAGGCAATCACACCGTCGGTCAGCGAAAACTTCTTTCTTATGATCTCAATCCATTTATCATTCAGTACCAGTGATCCGAAAGCCATCAGGGCACAGGAAATAGCCGCAATAAAAATATAGAGCGTAAGGGTTTGCCAGTCGGTGTTCACCACCTTGTAGCTTTTTTGCAGCTCGCCGGCCTGCTCTGCGCGATCGGCGCGCTGCTCTCCTGGGGCGCCTATGCGGTCTTCAATAACCATATGCTCGCCCGGGTGAAGGCGGTGTCCTCGCACGACTGGAGCCTGCTGATCGGCATCGGGCGCATGCGGGGGACCTGCGGCGGGAAACCGGGCAAGCATACCGGTTGCCCGCAGGGCTGCGCAGTCCGCCAGGCCGGGCCTGGACGGCTTTCACATGGCGCTGGACGAGCGCAAAACGCCC
>JBCNPS010000535.1:0-5185 GCA_039593235.1 Chitinophaga sp. | reverse complement strand
ATCCCCCACGGCATTTGCCCCGGCGGCAGACAGGTATCGCGGGGTGAAAAAATCGCCGGTCATGTGCACGGTGTCCCAATGCCGGCTCAGGGGATCATACCGGTGCACTTCATTTTTGTAGCGGAAGTCGCCATATCCTCCTATGGAATAAATGGCGCTGTCGTATGGCGAAAAGAAAACGTTGGAATGCCAGTAATTCGTGATGGCGTTATGATCAATGGTTTGTGTCCACCGGTTGCCTGCAGAATCAAACAGGGCGGCCTGTTGCCTGTCGGGGAACAGGTTGCAGAGCTGATGCCGGGTAACATCATATACCGCGCGGATGCCTGCCGGCGTACCCTGGGGCTGCATCAGCGCAGCAGCAGTAAGCGTCCGGAAACTACTGCTGTATTGATAAACGGAGTCTCTCCCGGTGATATAGACATTTTCAGTAGCGGGATTTATGGCTACACTGGCATTGCTGTTAATGGAAAAAGAATCGGCCAGCTGCCATTGGCTAAATTGTGGCCGCAGCCAAACAGGGTTTTTAATGGTAGCGGTTTGCCCGGTTAACCCGTCTTTCGCCACTATACCATTTACCTGGTCCAGCGGCCAGCGATGCTGCAATTCCTGTTCGTTGTAAATTTCTATATCCTTGAGGCGCATTGGCGCTACATCAAAAGTTTTAAATGTTTTGCGGTAATTGGCGCCAAAACAAATGTTAAGCTGATGCCCGGATATAGCAGGATGCCGGATGGTTTGTATTTCCTTCCCGTTTACGGTTACCAGTAATGTATGTGCGGCGGTATTGATGTCCAGCCGGATATGATTCCATTGATGATACAATGTATCCCTGTCTATTCTGAACGAGATCCCCGAAAAATCATTGCCGGTAACTACGTTAAATGCATAAGTATGTACATTATATATAAGATCGATATTTTGTTTCTTTTCATCTGTTATCCGGAAAATATATCCGAAATAAGACGAATAAAAAGGCATGAACGACAGATCAAACGACAGCGCATATTTATCTTTCACCACCAATGGCTTCTCCGGGAAAAGATCGAGGGAGGTACGTGATTCCTGCGGAATATTTTTACACGCAAACTGCAGTCCGTAAGCTTCCTGGGCTTTGCTGATGATGGCAGTGGTCAGTAATATTAATAACAAGAGGGTAAATCTATACATAGGCTACCTCACAATTATGGCAGTAAGTGTTTTCCAATTGTTCTATGGGAAAGCGGGTTACCGGCTCTCAAATAACGTGGCAAATTACTCGCTTAAAAGGTATTATATCCGATCTGAAAGTTAACTTTAGTTTAAGAAACTTTTCTAGTGTTAATTTAGTCGATTATACACTTATTTCATAATTTATTTTGGATTAATCTGCCCGGTTAATCACCAGTTAACCCGCCTGTTAACCCCCGCTTCCTTATTTGCAGCAGACATTTTATTATTCCTGATCTACAAAATCACAGAATCGCCATGAAGAGATGGTTATGCATTCTACTGCTGCTAGGCTACGCATTCAGAAGCTCTGCGCAATCGCACCCGGTACACGGGAGGGTGGTCGACAACGCCGGTCAGCCCTTGCTGGGGGTATCTATTAAGTTATCCGGTACCACTACCGGTACCAATACAGATACCAAAGGTAACTTCAGTATCATGGCAGCCAGCGGCGACCGCCTGATATTCAGTTTTATCGGGTATAAGCCTGATACGCTCGCCGTAGGTAATCAAACAAATATCCAGGTTGTATTAAAAGATAATGTATCCAACCTTAACGATGTGGTAGTGGTAGGATACGGTACCCAGAAAAAAGCAAACCTTACCGGGGCGGTAGCACAGGTATCCGGCAAGGTGCTGGAAAACCGGCCGCTGCCTAACCTCAGCCAGGGGCTGCAGGGTATGATCCCCAACCTCAACCTGGTGCCCGGCGATGGTAAGCCGATCCAGTCGCCAGCCTATAACATCCGCGGTACAACCTCCATCGGGCAGGGTGGAAGCGCCCTTATCCTCATCGACGGAGTGGAAGGCGATCCGGCTATGCTCAATCCCGCTGATGTGGCCAGTGTTACTGTACTGAAAGACGCATCCTCCGCAGCGGTTTATGGGGCAAGAGCGGCATTCGGGGTGGTACTCATCACCACAAAAACACCGGTAAAAGATAAACTGAGTGTAAGCTATTCGTCGAACTACTCTCTTAAAAAGCCGACCACCGTTCCTGATATGGTGACTAACGGTTACGAATATGCCAAAAATTTCAACGAGGCATGGACCGCCTGGAACGATTATTCACAAACACCGCAGAACATCAATAAAACGCAGCCCTTTTCCCCGGCTTATCTCGAAGCCCTGAAAGCGCATAACGATGATCCATCCCTGCCGAAAACTATTGTTAACGCAGCCGGTAACTACGAGTATTATGGCAATACCGACTGGTACGGCCTGCTTTATAAGGATCACACCACTGCTACTGATCAGAACCTCACTGTTTCCGGCAGCAGCGGTAAAGCCAGCTATTACCTCACCGGCCGGTACTATGGCCAGGACGGGTTGTTCCGCTTTAATACCGATGATTATAAAATGTATAACCTGCGCGCAAAAGGAAACATACAACTGTTCCCTTTCCTGCAGGTATATAACAATACGGAGTTTTCCAACAGGGACTATCACAACCCGCTTAACGTAGGCGAAGGGGGTGGTATCTGGCGTAACATGGCCGATGAAGCGCATCCTTCTTCCATGTTGCTCAACCCGGATGGCACCCTCACCGCTTCCGCAGCGTATACGGTAGGAGATATGTACTATGGCAAAAACGGGCTCGACTGGAACAAACAGATCTTCCGGAACACCACCGGCTTCATCGCGAATATTTATAAAGATAAATTCCGGTTGAAAGGCGACTTCACTTTCCAGAACACCGCCGATAACCAGAAACGTATACGCGTACCCGTGCCCTACAGTGCAGCGCCCGGTGTAACCGCTTATGTGGGAAATGCGTACAACGACCTGATGATGAGCAATTACAATACCCTCTACCTGGCTTCTAACCTTTACGGAGAATATGAAAACAGGTTTGGGGGAGATGTGCATTACTTTAAAGCCCTCCTGGGGTTCAACTATGAGCAGTCGACCTACAAGGGATCTGCTACCACCCGTAACGGCCTGGTATACGCCGATGCAAAAGACCTCAGCCTGGCGCTTGGTACCAATGTGAATACTGCCGGTGGCTACGATCGCTGGGCTATTATGGGTGAATTTTTCCGGTTGAACTATGCGTATAAAGACCGCTACCTCGTGGAAGTGAACGGCCGTTACGATGGTTCCTCCAAGTTCCCTTCTAATCAGCGCTATGCCTTTTTCCCTTCGGTATCTGCCGGCTGGCGCATAACACAGGAGCCTTTCTGGAAAGTATCGCCAAAAGTTATTTCGGACCTGAAAATAAGAGGCTCCTATGGCTCGCTGGGTAATGGTAACGTGGCCTCATACGCTTACCAGGAAAAACTGGCCATTACACAATCATCCCGCGTGATCAACGGCGTAAAGAACCAGCAAACATCGCAGCCCGTGGTGCTGCCGGACGGGCTCACCTGGGAAACCTCCACCACGCGCGATATCGGCCTGGACCTCTCCGCTATCAACGACCATCTCACCATTAGCGGCGACGCCTATACGAGAATCACCAAAAATATGTTCACCGTAGGACAAACACTTCCCGCAGTATTTGGGACAGATGTGCCAAAAGGGAACTACGCTGATCTGAAAACAGTAGGATGGGAAGTAACCGTAGGCTGGAAAGACCAGTTCAACGTAGCTTCCAAACCTCTGCACTATGCGGTAAGCGTTTCCATGGCCGACTATAAAGCCACTATCACCAAGTATAACAACACCAATAATAAGCTCACAGATTATTACGTAGGCCAGCGCTTTGGCCAGATATGGGGTTATACCAACGATGGCTACTGGACAAAAGAGAACGTAGCCCAGGCGGCCGCAACACAGGCCCTCTTCAAAGCCTCCAACAGCGGCCAATGGCTGCCCGGCGATATTAAGTTCAAAAACCTGGACAACGATCCCGTTATCAACAACGGTGCAAACACGCTCAGCCAGCATGGCGACCTTTCTATTATCGGCGATACCCTGCCAAGGTATACGTATGGTATCAACCTGAGCGCAGACTGGAACAATTTCTTTGTGGGCGCTTTCTTCCAGGGCGTGTTGCAACAGGACTGGTGGCCGGGATCTGAATCAGATGTGTTCTGGGGACAATATAACCGCCCGTATAATTTTATGCCTAAATCACAACAGGGAAAGATCTGGTCGGAAGATAACCCCGATGCATATTTCCCCCGCTACCGCGGATATGTGGCGCAAAACGGCGCAGGAGAACTGAACCCGCCACAATCCAAATACCTGCAGAATGTAGCCTACATACGGCTTAAGAACCTGCAACTGGGCTATAACCTCCCGCATGCGCTGGTGGCCCGTGCACGGATGACATCCGCCCGCGTGTATCTCTCGGCAGAAAACCTCTGGTCGTGGTCGCCGCTATATAAAATAACCCGCGACCTTGACGTGGAAAGTATCCGCCGCTCTGATGCTGTAACTGACCAGAACAGTTCCGGTAACGGTAATAACTATCCCATCCTGAAAAGCTATACGATCGGGATCAACATCACACTCTGATAAATAAAAAGGAAAAGCTATGCAACAATATATAACTGCATTATTCGGCAAAAGAGCGGCATTGATACTGGCGGCAGGGTTGCTTATCACCGGTTGTGCAAAAAACCTGGATCAGACGCCGCAATCCACCGCCACTAAGGACGCCGTATTTGGCAGTGCTGATGGACTGAAACTGTATGCCAACTCTTTTTACGACGTATTGCCCGGCATTAACGATATCTATAAAACAGATGGAATGGCGGACTACAGTGCCGTAAACTCCGTTCCGGATTTTTTAAGGGAAGGCGGATATACCTCCAGAACCGCCACCGGGTGGGACTGGAAGAACCTGCGCAACCTCAATTATTTCATTGCTAACTGTACTGATCAGCGGGTGCCGGAAGCCATACGGAATAATTACCTGGGGCTGGCCCGTTTCTTCAGGGCGTATTTTTACTTTGATAAAGTATGACCAACAGCGCGATACAGCAGGGCATCCGGGGCTTTGCTGCCCGGTCTTCTGACACGGCCAACC
>JBCNPS010000534.1:0-5188 GCA_039593235.1 Chitinophaga sp. | reverse complement strand
TCCTTCCCCTACCATTCCGGTACTTCCTGTAATAATGGCTCTTATCTCCATAGGAATATTTTAAATTTCAGAATATCTGAAATTTAAATCTTTCATTTCATTTTTAGTAAAATATCTATGCCGGGATACTGTCGTTGGCTTCCCTTTCCCAAAACCGGTGCAGGGCAATAGCGTCTATAAAATCCTTACCGCTTTTATTGATCAGCAGCCCCGGTTCATTGCTTTCCGTTTGCAGGTAAGTTTCTTTCAGTACGTCTATACCTTCTCCATTTACCGCTACCGCCTTACAATGCTTATATGCTTCGTTAATAAAATGCAGCGCCGCCGGTTCTTTGGCTAATACGGCTGCACTGGTCTTGCCCGCGGGCACATATACGGCGTCGAACAATACAGATGCCGCCATGAGGAGGCTTTGGTCCGCCTCAAGGTCTGTGCCGCCATCCGCCTTAATCATTCCCAGCTTTGGCGCTATCAGCTGCACCTGTGCGCCCGCGGCTTCCAGGTCTGCCTTCATGTCTGCCACGTCTTTACCGGAAACGCCGTCTGCCACCAGGAAAGCCACTTGCCTTGATTTAACGGTATCTTTTACTGTATTGGCCATGCTCAACACCGGTGAACGCTCCACCTGCTGTTTCACCTTCCGTGGCTCATAGCTGTCAATATCCGCATCGGCCGGGCGTACGTGATTAACAGGATACGCCGGTTTCTCAGGCACCGGCAATCCCAGTCCGGCCGCCACTTCCGCAGCCAATGTTCTGTCAACCTGCGTTAAAATGCCCACCATCCGTTCACGTATATCCGTGCGCGTTACCTTTCCCAGTTCAAAGCGAAGTGCATTGATGATATGCCGTTGCTCTGCCTCCGACTGGCTATTATAAAACAATGCAGCCTGGCTGAAATGATCAAAGAAACTTTCACTGCGTCCCCTGATCTTCTTTGCATCAATCCTTTCTTCATAAGAGGTAAAACCACCGTCTTTTAGCTTTGCCTGGAAAGGACAACCATTGCTGATGGTATTAGGCTCATAAGCCGTTTCACCACGATTAATAGTTTGCCGCATGTGGCCATCGCGCTGATTATTATGCAATGGCGCCACCGGGCGGTTAATCGGAATTTCATGAAAATTAGGGCTGCCCAATCTCGATAATTGCGTATCTGTATAAGAAAATAATCTTCCCTGCAACAACGGATCATTGGTAAAATCTATCCCCGGCACCAGGTGTCCCGGGTGAAAGGCCACCTGTTCTGTTTCCGCAAAAAAGTTATCGGGATTACGGTTCAGTACCATTTTACCGATACGCATCACCGGCACCACTTCCTCCGGGATTATCTTGGTAAGGTCCAGCAGGTCGAAAGGAAATTTGTGCTCATCTTCTGCTGCTACTATCTGCACACCAAGCTCCCATTCAGGATAAGCGCCGGTTTCAATTGCATTCCACAAATCGCGGCGATGGAAATCCGGATCCTTACCGGAAATTTTCTGCGCCTCATCCCATGCAACGGAATGCACACCCAGCAATGGTTTCCAATGGAATTTCACAAAGCTACCCTTCCCCTCTGCATTGATAAAACGGAACGTATGTACACCAAAGCCCTCCATCATTCGTAAACTACGCGGAATAGCGCGATCGCTCATTACCCACATGATCATATGCATACTTTCCGGCGCGAGCGATATAAAATCCCAGAAAGTATCGTGGGCAGAAGCAGCCTGGGGCATTTCATTATGAGGTTCGGGTTTTACAGCATGCACAAAATCAGGAAACTTCATGGCATCCTGTATAAAAAACACCGGCATATTGTTACCTACCAGGTCATAATTACCTTCATCTGTATAAAATTTCACTGCAAACCCTCGTACATCACGGGCCAGGTCAGTAGAACCGCGTGAGCCTGCTACAGTGGAGAAGCGCACAAATACAGGTGTTTCTTTCGATGGGTCCTGCAAAAAACCTGCTTTGGTATATTTTGCCAAAGACTCATACACCTTGAAATAACCGTGTGCAGCTTCCCCGCGCGCATGCACTATCCTTTCCGGGATACGCTCATGGTCAAAGTGGGTAATTTTCTCCCTTAAAATAAAATCTTCCAACAGCGATGCGCCACGTTCGCCTGCTTTAAGCGAATTTTGATTGTCATTGATACGCACGCCCTGGTTAGTGGTCAGGAACTGGTCTACCCCTTCTTCTGTATGCGGGGTAAGACTTTCCAGCTTTTTGTTTGAGTTTCCAACGATAGGATTTTTTTTCTTAGCCATGGTTCTGGTGTTTTAATGATGAGGCAGGACCTTATCATTCACACAAACCATACCCGTTCAAAACGCATTCTCATCTCCCTTGATCGTATTCCGGATCGTTAAAAAAATAATCCGCAGATCCAGGTATACCGACCAGTTTTCCATATACCAGATATCATGCTCTATGCGCCTGCGCAGGTGCGACTCTTCTGTAATTTCCCCACGCAGCCCGCATACCTGCGCCCATCCGGTAATACCTGGTTTCAGAAAATGCCGGATCATATACTGCTGGATCACCCGTGAAAACTCTTCTGTATGCCGCAGCATATGAGGCCGTGGACCTACTATAGACATATCGCCCATGAACACATTCAGGAACTGCGGCATTTCATCGAGATTGGTTTTACGAAGAATGCGCCCTATCCTGGTAAACCGGCTGTCGTGCCGCGTAGCCTGCTTCGCATTCGCTTCGTCATTCACATACATGCTACGCAGTTTCAGGCAGGGAAAATTCATATTATTCCGGCCTGTGCGGTACTGTATAAAAAATACCGGTCCTTTGGATTCCAGCTTGATCAGCAGCGCCAGTAAAGGGATCAGCCAGGTAAGAATAAAAACGATCACCAGGCCACTGAAAATAATATCAAACACACGCTTACGGATGCGGTTGGCAATATCATCCAACGGTTCGGAGCGCAATGAAATGATAGGAATATTATTGAAGTAATCTACAAAGATCTGCCTGTTTACAAACAGTTTGAAATCCGGAACAAAACGGAAATGAATTAAATTCAGTTCTGCTTCCTTTGCCAGCGTATACAGGTAAGGAAATTTTTCGGGAGATAATGTGGAATATATTTCACGGATGTTGTTAGACTGTGCATAGGGCACACAAGCTTCCAGGTTACCGATCACCGGGTAATAAGACAATTCATGTACATTACTGTACTCCTCAAAATACCCCTCAAACTTCAGGTTGCTGTTATCTTCTATCAGCTGATCAGCCAGCTGTTTTGAAAGATCATTATAACCCAGTATCACTACTTTCTTTTCCACGCCGCTCCTTTGCAGGATATGCCGCGTTACCCGGTAAAACAACCATCGCCCCAGCAGTACCATACAAAGGAAACCAGTGCAATAACTAATAATAAACAACCGGGAATATAGCTGCTTCGTCAGGAACAGCGACAACAACAGCAATAACAGGTACAAGGCCATGCTCTGTATAGTTTTACGGGCAATACGATCAAAAGATAACTGCTGGCTAAGGAAATAAATACCGGTAGTATACAGAGCCACAAGCCAGGAGAGGTTTGATACCACGAGGAAAATATCCACATCAATGTCCTGCATACGGTCGTACCGCTGCAACCAGGAACTGGTTAAAAAAAACAATACATTCAGCCAGATAAAGTCCAGCACAATCAACTGGATACTGCAAATTTTGAGATACCGGTTCAGCATAAAATAGAATATGGTTGATCAATAAAAACGCTACGCCACTTGTTCTTCAAAGCGTGTCATCACTCCTGAAATAGAAAGATGGCCGGCGGCAAATTCACGTGCATTCCTTGCAATGTCTGTTGTATTTCCCCATACGGCCTTTCCAATGCCTTCCTGCAGGGCTTCCTGGTCTTCCGCATTTACCAGGATGCCCATTTGATAACGGCTAACCAGGTCGTGCAGCCCGGTGCCTTCATTAGCAGTGATCAGGGCAATGCCGCCCACGGCCAGTATGGTTGTTAGTTTCGACGGCATCACAAGATCGCTGGCATGTGATTTCTGGATAACGAGATGTACATCGGCCATGTTCAGGAAACGGTTAAACGCTGCCAGGGGTTGCAACGGGAAGAAGATCGTATTCTTTAATTGCAGTTGTGCAGCAAGTTGTTCCAGCTTCTCTTTATAAGGCCCGGACCCGCAAATCAGGAATTTCATTTCTTCCCGGTGCTGCCATGCAGCTGCTGCATGCAGCAATGCTTCCAGCCCCTGTTTTTCCCCGATGGCGCCGGAGTACAGTACAATTTTATCACCAGGTGAAAAGCCAAACGATTGTTTTAATATATCCTTCTCCGTTAGTGGATGGAATTGCGTTGTATCTACCCAGTTAGGGAAATAAAATACCTCTTTCCCGGCTTTATCACTGATTTTCCGGATCATACCATCTGCAATACTGCTCACATGATCTGCCTGCCGCAGGATCATCTTCTCCAGTTTCAGCAAAACATTAATAAGCCTGGGTGAGCGGATCATCTGTAAATCGCGCGCAGCTTCAATCTGCAGGTCCTGCACATGATACACGAAGCTGGCGCCCCTTAGCTTTTTATAGAGTACCGCCAGCAGCCCCAGGTGAAAAGGAGGCGCTACCGTGATAACAATATCATACTTCTTCTTCCATACCAGCTGCATTATTTTGATGAACGCAGCCGCAGCAAAAGAGGCGTCCTGCAACATTCGCTTTTTCCCCGAAGGATCTGCCGGCACATATTGGGGGCAACGGTATACAGTAAACGTTCCTTTTCCCTGCGGATGCACTTCTTTCTTAAACCAGTTTTTAGACCGTTCATAAGGCGGTTGCACCTTCCATTGCGGGTAGTAAGGATAAGTGGTTATTACCGTACAGTCGTACCCGTTATTCGCCAGCCAACTGATCATTTCCCCGTTGTACTTTCCTATGCCCGTTGGCTCAGGTGAGAAATTGCCGCCTATCAGTAATATTCGTTTACCCATATACGTTAATTTTAAATTACTTCCGCCAGCTCCATAATACACCCATCATAAACCCTACGTTATCGGATAATTGGCCCTGATCTACCGCTATTGCTGCTTTCAGGGATAATCCCCTGGCAGTTAACTGGTATTGAAACTCCTGCAGGGTATACCATTGCCGTTTGATGGGTCTGAAAAGCAGCGTATTGTTGTAAGTGCCGTAATTTTGCGTATAGGTAATTA
>JBCNPS010000533.1:0-5239 GCA_039593235.1 Chitinophaga sp. | reverse complement strand
GTAAGAATTTGTTGATTCACTTATAGCTATAAATTTACGGAAACATCATACATATCCCAAAAAATAGTGCTTAGTAATCTTTCTCCAGGGAAACGAGCGAATTGCGGATGGTAGCGCCCATGGGCGGATTCATTTTGCGGAGGGTAACCGTGCTGTGCTGGATACCGGGATATCTTTGCTTAAGCGCATTAGTTAATTCATACACCACTTCCTCCAGTAAAGGTCGCGGAACAGCCATCACCGCCTTAGCTATTTCATAGATGCCCTGGTAGTTAACCGTTTCAGATAAATCATCTACCGGCACGGTACCGGGTATACGAACTGCCACATCCAGCACAAAGTGATTACCAATAATGGTTTCTTCCGGGTATAAACCATGGTAAGCATAAAAGGTGGCCTGTTCGAGTGCGATAGTAAGCATAAAAGGAAGTTAGGCATAATAAATAATGGATCTGCAGGAAAGATGTCCCTGCAGATCCACTATTTACTATGCAATTTATTATTGGTGGTGTTCTTTTGCTGATAAGTATCTTTCTGCATCCAGTGCGGCCATACATCCGCTACCGGCAGCAGTTACCGCCTGGCGGTAAATTTTATCCTGCACATCGCCACAGGCAAATACTCCTTCTACGCTGGTGCGGCTGGAGCCTGGCTCGGTAACAATATATTCCTGTTCATCCAGGGTCAGGTAGTTTTTAAAGATACCGGAGTTCGGCTGGTGGCCAATAGCTACGAAGAACGCGCTTACCGGTATTTCTTTCTTTTCGCCTGTTTTGTTATTCAGGATGCGGAGACCTTCCACTTTTTTATCACCTAATACTTCATCTGTTTCAGAGTTCCAGTACACGATGATGTTAGAGGTTTTCAGCACACGGTCCTGCATTACTTTAGACGCGCGCATTTCATGGCGGCGTACCAGCATATGCACGGTGCTGCACATTTTAGAAAGATAGAGCGCTTCTTCAGCTGCGGTATCGCCGGCGCCTACGATTGCTACTTCTTTACCACGGAAGAAGAACCCGTCGCAAACAGCGCAGGCGCTCACGCCGCTGCCGTTCAAACGTTGTTCGGAAGGAAGTCCCAGCCATTTGGCGGAAGCGCCGGTAGCGATAATGATCGCATCTGCGGTGATCTCCTTTTCTTCGTCGATAGTTACTTTATAAGGCTGTTTACTGAAATCCACGGAAGTGGCCATGCCATAGCGGATATCGGCGCCCATGCGGACTGCCTGTTTTTCAAAATCCACCATCATTTCCGGTCCCTGGATACCTTCGGGATAACCGGGATAGTTTTCAACTTCAGTAGTGATGGTTAATTGTCCGCCGGGCTGAATACCCTGGTATAATACTGGTTTAAGGTTGGCTCTTGCAGCATAGATAGCAGCGGTATAACCGGCGGGGCCGGAACCGATGATCAATAAATGCACATGCTCTTGTTGCTTGTTTTCCATTTTGTTTGCTGTATGTATAATTACCTGCTAATAATAATTGTTTTATAGGTTACTGTATAGCCGCCCCAGTAGCCTAATGCGCCGGGTACATTCCCTAATATCTTTGTGGGCGACGAAAAAGGATTACCATTACTGTTGAAAGCGAAATCAAGTGTTCTCCAGAAATCCCAGGTTGCTTTGTCAATATTACAAAACTTCAGGGTAACAGTATCTCCCAGTTCAAAGAATGCGTCCTGTCTGTCGTCGGGATCGAGGTTCTTATTCACGCCGGCGTCCACAGGAATTTCAAATGTTGTGCCGTTCACCAGTTGGTCGTCTATCACAGAGTTCAGTCCTGCCAGGAATATCTCGCTGTTCCGTTTTGTAAAATATCTTCCATAGTTCCCAAACGCAGGAGCATCCGTTATCTTCACCCATAAGCGTGCTTTGGTGGAATCGTCTACCGTCACTAATGTCCACCAGAGGGAGTCCAGCTGCATGCCGCGCGCCGGTATAGTTGTCACAGATTCATATGCCTTATTGTCAGCGTTGACGTGTAAAGTATAGGTGCCCGGCACCTTCCCGGTGAAATTGCCTGGCTGTGAAAGGTCCGGCAGGTATACAAAGAACTTCATGCCGCCGGTATCTATCGACTGTTCGGTCAGTTTCATGGTGCGGCTGCCATCGGAAACGGTAACAGTAGCATTATGTACAAAGGCATTTGACAGTACGGCCGGATCTATCTGTGAAAAATAGTTAAGGCTATGCGTGAGTATTACCGCCGGGTAAGTTCCGCTTTCAAACCTGCCTTCCACCACCAGTTGTGGTTCCTGTACCGGCAAAGCAACGCTGATATCTTTCTCGCAGGCGGCAAAGATCAATGTAACCAGGATAAGGAAGAGCAGCGTACGCATGAGTGCAAAAATAAGGGCTGTTCACTAAATAAGAACACCGGCCATGTATTTACAAGGCCGGTGTTCTTATAGAATAAAGAGGATTAGTAGATTTATTCTTTCGTTAGTGTTAACTCAGCGAATAAAGGTATTTATCCCAGGTACGATTTCAGCGCGCCGCTATAGCGGGCTTTTTGCAGCCTTTTAATAGCGCGTTCTTTAATCTGCCTGATTCTTTCCTTGGTCAGATCGTATTTCTGACCGATTTGTTCGATTGTTGCGCCATTTTCACCATCCAGACCAAAATAGGCATTCACAATTTCAGCTTCGCGTGGGCTCAGGGATTTTAATACCCGGCGTATTTCCTCGCGGAGTGAATCTCTCATCACGTCGTCATCAGTAATATCTCCACCTTCCAGCAAATCGCCCATGGCTACATCTTCAGCTTCGTGCACAGGTGCATCCAGCGACATGTGACGGGTGTTGCTCTGGAAGATATTGTTAATTTCTGATTCAGACATCTCCAGGATTTCTGCGAGTTCCTCGGTAGAAGGTTCACGCTCGTTTTCCTGTTCAAATGCCATGTAAGCTTTGTTAGCTTTGTTATAAGTGCCAATTTTATTTTGCGGGAGACGAACAAGACGACCCTGTTCAGCCAACGCCTGCAGAATGGATTGGCGAATCCACCATACTGCATAAGAGATAAATTTGAAACCTTTGGTTTCATCGAAACGCTGCGCCGCCTTGATCAAGCCGAGATTGCCTTCGTTAATCAGGTCACTCAGGCTAAGGCCCTGGTGCTGATACTGCTTCGCAACAGAAACAACGAAACGTAAGTTTCCTGTAGTCAATCTTTCAAGAGCCTTTTGATCGCCCATTTTAATGCGCTGCGCCAAAACGGTCTCTTCCTCAGGTGTTAACAAAGGGATCTTCGAGATTTCCTGCAGGTATTTTTCTACCGCCTGCGAATCACGATTGGTGATCTGGGTGGCAATTTTAAGTTGCCTCATATGAAAAATTGTATTGGTTTATAAATAAATAACAGCGAAAGAAAATTTTTGTTCGGAACTTTTAAAATTATTAACTTACAAAGTTTCCCGCGCTTTATTGTTTTGTTTCGAAATAAGTCTGCAAAGATCGTGCTAACCAATCACTCTACCAAATCCTTCTTATATTTGCCAGCCATATAACAAAGTACAGTTTTAAAACGGAATTTTATAGTGCTTTAGTCCCTCTACAGTACTGGTTTATACAAATTTTAACAATTGATAAAGAATCATATTTAAATTAACATCTTAACTAATTTAATTGTTAAGCCGTTGCAAATTTTTCAATAAAATGATTGACTTTAGAAGCGACACTTTTACACGTCCCGGCCCTGGCATGTTACAGGCAATACTGCAGGCAGAAACCGGTGATGACGTTTTTGGTGAAGACCCCAGCATCAATAAACTGGAAGCCATGATGGCAGAATATTTTGGCAAACCGGCAGCCTTGTACTGCCCTTCCGGCACAATGAGTAACCAGATTGCCATTAAAGTACATACGTTGCCGGGGGATGAAGTGGTTTGCAGCAACCTTGCCCATGTATATATTTATGAAGGAGGCGGCATCGCCTTCAACTCCGGCGCCCAGGTACACGCCATCACCGGCGACCGTGGCATGATCCGCGCCACCCAGGTGGAAGCAGCCATCAATCCAGATGATGTACATAAAGCCCGCACCAGCCTCGTTTGTCTTGAAAATACCTCCAACCGCGGGGGAGGATGCTGCTACGACTGGGACGAAATGGTAAAGATCGGCGACGTTTGCAAACAACACGGACTGGCACTGCACCTCGACGGCGCCCGTCTCTTTAACGCACTGGTAGCCACCAGCCAGGACCCTAAAGCATATGGCCAATTGTTCGACAGCATCTCCGTTTGCCTCAATAAAGGAATGGGCTGCCCCATGGGCTCCGTGCTGCTTGGCAGTGAAACCTTTATCAAAGCCGCCAGGCGTATCCGTAAAAAATTTGGCGGCGGCCTCCGCCAGGCCGGCTTCATGGCCGCTACCGGCATCTATGCCATGGAAAACAATATCGCCAGGCTCGCAGAAGACCACCTCCACGCCAAACAAATTGCCCAGGCCTTGCTGGAGAAATCCTTCATTGGCCACATGCTTCCTGTAGAAACCAATATCCTCATCTTTGAAGTAACCGGCGACTGGTCCCCGCAGCTCTTTACCGACTATCTCAAAAAGCAGGGCGTCCTCGTCATGCCCGTCTCTCCCACACAGGTCAGAATAGTCACCCACCTCGATGTTACACCGGAAATGATTGCACAAACCTGCGAAATTATCGCAGAGATGGCATAACTGAAGTGACGATATATTTAAAGGGCGGCGATTCCTGCCCTTTAAATTTCCATCTCTCCTTAATCTCCGTTATTTTTGCCACCTTATATTATGAATAGCATGGAACTCTCGAAAAATTACCTGCCTGCAACGGTTGAAGAAAAATGGTACCAACAATGGATGGACAAAGGCTACTTCCGCTCTAAACCGGATGGCCGCCAACCCTTTACTGTCGTCATCCCCCCTCCCAATGTGACCGGGGTACTGCATCTTGGCCATACCCTCAACGAAACCGTCCAGGATATCCTGGTACGCCGGGCTCGTATGAGCGGCTTCAACGCCTGCTGGGTTCCAGGCTCCGATCACGCCTCCATTGCCACGGAAGCGAAGGTGGTAAATATGCTCAAACAGGAAAAAGGCATCGAAAAATCACAGCTCACCCGCGAAGAATTTCTCAAATATGCCTTCGAATGGAAAGATAAATATGGAGATATCATCTACCACCAGATAAAAAAACTCGGCTGCAGCTGCGACTGGGACCGCGTTACCTTTACTATGGACGATCACTACTACAAAGCAGTGA
>JBCNPS010000532.1:0-5253 GCA_039593235.1 Chitinophaga sp. | reverse complement strand
TGGTCATGAAATAGCGGGTAATATCCGGATGCGTAACCGTTAACGGGCCACCTTTTTCCAGCTGATGTTTGAAGCGGGGTATCACTGAACCATTGGACCCCAGTACATTTCCAAAACGTGTGGTAATAAAACGTGTTGGAGGTGTACCATACACCGGTCCCATTTTTTGGTATTTTTCGTTGAGATGATTATTGAATGATTGAGAGAAAATTTCCGCTATCCGTTTGGAGGCGCCCATTACATTGGTAGGATTTACGGCTTTATCAGTAGATACCATTACAAACTTCTCTACTCCGTATTCTACCGACAGCTCAGCTACTACCTTTGTTCCCAGAACATTGTTCATTACTGCTACTGATGGATTTTTTTCCATCATGGGCACATGTTTATAAGCCGCAGCATGGTATACAATAGCAGGAGCATAAATTTCAAACAATTGCTGCATGCGTATCTTATCACATACATCCCCTATAAAAGGAATAATGGGTACACTTACAGATTTCTCAGCCATTTCCAGCTCCAACTCATGTAGCGGAGATTCTGCTTTATCGCATAATACAATTACCGAAGGCTCATAACTCACCAGTTGTCGCACGATCTCACTTCCGATAGAGCCTGCAGCTCCTGTTACCAAAATGCTCTTACCTTTCAGCTCTTTACTGAGCTGCTGGTTTTTAATGCTGATAACAGATCTTTCAAGCAGATCTTCAATGTTAATGTCTTTCAGCTGAATACTGTTATTGTTAGAACCTTCTGTCCACTGACTCACGGGAATTATTTTTTGGACTTTAATATTCAATGCAATACATTCTTCTACCAATTCATTAAGGTGTGCTGCATCCAGGTGATCGTTCGGAATAAGCAGCAGGGAGATCTTTCCCTCTTTTACCATTTTAAAGAGCTGGCCTTTGCGCGAAGCATAGACCGGTAGTCCTTCAATGGATTTACCTGCATGTGCATTAGTATCAGCCAGGAATGCCGTTATCCGTATTTGTGAACCTGGGTCATCGCTAATGGCCTTACGAAGCATCAGGCTGGTATGCCCGGTATAATAAACAGCAGCACGCATCCGGCTCTGGTTACGGAAATTGTTATAATATTTGAAAGTCCATTTTACCAGCAGCCGATAAGACAATAAAAAGAAAGAGCTGATAAAAAAATTGATCAGGATCACTGAAGCCGGGAAGATATTCTGATTCTGCCCCCAGTCCATTACACGGCTATACCCAATGGTATAAAGAATAAGACAGCTAATGATGTTCAGACCAGCAATACGGCCAATATCAGCAAGACTTGTAAACCTTACAATCCCGCGGTATGTGCGCAAAAATAGTGAGAGGAAGAGGTTTACGCCTAAAACCAGCATCAAAATTTTTCCCAGTGGATATGCCGCATATAACTCGGCATCAAAATTCAACCTGAGAAGGAATGCTAAATTGATTGCGATGGCGGAGCACCCCATGTCTAACAGCAAAATCAGCCACGACGGGGTAATCCATGAAGAACTACGCACCATAGGTTCAATAATAAGATATGGTTATTAAAAAATATTAAACACGCCTATTTAAGCAAAGCCGCGCAAGTTTCAAGGTTTTCATAGAGGCGCTTTGTTAATACAGGACGGAAAAATTAAATGACTACAATCTTTCTTTCGGTTTTCAAAGTTAGCGTAAGATAACTACTAAAAGTGAAAAGTTCTGTTATGAAAAGGTAAACTGTTGAAAAAAATTTCACCTTTAATTTTCCCGAAAAATCAATAGCACAAAGCATCTCCGGATCACTTCAACAAAAGCGACAATAAAAACCCTTATCCTGTGGTTTGTTTCTTAAACACTGATCAGCTGGCACATTATAACAATAACTCCACCGGATAAACGAAAACTGCGGATCAGCCAATCAAGCTGTCCATTTTACCTGTTATTAAAGAAAAATTCCCTGTGATGCGACATTGGTGGTGATGCACCTCGATCTTTTGCTGCAACGACTTGCTGTGTCGCTGCTCTAAAGTTTTAAACAGATGATACATGGTCTTTCTAATTTTCTGGTTAACGCAGCTGCTAAATATGGCTATATAATAATATGGTTAAAAAATCACTGCGCTATCGATTCTTTGCAACGCACGCAATTGAACAAACACCATACCAATCTCGGGGCCTCGTTTAATTTCCCGGCCCGAAGTTAATGAAGTATTCATTATACTGTATCAATTATTAAAAAATAACTAAAATATACTTACAAAATGTTCATTCAGGCCCTGTTCAAAAACGGCCTCACCGGTAACCGGTAAGGCCGTTTTTTGTTAACTAACGTATTTGTGTATACGTAAAAGATATTATGCTTCAGTAATAAATACTACCAGGCTTTTTGCGCCATGGGCGCCCAGCACCAGTGATTGTTCTATATCCGCCGTTTTGGAAGGGCCTGCAATGAACACGCCGAAACCGTTTTGCGGCGCGCCTATTTTTTCATAGGCATCATGCATGGTAGGCAGGAGCCTGCTTTTAGGAAGCACAATGGCCAGATGCTGGCAGATAAAAGGTAATACCCTCACCTGTACATCCTGCTCGGTTAGCCAGATAGCGCCGTTTTCAGCTATCCCCCACTGACCGGGCACAACCGCCATGTCCACATTTTCCAACAGGTGCGGATCTTCGTTTATCCATGCCCGTTCGCTACCTCCTACTGTAATGATCCGCTGCAAATGCGGATAATGCTCCGCCAGTAGAGCAGGTATTTCCGCTTCGTTCTTTATTTCAAATAAGCTGCCGCCCAATCCTTCCAACACCCTGCGATAGGCTTCCAGGGTGCCGGGCATAGCACCTTGTAATCCTTCCAGGGATGGCAATACGGATGCCTCCGGTTGATGCTGTTTAACAGCGGCTAAGATCTGTTCCCTGCTGCTCATGATTCCTTATTTTTTTCATACCATTGGGAAAACGACTGTGCCGGCGGCGCAGGCATTTCCCTTTGTTTATACCAGGGGTTAAACCGGTTGTTCACCATGCCGGGGAACGCACGCATCACCCAACGCCCCATTTTACCGGCTGTACGGTAGGTGCGCGGAGCAGATAATACGCCGCTCATCATTTTCATCCCAGCCGTTTTTGAGGCCGTGGTATGCCCCTCTTTTACCAGCACCTGCCGCCATTTGTAAAGCTGCTGGTGGATATCAATTTTCACCGGGCATACATTGGAGCAGGAGCCACACAGCGTAGATGCAAAGGGCAGATCGGCATAGTCCTTCATATCGAGGTTGGGCGCCAGGATAGCGCCGATAGGTCCGGCTACCGCGGTATGATAGCTATGCCCTCCACTGCGGCGGTATACCGGGCAGGTGTTCATACAGGCGCCGCAACGGATACACTTCAGTGAATTGCGGAAGTCTTCCCGCCCCAGTTGCCTGGACCGGCCGTTATCTACCAGCACTATATGCAATTCCTGACCCGGGCGTGGCTGCCTGAAATGGCTGGAATAGGTAGTAATTGGCTGACCGGTAGCGCTACGCGCCAGCAGACGCAGGAACACGCCCAGGTGTTTCCGCTGGGGGATTATTTTCTCGATGCCCATGCAGGCAATATGTACATCCGCCAGGTGCGCGCCCATATCAGCGTTCCCTTCATTGGTACATACCACCATTTCACCAGTTTCCGCTACGGCGAAATTCACCCCTGTGATGGCCGCTTTGGCCTGCAGGAACTCTTTCCTGAGATGTTGCCGCGCGGCGGCGGTGAGGAATTGCGGATCTGCATTACCTGCGGGGGTTCCCAGGTGTTCATGGAACAACTCTCCTATTTCCTCTTTCTTTTTATGGATACAGGGCAGTACAATATGACTGGGCGGCTCTTTGGCGAGCTGTACAATCCGTTCTCCCAGGTCAGTATCAATTACTTCGATGCCATTGGCTGCCAGGTGCGGGTTGAGATGGCACTCTTCCGTGAGCATGGACTTACTTTTCACCAGGTGACGTACGCCATGTTGTTGCAGGATACCTGTTACAATACGGTTATGCTCCGCCGCATCGGCCGCCCAGTGAACAATAGCGCCGTTCTGTGTGGCCTGCTGTTCAAACTGCAGGAGATAATCGTGCAGGTTGCCCAGGGCGTTCAGTTTGATGGCGGAAGCGGTTTCCCGCAGCTGTTCCCATTCGGGAATACTCCAGGCCATTTTATCCCGTTTGGCACGTACCCACCACAGGGTTTGGTCATGCCAGTTGACCCGTGGCTCATTTTCATTGAACCTGTCTGCCAGCGTGGCGTGATCAGCTGTTTGCCTGTTCATGGATATTCTGATTGAGGATTTCTGCAATATGCATTACTTTCACCCCGGCATGCTGCCGGCGTAAAATGCCTTCCATGTGCATAAGGCAACTCACATCTGTTCCGGTGATCACCTCTGCGCCATGTTTAACGTGATCGGCTACACGATCTTTACCCATTTTTACGGATACGGCTTCCTCCGTAACACAAAAAGTGCCGCCAAACCCGCAGCATTCATCCTGCCTGTCCAGCGGTACCAGCTCCACCCCTTCCACCATGCGCAACAACTTTTCCGGTTTGGAGAAAGGCGCTGCCACCAGTTCGCTCATCTGCGCCAGGGCAAGCCCCCGCTGTCCGTGGCAACTTTGGTGTAACCCTACTTTACACGGGAAGCGTGCCGGCAGGTTTTGTACCTTGAGCACATCAGTAAGAAATTCGGTAAGTTCGTATATCCGTTCCCGGATATGTGTGGCAGCTGTTTCAGCTGCAGGATCGTGCAAATGATCTTTGATATGCAACACACAACTACCGGAGGGCCCTACAATATAATCGTAGTCAGCAAAATTCTTAATGAACAGGCTATTGCACTGGTGCGTAAGATGCTCGTATCCTGAGTTGGCCATTGGCTGGCCGCAACAGGTTTGTCCCTGCGGGTATTCCACTTCACAGCCCAGTTTCTCCAACAACTGCAGGGTGGCAATGCCTACCTGCGGGTAGAACTGGTCGATATAACATGGTATAAATAATCCTACTTTCACGGGTAAAGTATTTAATGATCCTTGCTGACCTGCAAATTTAGCAGGCAACACGACAGTAATCCTCCCTCTTTTTTACCGGTTACTGGCTTAATTTTCACTGCTACAAATTAATATAGTGTGTGGAGGTTGGCAACCCGGTCTGTCCTGCTATGCGCACGCGGAGTTTGTCTGACGCAGGATTAAGCTGATTACATTGATTACGCTGATTAGATTTGGAGGATTTTAAGGGATTTTGGGAG
>JBCNPS010000531.1:0-5255 GCA_039593235.1 Chitinophaga sp. | reverse complement strand
TGCGGGTTTGGTACACAGGAAATAGCGGATGCCTATCTCACTACAAAAACAGTTATTTATAAGCGGCTCAGCAGGGCAAAAGAAAAACTGAAAGAAGCCGGTATAAAAATAGAACAGCCCACGCTTACGGAAATAAGCGAGCGACTGGAAACCGTGCTGAAAACTTTATATCTTCTTTTTTCAGAAGGTTATTATTCCACTTCCCATAATACAGTGTTGCGGAAAGAGCTGTGTGTGGAAGCCATGCGGCTTAATTACCTGCTGATAGAACAACCGCAAACCAATCGTCCTGCTGTGAATGCGTTACTTGCGCTGATGTGTTTTCATGCTTCCCGTTTTGATGCGCGGGTAAATGATATGGGAGAAATGATCCTTTACCGGGAACAGGATGAAACACGCTGGAACCGGGAGCTGATAGAGCGGGGCGAGTATTACCTGAACCAGGCGGGCAGCAGTTCCGAATTAACAAGGTATCACCTGGAAGCGGCTATTGCCTGGTGGCATACGCATAAGGAAGATTCCGGTGAAAAATGGAACAATATCCTGGACCTGTATAACCAGCTGCTGATACTGGAATATTCACCCATTGCGGCATTGAACCGGACTTTCGCCATCGCTAAAGCAAGGAGCAGGGAGGAAGCCATCATAGCGGCGGAAAAACTGCAGCTAACGGATAATCATTTTTATTACTCGTTACTCGGTAATCTTTATACAGGCATAAACGATGAAAAGGCGGTGCTGCATTATGAAACGGCATTAAAGATGGCCACCACTCCCGCAGACATCTCCCTGATAGAAAAGAACATCGGGCAAATAAAGCACAGGCTGAATAAATAATCTTTCCTCCTTTATTGAACATGGCTTGCAGTAATTATCCCGTTGGCATTTGCATCCATGCCTGTTGCATTTTATATTAAAAGTCTTTTGTAATTAATTGCCTGAAAATATTAAGCCCCTGCGATATCGCAAGGGCTTTAATGTGCAGTTTCATTCCTGTATTTACGCTACGGGTACGGCCATACGTACTTCAACGATGGCGCCATACCGGATAATAGGGCAGCCTTTTGCCACCTCTACAGCATCATCATAATCTTTTGCGCGGATGAGGAACAGGCCGCCGATAGATTGTTTGCCTTCCGCATACGGACCGTTGTGTACCAGCTCTTTCGTTTTTTCAAACCTGATCACCCGGCCATCGGCATCCCAGCGTTTGGGAGGGGCCACCAGCCTGTTTTCAGCAGCAATTCCCGCTACCCATTCCTGGTAGGGTTTAAGCGCCTCTTTCATTTGTTCCGGCGTAGGCGCCGGGTTAGCGCTGGTAAGATCCCTGTGGATGACTAAAAGAAATTCTTGCATATTGTTTTTTTATTTTTGAAAGATGATGATGTTGTTGCCGGGAAGCTTTCAGGCCTGAAGCGTTATGCTTTTACAGACTGGCCGGCAAACCATGTTTTGAAATTAATAGTACCTATACGTGCGTTGGCGCCGGGTACCAGCGATTGTTCATTGAGCATAGCGCCGAAGTACCTGGCTTCAGGATCAGCGATTACCTGCCGCGGATCGTTTATTGCCTTTAAGTAGTTTGTTACGAGGGAAGAGAGCGGGAATTTTTCCGGTCCGGCAATTTCAATGATGCCATTTACCGGCGTTCCAAGTGCCACGTCTGCCACCGCTGCCGCTACATCGTTTGATGCAATGGGCTGTATAGGCGCGGGTGATAAATGAATGGCTTCCTGTTGTGCTGCTGATTTTACAATACCGCCCAGGAACTCAAAGAACTGCGTGGAATGCACAATAGAATAAGGGATGCCTGATTTCCTGATCAGCTCTTCCTGTGCAGCTTTTGCACGGAAGTAACCACTTTCCTGCAGGCGGTCGGTTCCTACCACCGATAGGGCTACATGGTGTTTAACACCGGCATTTGCAGCTGCTGTGAGCAGGTTGCGGCCGGAGGTCTGGAAAAATTGCATCACGGCGTTATCTTCAAAAGAAGGGGAATTGGCTACATCTATTACGATGTGGGCGCCTGTTAAAACTTCGGCCACACCTTCGCCGGTGATCGTGTTTACACCGGAAGCGGGAGAAGCGGCCATCACTTCATGTCCCAGCAGGCGGAGTTTTTCTACTGTTTTGGATCCGATAAGGCCGGTCCCGCCGATTACTACAATTTTCATGATCTAACATTTTAGTGCCTGCATGCAGGCGATGGCTAAATAAGTTTTATTCCTGGTGCTTTTTGCTGTTGTTAGTTGGCAAGTGAAATGCCATTCATGTAATGGTGTGTTAACCAGTTTGTTAAGATGATTTTGTGTGTTTTTATTTCACGTTATACAGTGGATTGGCCCGGGTTTCACGAAATACCGTGTATTATGGATGGATGCATAAAAAAGGCCGGAACACGCTGCTGTTGTTCCGGCCTTTTTTTAGGTATCATCACTTAACTGGCGAAGTAATCTGCTTTTGAGATCTTTAGCTTTTTTATCTTCGAATGCAGGGTAGTACCTGGAATTTCAAGTATTTCGGCGGCGCCCCCGATGCCGGAAATTTTTCCGCTGCACCGCTTCAGTACTTCAATGATATGGGTTCGTTCCATTTGCTCCAGTGTTCTTGCAGAAACGGGTACGGCTTGTCCCTCTTGCCCGTTCTGTCTGCGCTGGGGCAGATGTACTTCTTTGAGTGTATCATCTTCACTGAGCAGGATGCCTCTTTCAATCTGGTGTTCCAGTTCCCGCACATTACCGGGCCAGTCGTAGCTTTTCAGTTGCTTCAATACGCCGGCCGATATGCTGGTTACCTTTTTCCCGATGTTCTTGCTGAACTTGGCAATAAATGCCTTGGCGAGAGGCTCAATATCTTCGAGCCTGTCGCGCAGCGGAGGCAGGTGAATCGGGAATACATTTAAACGGTAGTAGAGGTCGGATCTGAAGCGCCCTGCCTGCACTTCTGCTTCCAGGTTACGGTTGGTGGCTGCAATAATGCGTACATCTATCCTGATCGTATTCTTTCCGCCCACTCTTTCCAGCTCGCGTTCCTGGAGTACGCGTAATAATTTTACCTGTAGTTCCAACGGCATTTCGCCAATTTCATCCAGGAAAAGGGTGCTGTTATTGGCAAGCTCAAATTTACCGATACGCCTGTCTATAGCGCCGGTAAATGCACCTTTTTCATGCCCGAACAATTCGCTTTCGATGAGATGGGCAGGCAGGGCGGCGCAGTTCACTTTTACCATCAACTTGCTTTTACGGGGAGAGGCATTGTGAATGGCGCGTGCAATCAGCTCTTTCCCGGTGCCGGTTTCGCCCAGCAGGAGTATGGTGGACGAAGATGCTGCCACCTGCGTCATCAGCCGGTATACCTTCTGCATTTGTACGCCGTTACCTACTATCTCTGAAAAATTATAGATTGTTTTGATCTGCTCTCTCAGGTAGTCGTTTTCATTTTCCAACTTTTGTTTGTAGGCCAGTACTTTTTCATTTGCGCGTATATTGGAAATAGCAATAGAGATCTGTGCGCAGATGCCTTTCAGGATGGTAAGGTTTACTTCATCCATCAGCAGCCAGAGCGTACCGAGATTGGTATTGCCCGCGCGTAATGGCGCCCCGAAAGCGCTTTTCAGCCCTGTGTTTTTCCAGAATATCACTACCGGGTTATTATTGCCGTTCGCTATTTCTTCTTCCACGTTAAAAATAACAGGTCCGTCGTTCTTGAGCACCCGTGCATTTAATACATCGTGTATGTCGATATTCCGCGAGGCCATTTCCCTGAACCCGCTGTTTTCTTTTTCAAACATGCTTTCATCCACCATATACGGACTGAGCGTAACGCCGTCGTCGTCTATTACCCGGATGATGGCGAGTTTAATACCCAGTACATGCTTCAGCACATTTGATATGGCGCGTTGCAGGTCATCTTTTGAACGCAGGGCAGCAATGTCGCGGCTAAATTCAAGAAGGAAGGTTTGTTCCCTTTCACGGCGCAGTATTTCATCGTTGGCGATGATGTTATACATCGCGATGGAGATCTGTGCGCATATGCCCTGCAGCAGCGGCATGTTTATTTCTTCGAGGCCCAGCCACAAAATGCCCAGGGTTACATCCCCGGTACGCAGGGGTGTACCGATAACGGTTTTGAATCCTATCTTTTTCCAGAGCGGCAGGTAACGCGCGGTATCGTTACCGCGGCTGATCTCTGTATTTACGCTGAAGAACAGGGGGATGGCGCTGTTCAATACCCTGTTCTGAAGACCGTCGTTGACAGGCAACTTTGCGGTAAGCATCTCCCGTACCAATTCATCTTCTTCTGTTACCATACTTTCATCATAAATATAGGTAGTGGAAGTTAACTGGTCTTCGTTGATCCTGCGGATCACATAGCCATTCAGTGCATCCAGTTTTTTCAGGCTTTTGTGCACCGCTCCGGCCAGATCGGCCTTGCTTCTTACCGCTGCAATGTCGTTGCTGAAATCCAGCAGGAACGACTTTTCATTTTCCCGTTTCAGGATCTCTTCATTGGCGGAAATATTGCTCACCGCTGCAAACAGCTGGCTGGAAATACGGTTCGCGATATTAACAGCTTCCGCGTTAAAGGCGCCTGTCTGGTTAGCGAACAGCATCAGGCTGTACTGTGAGGGGCCGTTGGTGCCGAGGATCTTTATAATCATTTCACGGGCGCCGGCTTCGTAATGAAGCCTGAACCAAAGCGGGGTATTTTCCGGTTCAAAGGATTGCATATCAAACACCAGGGGCTTGTAGTATAAGGAGGCAACGTCATAGATGCCATCTTCCGCGGGGGAGGTCATGCGGAGTACGTCCCCGGCGTCTGTCAGCTCTTTCAGTTTTGATTCCGCATCGATCAGGTAAGCCTTGTAGTATGCTTCCTTTTCATTCATGATGGTGATCATACTGCCGGAAAAAGGAAGGATGTCCCTGAGTCCCGAACTGATTACTTTAAGGAGCTGTTGCCGGTCTCTCACCTTTACCATTTCATTACTCAGCGACAACAGCACTTCGTTGACGGATTCGGCATGACTCATCGCTTCATTCTTTTTGATATTGGCCACTGCGCTGGAGATCTGCGGAGCGATGCTGGTGATGAGATTGATAAATTCTCCGGTGAACCCCTCCGGATCTTTGGTGTAGATGTGCAGGAAGCCGATGATCTGGTCATTGTCTTTCAGCGGTGTCATTAAAAGTACCCTGATGCCCGCTTCGTAATTCACTTTCAGGAACACGGGACTTCCGGGAGCATCCACAATG
>JBCNPS010000530.1:0-5288 GCA_039593235.1 Chitinophaga sp. | reverse complement strand
GATCCGCAACACCTCCCGCTTTACCGCTACCTTCTTTAAAAATAAAGTACACGTAAACGGCGACCTTACCTTCTGGCGCCTCAACGATGTGGAAAAACGTATATACACTCCCGTGCCTTACAGCAAAAAACCAGGTGTAATGCTGGAACGCGGTGAAAGTAAGATCAATGAAAATGATGATAAAACAAATTACCTCGCTGCCAACTTCTACGCTGATTACGAACACACCTACCGTAAACATTACTTCAAGGTAATGGCCGGCTACAACTATGAGAACTCCCTGCTGAAAAGCAGGTACATACAGCGCGACGGCATCATCAACAATGAACTGCCCGACTTCTCCCTTACTAACGGCCTCAACTTTACCCTGCGGGGCGGCGGCAACGAATGGCGCACACTGGGCGGCTTCTTCCGCGTTAATTACAACTTCGATGAACGCTACCTGCTGGAAGTGAACGGCCGGTACGACGGCACCTCCAAGTTCCCGCAAACACAGCAATGGGGCTTCTTCCCATCTGCCTCCGCAGGATGGAGGATCTCCAAAGAAAAGTTCTGGAACATCCCTTATAAAATAGTATCCGATATGAAGCTAAGAGCTTCCTACGGTACCCTCGGCAATGGAAACATCTCCCCGTATAAGTTCCTGGAAACAATGAGCGTAACCCAAATGGCCCGCATCCTTAACGGTATACGGCCCGACTATACGCAACAGCCCAACGTAATTCCCAATGGGCTTACCTGGGAAAAAGCCACTACGCTTAACTTCGGTACAGACCTTGCCTTGCTCAATAACCGGCTTACCATTACCGCCGACTGGTACACCCGTAAAACAAAAGATATGTTTACCGACGGGTTACCACTCCCAGGCGTTTTTGGCGCTACCGAACCCAAAGGCAACTATGCCGACCTGGAAACAAAAGGATGGGAAGTTTCCATCGGGTGGAGGAACAAAACCGGTGGCAGCAAACCTTTCAGCTATGATGCCCGCCTGGTGCTTTCTGATAACAAAAGCGTCATCACCCGTTTCAATAATCCACTGGGGCTTATCAACACCTACTATGAAGGCATGCAGATCGGCGATATCTGGGGCTTTGTAAATGATGGTTACTTCAGGGACCAGGATGAAATCGACACCCGTGGTATTGATCAGAGCTTTATCCGTGTATCCGCCGCCAATAAAATACTGCCCGGCGATATCAAATTCAAGGATCTCAACAACGATAAAAAGATCAATGAAGGCGCCGGTTCGCTCTCCGACCCGGGCGATAAAACCGTTATCGGCAACAGCTCTCCGCGGTACATGTACGGCTTCACCGGTAACATGGAATGGAATAATATCTTCCTCTCCTTTTTCCTCCAGGGCATTGGCAAAAGAGACTTCTGGCCGGGAGCGGACAACTCCCTCTTCTGGGGCGCCTACAACCGCCCCTATAGCTGGCAACCGGTGGATGTGATGAGCAATGTATGGTCGGAAGATAAACCGGATGCATACTTTCCCCGTATGCGTGGCTATACGGCGCTGAACTCCCGTGCGGAACTACAGGTTACCCAATCCAAATATTTACAGAACGCCGCTTACCTGCGTCTCAAAAATATCACGCTGGGATATAACCTGCCTGCCTCATTGGTGAACAGGGCCGGTATACCCAATGCGCGTGTTTACGTAACAGGCCAGAATCTATGGACCTGGAGCCCGATGTATAAATATGTGAAAACAATGGACCCTGAAGTAATTGAAGGATCCGATCCTGAGCTGAACGATGGCGCTGGTAACGGGATGAGCTATCCCATGCTGAAAACCTACACCATAGGGATCAATGTAACATTCAAATAAAATGATCATGAAAAATATTCTCTTACTGGTTGCCGGATTGATGATCATGAGTGCATGCAACCGTGATCTGGACCTGAAACCTTTTGATAAGCTGTCGCCCGAAAACGCGTTCAATTCCGAAAAGGACCTGCAGCTATACGCCAACTCCTTTTACCTTGATCTGCCCGATGGCAGTGATATTGTAAGGGGAGATGCCATGAGCGATTACCTGGTGGGCAGAACATTGTCCAACTACATTTACGGCGCCTTTGGCCCCACAGAAGCCACCGGCTGGAGCTGGAGCGCACTGCGCAAGATCAACTACTTCCTGGAACATGCAGGCAATGCAAAGATCACTGATGAAGCAAAAGAACATTACATTGGTCTTGCCCGCTTTTTCCGCGCCTGGTTCTACTTCACCAAGGTAAAACAGTTCGGTGATGTGCCCTGGTACGATAAAAGCCTGGCTGCCGACGACCCGGATCTTTACAAAGGCCGCGACCCGCGTACCCTGGTGATGGACAATGTACTGGCCGATCTTGATTATGCGTGTAGCCATATCCGTAATACCAAAGATAACGGCGCCTCACAGATCACCCGGTGGGTAGCCCTCGCCTTTAAATCGAGGGTATGCCTGTTTGAAGGCACCATCCGCAAATACCATCCGAAGCTCCAGCTTACAAACACTGCCAACAGCTGGCTCGATAAAGCTGCTGATGCTGCCAACGAAGTGATCAAAGGCAATCAGTATAAACTGCTTACCACCGGCGCCGCTGAGCTGAACTACCGCAACCTGTTCATCAATGAAACACCCAACAGCACAGAAGTACTGCTGGCAGCGGTGAACAACAAAAGCCTGCGCGTATTCAACGATGCCAACTGGTACTGGACCAGCGCCACCTACGGCGGCCGCTACAGCTTTATTAAAACCTTTATCAACACTTATCTCAATACCGATGGTACGCCATTCACCGCGCAGCCAGATTACAACAAGATCCCCTTTGCAGAAGAAGTAAAGCACCGCGACCTGCGCCTGAAACAAAGCATCCGCATGGGGAACTATACCCGCGATGGCGTGGTAACACCACCCGATTTTACGTATACCTATACAGGTTATATGCCCATCAAACTGGCCGTGGATGCAAAAGCTACTGATGGCGTTGCCGAAAACTTCAACTCGTTGCCGCTGATCAGGTACGCGGAAGTGCTGCTGAACTATGCGGAAGCAAAAGCAGAACGGGGCAGCTTTACGGCGGGCGACTGGGACCTGACCATTGCGCCGCTGCGGCAGCGTGCAGGCATTACCGTTACCACCATGCCAACCACAGCGGATCCTTACCTGCAGCAACATTATTTCCCGGGCATCAATGACCCGGTGCTGCTGGAAATACGCCGGGAGCGGGGTATTGAACTGGCGCTGGAAGGTTTCCGCTACGATGATCTGAAACGCTGGCACCTCGGCAACCTGCTCACTATGCCTTACGATGGCATGTATGTACCTTCTCTCAATACACTGATGGATTTGAATGAAGATGGTAAAATGGATGTTTGTTTTGTAGAGAAGATCCCGGCAACAAAAGTTCCTGGCGTGTATTATTTTCTTATTGATAAGGTACAATTCAAGCTGAGCAACGGCAGCAGCGGTAATCTTCAGCTGTTCGACAACCTGGAACGTAAGTACGAAGACCGTAAATACTTCTATCCTATTCCATACAACGAAATCATCTTAAACGGCAACCTGGTACAGGACCCGGAATGGACGAAATAAAAAACTGAAAAACCTTAAACAAGTAACTGTATGTTATCCGGAAACAAAACATTCTTCGAAAAGGCCGGCCTGCCACGGCAGCTGCTTTTTGGCTACATCGGCATCATGATATTCATGATGGGTGATGGTATTGAACAGGGATGGCTAAGTCCATACCTGGTGGCACATGGTATGACCGTTCAGCAGTCCGCCTCCCTGTTCACCGCCTACGGCATCACCATTGCCATCTCCGCCTGGTTCTCCGGCGTACTGGCGGAAGGTTATGGCGTAAAACGCACCATGTTCACCGGGCTGGTGCTCTATATCCTTGGCACCATTGGCTTTGTAGGATACGGTATGCCCGGGCTGAATTTCCCGCTGATGCTGCTTTTTTATGCCCTGCGTGGATTCGGGTATCCTTTATTCGCCTATTCGTTCCTGGTGTGGATTGCATACAGCAGTCCGCGGCAGCAGCTGGGCCGTGCTGTGGGCTGGTTTTGGTTTGTATTTACCGGCGGGTTGAATGTACTCGGCGCTTACTATTCCAGCTGGGCCATTACCCGGTTCGGGCATCTCAATACGTTGTGGACCTCTGTTTTCTGGGCGCTGCTGGGCGCACTGTTTGCACTGGTATTGAACAAGGGAAGTATTCAGAAAGCATCTTCCGGGGATTCTAAAATAAAAGAGCTGATCAAGGGGCTTACTATTGTGAAAGAAGAACCCAAAGTATTACTGGGTGGCATTGTACGCATCATTAACACCACCGCGCAGTTTGCGTTCCCCGTGTTCCTGCCCATGTATATGGCGAAGCATGGTTACGAAACCACGCAGTGGCTGCAGATCTGGGGCACCATCTTTACCTCCAATATCATCTTCAACCTCATTTTTGGTTTTGTGGGTGATCGCCTGGGATGGCGCAACACCATCATGTGGTTTGGCGGCGTAGGATGCGCCGCCACTACCCTGCTGTTCTATTATGCACCGCAAATATGGGAAGGCAGTTTCTTCATGGTAATGACTGCCGGAATATTGTGGGGCGCCTGCCTGGCGGGCTACGTACCCCTGTCAGCGTTAGTACCCTCGCTGGTGAAAAAAGATAAAGGCGCCGCTATGGCCATTCTTAATCTTGGTGCGGGATTGCCTGTTTTTGTCGGCCCCGCCATTGTAGGATTATTCATTGGCAGCGCCGGCGATGCAGGCGTTATCTGGATCCTGGCAACGCTTTACCTGGTGAGCGCAGTGATCACGCGGTTTATCACCCTGCCTGACAACGCCAAAACAGCCCATCATTACAGCAATTCAACGGAAACCATACAATTATAATACACATGAAAGTTTTAATCACTGCCCCTTACAACGAAAAGGGGCTGGAAACAGTACAGCAGCAGTTTGGAGAGATTATTTACCGGCAATGGAAACCTCATGGAAGAGCTTATAATGAAGAGGAGCTGCTGGCCATGCTTGCAGACACCAAAGCAGATGCGCTCATTACAGAACATGATCACGTAACCGCAAAGGTGCTGGCTGCTAACCCACAGCTACAGTTCATAGGCGTATGCCGCGGCACACCTTCCAATGTGGCGGTAAGCAAAGCCACTGAAATGGGGATTCCCGTATTTTTTACGCCCGCGCGCAATGCGCAGGCAGTGGCAGAGCTGTTTATTGGTGCCGGTAGCGGCGAGGAAGGGCACTCCCCCGCCGCGGTCCCGGACCATCCGTTGCCGCGTC
>JBCNPS010000053.1:0-20097 GCA_039593235.1 Chitinophaga sp. | reverse complement strand
GGGCGAAAACTACCGCAAAGTTTGGGCTACGCCCCTGAATTTCCCGGTACTGGATCTGAAAACTGCCAAAGGCGGCCTGAAGATCCTGCAACGGGGCGGTGGAAAACAAACGCATTCACTTCGCCTGGAAGATAGTACCGGTACCGAATGGGCCATGCGCTCCCTGAAAAAGTTCCCGCTGGCTGCCATTCCTGAATTGCTGAGAGAAACCATTGCCCGCGAAGTAGTACAGGACCAGATCTCCGCTGCCAACCCTTACGCCCCGCTGGCGGTAAGCGTGCTGGCCGAAGCCGCCGGTGTACCGCATACCAATCCTACTTTTGTATACCTGCCGGCAGATAGCTCCCTCGGCATTTATGCAAATGACTATGGCAACGAAGTGTTCCTCTTCGAAGAAAGAGAACCCGTTACCGGCAGCAACGATAAAACATACAACACGCCAAAGGTATTGGCTAAAGTATGGGGCGATAATGATGTACACATAGATCAGAAATCCGTGCTCCGCGCACGCATCTTCGATATGTACATCATGGATTTCGATCGTCACGACGACCAATGGCGCTGGTATAAAGAAAAACATAAAGGAGAGGAATATTATTACCCCGTGCCGCGTGACCGCGACCAGGCATTTTTCCTCAACGGTGGTTTTATCCCCCGTATGGCGGCCCGTCCCTGGTTCATGCCGGCTATACAAGGCTTCCGCAAAGATATCCCGGATATCAACGGCTTTAACTTCAGCACCCGTTATTTCGATCGCTCTTTCCTCAATGAAATGGATGAAAGTGATTGGAAGAAACAAACGGATAAATTATTAAAGAAGATGACCGACAGCGTGATAGACGCTGCTGTAAAAGCTTTTCCCGATACTATCCAGTCGCTGGTAGGCCCAATGATGATAGAGAAATTATCCGCCCGCCGCAACATCCTGGAAAAGAACATGCTCAAATATTACCGCTTCCTCGCCAAAGGCGTTGATGTGCCGGCTACAGAAAAGAATGAGCTGATCACCGTGGAAAAGCAGGCCGGTGGCAAGGTAGCGCTGGATATCTTCAAGATCAGTAAGAAAGGAGCCGTTCAGCAAAACATCTACTCCCGTACTTTCGATCCTTCCGTTACCAAAGAGGTAAATGTATACGGCATGGGTGGCAACGACCGCTTCGTGGTAAAAGGTGATCATGCAACCCCGATCCGTATCCGCCTGGTAGGCGGTAAGGATGCTGATACTTACATGGACAGCACCACGGTAAAGGCAGGCAAACGGGTACGTATATACGATCAGCGTACCGGTAAAGATACCTTTGCGCTTACTGGTAATGAACAACGCCGCCTGTCCAACGATCCGGCCAATATCAAATACAACCGCAACGCCTTCCAGTATGAAAAAACAATGCCCTTACTGGCCGGTGGCTACAACCGCGATGATGGTCTTTTACTCGGTTTAGGCTTGTCCGTTACCCGCCATTCCTGGCGCCGGGAGCCGTTTTCCACCAAGCACCTGTTCACCGCTACCCATGCACTGGCTACCCGCGCCTGGAACTTCCGCTATGAAGGAGAATATACAGACGTGATCGGGAAATCAGACCTGCTGCTGTTCGCCAGGGCAAAGGCGCCAAACAATACCATTAACTTTTTCGGTTATGGAAATGAAACAGTGTTCGACAGATCTGATAACAAAACCATTTCTTATTACCGGGCACGGTATAATTTTTATACAGCAGAAGCATTGCTGAGAACAAGTATAAGTAACCACATGACCATTGCATACGGTCCTACTTTCAACAATTACGCTTTTAATAAAGATGAAAACGATAACCGTTTCATCACCGACTTTAAAGATAATGGCCTGGATTCTGCAGGCATCTACGCCAATAAAGCATATGCCGGTGGCAAAATAGTAGCCACCATCGATACCCGTAATAACAAGATCATTCCTACCCGCGGCATCCTGTGGACCACCACTTATGCCGGCAACTTTGGCGTGAACAGCAACAGTTATAACACCACATCGCTGCAGTCGGATCTGAGCCTCTATATGAGCTTTCGCATCCCTGCTAACTTTGTGATAGTAAGCCGTTTTGGCGGCGGTAAGTTATGGGGCAATTACGAATACTTCCAGGCGCTTACCGTGGGTGGTGTGCAAAACCTTCGTGGTTATCGCAACTACCGCTTTGCCGGCGATGCCAATGTGTATAACAACACGGAAATACGCGTGAAATTATTTGACCTGAAAACGTATATCCTGCCTGCCGGTGTTGGTCTTATTGCCTTTAATGATGTGGGCCGCGTATGGCGGGAAAATGAAACCTCCCATGTGTGGCACGACGGATACGGCGGAGGTGTTTATATAGCGCCTATCAATGCGCTTATCATCACAGCGGTGGTAGGGCATTCCAAAGAAGAAACAGTGCCTTATGTAACCTTCGGGTTTAAATTTTAAGAAGAGATGATATAAGAAGCGGGTGTATCAAAAGTTTGATACACCCGCTTCTTTTGCCGGTAATTCGAATTACCGATTGATACATTCGCTCTTTCTTATATGGTAGCTTCCATATTTACTTTTACGCGGAGCGCTTTCAAACCGCTCACACCCTGTAACTCTTCCAGGTCCAGCATTTCAATTTCCGGCAGCAGTATTTTCTTGCTTTGAAGGAAAGTGATATACTTTTTCAGTTCTTCCATTTCCCTTACATAGGAATATACCATAGCAATGGTACCGGGCTGCGTTAAGCGTTCGCCGGTATCTTTTACATGTACTTTATCGATACGTTTTTTGATGATCTCATAGCGTACGTTATAGGCGCCTTCCACATCAAACCGGCGTTCATCGCTGCGGAAACTGATAGTGATAGGAGCGCTGTGCATAAGGATCATCTGCGTGGTTTGCAGCGGCACTTTTAATTTAGGGCCCAGTTTATGCGTAAGCCTTGCAATGTGGGCCATAGAGGAAAGCTGCCACAGGCGGAGGTTCCGCAGGTACAGCTGGTCAAACTTCTTCTCCTGGGCAATGGACTGTCCGATATAGATAGTATACTCTACGCCATCGGTGCGGTACTTTTCAAAGTAGCAGGGGAACGATTGCTGTATGTACTGCCGCTCTTTCTCCAGGTACTGGCTGATAGCCGCGTTAATGTTGGCCAGGCTTTCTTCGTACTCTCTCCGGTGATGATAAACACGTCCTTCTGATTTGTCCATCTGGGTAAAATAGCTGGCCAGCAATGGTTTCAGGTCTGCATTGTCTTCACACAAATGCTCCAGCACCGGTTTAATTTCCTGGTCCATAAATTCATTTACCTTCAGGTCTTCGCCTGCCTGTAAGCTATTGCTGAGGTTTTCCAGCAGGTCGTTTGTTTTGAACTGCAGTTCTTCCAGCAAAGGAAGGTGAATGGTTTTACCGATGGTTCCCAGGGTATCCCGGATCAGCTCCAGTTGCTCCTGCAGGTCTTCCCGGATGGCGGCGCCCTGTTGTACGGAAGAGTTCCGGATATCCACCGCGCCGTAAAGCGGGTATACTTCATCAAAGCTGATGCTTTCAATATCTTTCCTTTCTTCTTCCGGCGTGAGCAGGTAATTCCAGGCAGCGTCCACAAACTTCCATTCCACTGCGGGTTGCAACGCGGTGAACTGGTCTTTGATCACCTCGTTCAGCCGGCTTTCCAGGATGTTCATGCTGCGGTTCAGCATCAGCACCAGCAGGGGATAGGTGTTTTGCAATTTCCACAACGGGTCTGCCGATAACCCGTTGGGAGTGGAAGAGGCCAGTTCCAGTACCCCCAGTATTTCTTTTTTATGGGTGATAGGGAATATAACGAAGCTCCGGATATTCTTGATAGGCAAATATTTCAGGAACGCGTGGGGTGCGATGGAATTTTCATTCACATCGGGCACGATCAGCGGTACCGGTTTTTGCTGTAAATGATCCAGCAGGAGCTGGAAGAAGTGTTGCTGCTGCTTTTTGTTGCCTACACCAAGGATAGGATCGGTAATGGAGAACTGTTCCTCCAGTACATTTTTACCATTCACTTTGGGGAAGGGCACCAGGTGGGCAGTTACATCCGGCAGCCCCAGGATCACCGGGATCATTTTTTCCACGGTCCGGTAGCTTTCCACTTCGTTGCTGGTGCGCATGTTCATCACCAGGCTTTTGATGTTGTTGAGCGATTCCGATTGGGTCACATCTTTCACCGTCCATATCACGAAGCCTTCCAGGGAAAACATGCTGGTTGGCAGTAGCTGTTGCAGCGCTTCCGGGGAAATCTGCTTGGAGCAGAACATATCATAATTCAGGTGTGGCAGCTCGCCGTTCACTTTTACATCCACAAACCTGGGATCTATATTCACTTTCACGTAACGCTTACCTCCATCTGGTGTTTCCACCGTATGGATAATCTCGTTCTTATAGTTCATCGGGAAGTGGAACACCTTTTCCAGGATCAGTTTATACAACCAGGTGATCTTGTCTTTTTTCACCTGGGCTATAGAAATGCCATCCGGAACAGCTGATAATTCAGAGCCGTTATCTGTGAACAGTTGTTTAAAAAGATCAGAATAATGGAAGATGGCGAACTTAAACGGAACGCCTATACCATAAATATCCTTGCTGGAGTCTGTGGTAACCGGAAAAATAGCGGCTATCAGCAGATCCAGGTATTCCTTGTAAGGCGTCAGATCTCCATTGCTGGGGATGGGTTTGAGTACTGCCGGGTTGCTTTCAAACTTATCAATGATCAGTTTATAGAAAGATGAACGGGCTTCTCCTTCATGGGTTACCTTTTCCTTCAGATAATTCAGGAATGGTGCGAATGATATATTGGACTCAATTACTTTATCATCGTCAAATACGCCGGGGTGTGCAGTTAAAACTTTCATATTGTCGTACAATTATAACCAAAGGCTGTCCTTTTAGTGCCAGTAATAAACTTCTTATTACAATTTACAGTAAAACATTGCAGGAATAACAGAGGGGAGTACTATTGTAGACGCAAAGGTAGGGGAAATATTGTATCAATTTTGAATTTCGGGATTCAGGTATTTGTCAAAAGATGCTATGCATTTGATAATCAAATACCTGAATCCGTCGAAATCCGGAAGATTTATTGCAATTCGATCTGGTTTTTCAGCAGATCTTCCAAAGTATCACGTTTACGGATCAGGTGTGGCTTACCATCTTTTACCAGTACTTCCGCCGGTTTTAACCGGGAGTTGAAGTTAGATGACATTTCGAAGCCATAGGCGCCGGCGTTGTAAAACACCAGGTAATCGCCTTCCCGTACCTCGTTGATCTTACGGTCCCAGCCAAAAGTGTCTGTTTCACAAATATTACCCACTACGGTATAGATCCGTTCCGTACCCTTAGGGTTGGAAATATTGCGGATCAGGTGGAATGCGTCGTAGAACATGGGCCTGATCAGGTGATTGAAGCCGGAGTTCACCCCTACAAATACGTTGGCGGTGGTTTGTTTGATCACGTTGGCTTTCACCACAAAATAGCCGCTTTGGCTTACCAGGAACTTTCCTGGTTCAAACCACAGCTGCAGCGGGCGTACATATGATTTAGCAAAATTGTTGAAGGCTTCGCTCAGTTTTTTACCCAGCAGGTCAATATCCGTTTCGGGATCTCCCTGTTGGTAAGCCACCTTAAAGCCGCTGCCCAGGTCAATAGATTCCAGGTCTGGGAAGTGCTGTATCATTTCAAACATTACTTCCACGCCGCGCAGGAACACATCCACATCTTTAATTTCAGAGCCGGTGTGCATGTGCAGGCCGGTCACTTTCAGTTTAGTGGAATTGATAATGCGTTCAATATGGCGCATCTGGTGAATGGAAATACCAAACTTGCTGTCGATATGCCCGGTGGAGATCTTAAAGTTGCCCCCCGCCATAATATGCGGGTTCAAACGGATACAGATCGGGTAGCTGCCGCCGAACTTATTACCAAACTGCTCCAGGATGGAGAGGTTGTCTATATTAATGATCACGCCCAGCTCTTTCGCTGCAATGATTTCCTGCAGGTCCACACAGTTGGGGGTGAAAATGATATTCTTCGGATCAAAACCCGCCCGGAGGCCCAGCTGTACTTCCTGGATAGACCCGGTATCCAGGCCGCAGCCAATGGAATTGATGTACTTAAGGATATTGATGTTGGTCAATGCCTTACAGGCGTAGAAAAAGCGGGTGTCTGCCTTATGAAACGCCTTTTGCAGCTTTTCATACTGGGTTTTGATCTTTTCTGCATGGTAGATGTACACCGGGGTACCAAATTCTTCTGCTACTTTCACAAGGAAATCGGCAGTAAGTACGTCGCTTTGTTTAGGCATTGAAAATCCTTAGTTTAAGAATGAGGATGCAAAATTACTACGCAAAAGTGAGAAAATGTAGAAAAAAGGGAGAATGGGTGTTCCGGAGGGATAAGTATCTTTGTTATTAGTAAATTTATGAATTTATGGAGCAGTACAGATTTGACAGAACAGCCTTCAAAATCAAGACGTATGCGGAAGCGGATGCGGATAATGTGGATTTAAGCCTTTCGCTGGAAGAGCGGGTGCGCCAGGCTTGGTATCTCACTTCAAAAGCTTATGGTTTTGACCTGAACAATCCGCCACGGATGGATAAGACAGTTTTTTCATGTAGGAAACAGTGTAATAATGGGTGAAATGTTATGATTCTAACAATCAAATAAATCACACGGACTAACTTCCAATGTTTTCGCTAATTCAATAATAGTAGAAAACCTTATATCCACTCTCCCCTTTTCGATTTGCCCCTAATAAGTACAATATATAAATATCTTAAAATGCAAGTTGTAAATTATAGTGAGTTCAGGCATAACATGAAAGCGCATCTTGATAATGTTTCAGATAATCACGATGTTCTTATTGTGCCGCATGGCAATGAGAGGAGTGTTGTAATTATTTCCCTGGAAGAATATAATTCTATTCAGGAAACATTATACCTCATAAGGTCGGAGAAAAATAGAACCCGCTTAATGGAAGCGCTGGAAAGAGCTGATAATTGTATTAGTGATTTAACTGAAGATTAAATGACGTTACATGGGATAGTCTAATATCTGCGAATTTACTGCCCTTATTTTATTACAAAAAAATACAAAAACAGGGCTTGTTTTATTACAAATTTCCCCGATGCCCGCGCAGTAATCCCATCACTCTTCTTCCTCTCCCTCCATAAACCCTTCAATACTCCTCCTGTCCTTCTTCGTAGGTCTCCCGATCTTACTCTGTCGTTTACCGGTCTGGAACACAGATGGAATATAGGCCGGCGCCAGTTTATCTTCATCGGGGGTATTATCGACGTAATACTTAACAGCTTCGGAATAAGCCACCCTGTTGGAGATCAGCCCGGTTACCTCTATCACCCATTTGCGGGCTTCACTTCTTACTTCAAACTTATCGCCTATGCTTACCGGTTTGGCGGCTTTTACAGAAGCGCCGTTCATCTTCACTTTACCGCCGTCGCAGGCATCTGCAGCCTGGCTGCGGGTTTTAAATACCCTGATAGACCAGAGGTATTTATCTACGCGTACTTTTTCGGTATTGCTCATAATCAAAACTTTAAGCTGGCGGCAACCGCAGCTGCCGCCAGTATTACTATTTACTCAGTTCCGCAAAAAATTTGTGGAAATAAGGAATGGTTTCAATGCCTTTATAATAATTGGCTAAACCGTATTTCTCGTTGGGAGAATGCAGGTTGTCGCTGTCCAGTCCAAAGCCCATCAGTACTGTTTTCAGTCCAAGCTCCTTTTCAAACAGCGCTACAATGGGAATACTTCCTCCACCGCGCACCGGGATAGGATCTTTGCCAAAAGTAGTGTGAATGGCCTGGTGGGCTGCCTTGAATGCTACGGAATCAGTAGGTGTAACATAAGGGCTGCCGCCATGATGCTTCGTTACTTTCACCTTTACGCTTTTAGGCGCAATGGCTTCAAAATGTTTGGTGAACAGGTCGGAAATCTCGTGCCAGTCCTGGTTAGGAACAAGCCGCATAGAAATTTTGGCCGAAGCTTTGGATGGCAATACGGTTTTGGAACCTTCACCGGTATAGCCACCCCAGATACCGTTTACCTCCAGCGTGGGCCGGATACCGGTTCTTTCAATGGTAGAATATCCTTTCTCTCCCCAAACATCATCTATACCAAGATCTTTTTTATATGCTGCTTCATCAAAAGGAGCTGCGTTCAGTGCTGCTCTTTCCTCTGCGCTCAGTTCCTGTACTTTATCATAGAAGCCCGGAATGGTGATGTGGTTATTTTCATCATGCAGGGAGGCGATCATTTTTGCCAGGATGGTAGCGGGGTTAGCCACAGCGCCACCGTATACGCCGCTGTGAAGGTCGCGGTTAGGACCGGTTACCTCTACTTCCATATAGGCCAGTCCGCGCAAACCCGTATCAATAGATGGGTTGTCCAGGCTGATCATAGAAGTATCGGAGATCAATACCACATCTGCTTTCAGGCGTTCTTTGTTTTCTTTCAGGAAGATGCCCAGGTTAGCGGAGCCTACTTCTTCTTCCCCTTCAATCATAAACTTGATGTTACAGGGAATCGTATTGGTTTTGTGCATGGTTTCAAAAGCCTTCACATGCATGTAAAACTGGCCTTTGTCGTCCGCGCTACCGCGGGCATATATGTTACCATCTTTGATCACGGGTTCAAACGGACCGCTGTGCCACAGCTCCAGCGGATCGGCAGGCTGCACATCGTAGTGGCCGTATACCAGTACGGTGGGTAAGGAAGGATCTATGATCTTTTCGCCATAAACGATCGGGTGACCAGCCGTTTGGCATACTTCTACTTTATCAGCGCCGGCTTCTTCCAAACGCACTTTCACCGCTTCCGCACATTGCTGGGTATCTTGATTGTGACGGGAATCTGCACTCACAGAAGGAATGCGTAACAGTGCCAGTAATTCTTCCAGGAAACGATCTTTGTTCTCTGCCTGGTAATCTTTCCAAACTTGCATGATGCTATGAAATTAAGTTCACAATGGGATGCAAGTTAAAGGAAAATCAACATTTACGGATTTAGATAGTTTCGAAGGGGAGAGTATTACGCTTTAGAGAAATGACAATAGCGATGCCTCTCTGTTTGGATAACCTCCAATGCTGGATGCTCTCCCGTTTGTGATTCGCTAAATTCCAGGCAGATAAGTACTCGCTGCTTTACCGTATTTTTAATAAAAACGTTAACCCAAATGGCAAAACAAACAGGAATAAACACTTTTACAGGCAAGCTGGGTAACCTGATCGGTTACCGGAGGAACGGTCAGTATTTCCTCCGCACCATGCCTGAAACCGTGCGGCAAACCACCGCTACGCGGCACGCAGCCAGGGATTTTGGCCTCGCCAGCAGGAAAGGAAAGCTGATCCGGCAGGCTATCGTACCTCTTCTTAATATCCCCCGTGATGGCGCACTGGTGAACCGGCTCAACAAAGTGCTGATCTCCGCAGGAAAAGATCAGCTGCAAACAATAAATGGCTTCCGGTTTAACAGGCATAAGGGCGTGGAGCATTTCTTCAGCCTGCAGCCGCTGGTCTCTCCCGGCGGAACGGTAATAATACCCGCGCAAACATTACCATCGCAGGAAGCCGCTACCAATGTGGAAGTAAAGCTGGTTGCTGTGCGTATCAGTTTCGCAGAGCGCCGGGTAACCGGCCAGGCTACAGCGGCTGTCATGATCAATTTGAATACACCTTTCCCTGGTACGGAATTGGAAGTGGCAGTGCCGGGAAAAGGTACATTGCTGGTAATCCTGCAGGTGCGGGCCTTCCATGAACAACAGGCATCGGCCAACCGTCGCTTTGTAGCGGCAAACATACTCGGTGTGGTTGTTCCGGCAAATACAAAACAGCGGGTAAAAGCAATGCCTGATCTCAAAAAGGTGTTGTTTTATAAAAAGCAAGCCATTAAAAAGTATCCTGTTACTTCGCGTATACCATACACAGTAGCAACCCAACAGCGGGAATGAGCATATCTTCTCCTGATCAAGTCCACCTTATGTACATGGCAAAAGCATCGCATAAGCAATCCGGAAGCCACTTCACAGGCATCTCTCTCTATTTGTAAATGATCAGGAAATCAGTTTTTGTCTTACCAGGAACTCCAGTTTCTGGTTTACATCAAGCAGTTTGGCGGTTAATTCCTTGTTCTCTTTCCGGAGGGCGTACACTTCATATGCTTTCTCAATATTGTGTTTCAGCTCCTCTTCGTTCCAGGGTTTGGAGAAATATTTATAAACTTGTCCTTTATTGATGGCATCTACTACGGCGTTAATGTCGGCATAGCCGGTCAGCAGCATGCGTATTGGCTCGGGGTACTTTTCCAGTATAGATTCAAAAAACTCGATGCCGGTAGTTTTGGGCATCCGCTGGTCCGAGATAATGATGTGAAATTCGTTTTCTGCCAGCAGCTTTTCCGCGTCCTCCGCAGAACTGGCTGTAACTATGTTGTACAGCCTCCTGAATGAAGCCTTGAAGGCATTCAGATTGTGTATTTCATCATCTATATAGAGTATATGGATGTGTTGTGCACTCATTTAAGCAGACTTAGTTCCAAGTTATTGATAATAAATGAGTTAGAAACAATGAAACTTTCGATATCGATTTTGTATCCATTCTGCCCCATTCACCTTAAATCAAATAGTAAAACGTTCAACGTTTTACACGTTGCAAAGGTACATATAAACATACTGTTTTATGACGAATATTTCAAGGATGAATGAACTTTTTTAAAAAATAGCCGTTTCCTTATCCAATAGCGATTTAGTGGGGGAGTTTCCATATTTTCGTGTAGCCATGAAAAGCATGCGTTAACCGCTTTTTTTATAGCGTTCACCGGAGAAAAAACTACTTACACCGGCAAGTATAAATTCGGGAATACCTTTTGCACATTTGCCGGCTCTTAAAACTTAAATTTAAATTCAGATGAAAACAGGAATTATTGTTATCGTAGTACTCGCATTATTAGTCATGTTAGGTTGTGGTAAGTACAATGGCCTCGTGACCAAAGATGAAGCTGTGAAAAATAAATGGGGAGTGGTACAGAGTAGCTATCAACGCCGTGCTGATCTGATCCCTAACCTGGTAGCCACTGTAAAAGGCGCTGCCAACTTCGAAACAGAAACCCTGGAAAAAGTAGTACAGGCCCGCGCCAGCGCTACCCAGATCAAAGTGGATGTGAATGATCTCAGCCCTGAAAAAATTCAGCAATACCAGGCTGCACAAGGACAGTTAAGCCAGGCCCTCGGTCGCCTGCTCGCCGTTTCTGAGTCGTACCCCGACCTGAAGGCAAACGCCAACTTCCAGAACCTCCAGGCACAACTGGAAGGAACGGAAAACAGGATCAACGTAGCCCGCAACGACTTTAACGATGCAGTAAACGTGTACAACAGCTCCGTGCGCACCTTCCCGAATAACATCGTGGCTGGTATCACCGGCTTTAAACAGAAAGGTTATTTCGAAGCCGCCGCCGGTTCCGAAAATGCTCCGCAGGTAAAATTCTAAGAACAACCCATAAAAGATTGGCCGCCTCCGTGATGCCGGTATTATACCGGCATCACGGACCGGAAATATAAAATATATACAGCATGCGCATTTTCCCTTTTAAACGGAAAGAGATTTTTTCAGAAACAGAAAAAGAAAGACTGGTGCACGCTATCCGGGTAGCAGAACGGCTTACCTCCGGGGAAATCAGGTTGTTTGTAGAAAGCCATTGCAGTTATGTGGATCCTATGGACAGGGCGAAAGAAGCTTTCGCATCGCTGGACATGGCAAAAACAAGATTACGCAACGGCGTATTGGTATATGTGGCCATCAGAGACCGGCAGTTTGCCATCCTGGGCGACCAGGGCATACACGAGAAAGTAGGTAACGACTTCTGGGTGAAAGAAGCCGGGTTATTGATCAGCCACTTTCAGGAAAATCGTATTATCGATGGCATCGAAGCATGTATAGCGGAAATAGGCGCCTCACTCCGTACCTTTTTCCCGCATGAAGCCGGTGATGATGCTAATGAACTGCCCGACGATATCGTCTTTGGTAAATAACGGCCACTCTTTTTAAACGATTTTAGCTTTGATACAATGAGGATACTACGCTGGTTTTTACCGGGATTATTGATGATGGCGGGTTTGCTGGCAAACGCCCAGAATATACCGCCCCGGCCTAATCCTCCCACTTTAGTGAACGATTTTGCAGGTGTGCTGCTCAAAAGCGAAGACGATGCCCTCGAACAAAAAGTAGTGGCTTACTTCGACAGCACTTCCACTCAAATAGCCATTGTTACACTCAAGTCCATCGGTGACTACGATATCAGCCAGGTATCATTAAAAATATTGCGTGATTGGGGAATAGGTACCAAAGGCAAGAACAATGGTATCCTTATTCTTGTTTCACTGGAAGACAGGAAGATCAGGATAGAAACCGGTTACGGTATGGAAGGCGTAGTACCCGACGCTACCGCTAACCAGATCATTTCGCAGATCATAAAACCGGCCTTCCGCGAAGGACACTACTACCAGGGGCTGGATGGGGCCGTGGAGGCCATTCAGAAGGCAGCCGCCGGCGAATACCGTGCAGATCCCAGGCAAAGTGAACCGGGCATCAGTCCCGGCGCTATATTCCTGATCATTATGGTGATCGTGATCATCATTTCCATTATCAGTCGCGGCGGTGGCGGCGGCAGAGGTGGTGGCACTACTTACAACAGGCGTGGCGGATGGATCTGGCCGGTAATAGGCGGTATGGGCGGCTTCGGTAGTGGCAGCAGCGGCGGATGGTCCGGCGGTGGAGGCGGGGGTGGCTTCGGCGGTTTCGGAGGAGGCTCCGGCGGCGGAGGTGGCGCCAGTGGCAGCTGGTAATAGCAGAAAACTATTTTATGTCATATTTGCATGTGTTAAACGGAGATGCTACCCTTGCCTTGTTCCGGCAAAGCAAGGTGCCGGGAGAAGTAGTGGTATGCAGGGAAATGATGTGCGAAGGCAAAGTGAAATACACAAAAGACCTCTCACAGTTCTTTGAAAGCCGCGCCAAACATCTCGGGTATCATTACGGAATTGATAAACAAAACTATTTTACCAATGTAGTACAGGAGCTGGAGAAGCTGGACCTCTCCGGCTCCGCTGCAGACGAAATAGTGCTCTGGTTTGAATACGACCTGTTTTGCCAGGTCAATATGCTGTTCATCCTCCACTATCTCAGCAGCCGGCTTACCACCCTTCCCCCCATCAGCCTGGCGGACCTCCATCATCATCCCACGGCAGACGAGTTCCCGCAAATTTTTGAACAACGTACACGCCTCCAACCCGACGACCTTACCTGGGCCGCCGATGTTTGGGATGCCTGGTGCCAACGTACCCCGCAGGTACTTGAAACCATTAGTAAACTACCTCCCGGGAACCTGAAACACCTCCCCGCAGCCATTACTGCGCACCTGAAACGGTTCCCCGATATCAATACCGGCCTCAGCACCATCGAAAACTACTTCCTGCTCCGCCTGGTGCTCGGCAGCTACCGCTGGTACGACCTCTACATGCTTTTCTGGAGCGAACTGGAAATATACGGCTTCACCAACTTCCAGCTGGATATCCTCGTACATCGCATGGCTAACGCCGGCGTGATCGAAGAAAATGACCAGATGCTGAAAATCACCAGCCTTGGAAGAGAAATCTTGGAAGAAGAAGAAAACTACCTGGACTACGCCTCACTGGAGCATCACTGGCTCGGAGGTGTACCACTTGCCGGCACGCCCTGGCGCTGGGACCCGCAACTCAACGCCCTCGCGGAGATCGAAGCGGATGTTGTCTGACTCCGGATTAAACTGATTACGCTGATTACGCTGATTTGATTTTGTAATGATTAAGAAGGATTTGGGGAGATAAAAGCGATATCCGCTTATATCTCCCCAAATCCCTTAAAATCCAAAGTAATCAAATCAGCGTAATCAGCGTAATCAGTTTAATCCTGAGTCAGACAAAATCCGCTGCATTATTTAATACTCTTCCTGATCTCCTCCGACGTCTTGCGGAAGTAGTCCGATTGTTTCAGCAGTTCCTCGCGGTTGGCGCCGGTAACAGCCGTTGCCTCCTGCGATTTGCTTTTGCTGATTTCCTGCATCCAGTTGGTGATGTAGGTGCTTACCTGCGAGTTGTTAAATTGAATGGTCATGGCTTTTACCTGGTCCACACCCTTTATAACAGCAGAGGTGCTGTTAACTTTGGATAAGAAGCCCAGGTAGTCGAAAGCTGCATTCAGCTTATCCTGGCCGGAGGTTTCATCAAATTTGGCGGCTACGAAAGCGATATCGGCAGTATCTCCTTTCCGGGCATATACGCCTGCAATTGCATTTACCAGCTTACCCCGGGTATCGCTTTCCAATTGTTTCGCAATAGTGTAGGCTTTGTTAAGATCCAGTGTGGCTAAGCCTTCCAGGCCGGCGGCTTCTACACCGTAGGATTTATCTTTTGTAGCTGCTTCAAATAAGGATGCATACTGGGCATCTTTCAGTTCTCCCAGTTGCTGCAGGGCGGCGGCACGTACCAGTGAGCTGGGATCTTGTTTGGCAAGATCCAGCAGGATGGGCAGGGTAGCGGCTTTTACGGCTGCATTGCCCAGGTTCAATTTACCTATTGTATAGCTTCTTAAGCCATGGTATTTATCTTTCAGTGCCAGCGCCAGGAGCTTCACGGCTTCAGGATTGGTGGTTTGTGCATCCGCTGCTTCATCGATGGCGATGTGACGGTCCATATAATTCGGAGCGTGCGCGTATTGATACGCATAGGTGCTGAATGCCCGATGGTCATCTATCTTGGCTAAAACTACCTTATCGGCATCTACATTCACCAGGTCTGGTTTGGTGGTATAGGAGAAGGTGAAGGAATCGATCCTGTTTTCCATGAAGATGTTATGTCTTTCTGCTTTACCTCCGGCATATATGTCGATGGCCATGGGAATATGCCATACTTTGTTGTCTTTCTGGATCTGTTGTAAGATAACGGTTACCGTGTTGGCAGCGTCGTTATACTTGTAGCTGATATCCAGCTGGGGGAAGCCTTTGCCAAAATACCATTCGTTAAAGAACCAGTTCATATCCCTGCCGGTTACTTCTTCCACGGCCAGGCGTAGCTGGTGCGCTTCTGTAGCCTTAAAGGCATTTGTTTTCAGGTAAAGGTTCAGGGATTTGAAGAAGGCGGAATCTCCTACTGCATTGCGGAGCATATGTAAAACGCGGCCGCCTTTCTGGTAGGTGATCTGGTCAAACATATCTTCTTTATCGTGGTAATGGAAGCGTACCAGGTCTTTATCGCCGGAGTACTGTACCATCGACATATACGATTGTGTGGCATCCAGGCTGTGTTCATCTGCGGCGTCTTTACCGTATTTATGTTCCAGCCACAGGTATTCGCTGTAATCGGCAAAGGATTCATTTACGGTAAGATTGCTCCAGGACTCAGCGGTGGCAAGGTCGCCGAACCAATGATGGAACAGTTCATGGGCAATTACGCTTTCGTTGTAGTTGTTATTATCGAGCAGTTCACGGTCTGTTTTCTGCATAAACTCCCCGTGAAGCGTAGCGGTGGTGTTTTCCATGGCGCCGGAAACGTAGTCGCGGCCGGTGATCTGGGAGTATTTCACCCAGGGATAATCGTATCCTAGTATTTTGGAATAGAAGGTGAGCATTTCAGGAGTATTACCAAAAATGGCTTTGGCATATTTCTCAAAAGGCTTTTCCACATAATAGCTTACTTCTTTTCCGCGCCAGCTGTCTTTTACAATGGCGTATTCACCCACTGCCATCATAAACAGGTAAGGGGAGTGGGGAAGATCCATTTTCCAGGTATCGGTACGGGTACCGTCGGGATTGTTTTTCTGGCTTACCAGTTTACCGTTTGAAAGGGTCACATATTTCTTTTCCACCGTCATGCTGATTTCTTCTGTACACTTCTGGTTGGTTTTATCGATAGTGGGAAACCAGGCGGAAGCGCTTTCTGTTTCACCCTGGGTCCATATCTGGGTGGGCTTGTTGGGATCTTTACCATCCGGGTTGATGAAATAGAGCCCTTTGGCATCGGAGATGGCAGCGCTGCCCTTTACTTTGAGTTCATCGGGTTTTGCTGTATAATTTATATAGATGATATATGATTCGGTGGCTTTGTAACGTTTATCCAGTGCGATATGCAGTTGGAGACTGTCGTAGCTGTATTTCAGCGGGCTGTTTTTACCTGCTTTTACCAATGCAATGTCTTTGATGTCCATGCCCTTTGCATCGAGCGTAAGGGAGTCGGTAGCGTAAAAATGAGGCTTGAGGGTTATCCAGGCTTTGCCATAGAGGTACCGTTTGGCGTAGTCGAAACGTACGTCCAGCTTTGTATGTACCAGGTCGTTCACTTTGGTGGCGGATGCGCGGTAGATCTTTAATGCAGGGTCGTCCTGGGCAGTGTTGTCAGATTGGGCCATCCCGTTAGTGCTCATCGCCAGACCGGCTATTCCTCCGATCAGCATCCCCATCAGGGATTGCTTCAGATGTAGATTCATGTAAAAGACTGTTTTAAACAAATGTATTGGCTTGGGCCAATTTAAAAGAGTCAAATTTAAACAAATGGGCCAAATATGAGGTAAGTGGTTAAAAATGCTATTTTTGTTACGCCTACAGGCCGATAAAACAACATTATGATCAAAGCAATAGTGAATGGTAAATCTGCATTTGCCGTTAATAACGATACAAAAGTTACCTGCGATAACCTGGAAGTGGATTGGTCGGCAGTGAAGCTACCCTCCGGCGATTACAGCGTTATAATGGACGGCCGCAGCTACCAGGCGCAGGTGTTGAGGATCGAGAAAGAAACCAAAACGGTAGTATTGCAGGTAAACCAGCAACAGTTTGAAGTTCAGATAGAAGAGCCGATCGATCAGCTGCTGGCATCTATGGGGATCAAAGACGCCATGACCCGGAAGGTGAATGATATCAGGGCGCCCATGCCCGGCCTGGTGCTGAAGGTGCTGGTAAGCCTCGGACAGGCCATCAAAAAGGGCGACCCGGTACTGATCCTGGAGGCCATGAAAATGGAAAATGTGTTCAAGGCTGGTTCAGACGCCATCGTAAAAGAAATTAAGGTATCAGAGCGCACTGCAGTGGAAAAAGGCGAAGTGCTGATCGTGCTGGAATAATATTTGCACAAGGAGAGTTTTATACCAATTTATAGTATGCATCTTAAATACAGGACAGTAATATTCGTATGGGCATGTCTGTTACTATGCGGCCGGCTCTGGGCGCAGGATCAGCTCCACTACGTATATATTCAGAGCGAGAAGGGACAGCCGTTCTATGTAAAGCATAACGGCAAAGTGTTAAGCTCCACCGACAGGGGCTATATTATCATCCCCCGGCTGGAAACCGGTACTGCGCCTATTACCGTAGGTTTCGCCAACAAAGAATCCAAAGAAGCACAGTTTAACCTGAGAATAACCAAGAGTGATCAGGGCTTCCTGCTCAAACAATCCGGCGAAGCCGGTTATTCTTTATATAACCTGCAAACCTTCCGGGAACTCAAATCTGATGTGGGTGAAACCGCCCTCGCAGTAGCTACGCCTGCTGCAGACTCCGTTGTACCTGAGCTGGACACCGCCAAAAAGGAAATGATGTCCAACCTGCAAAAAGACCTGGAAACCACGTTTGCCGATAAAGCTATTGTAACCGGTCCGTCTAAACCCGCCCCGGTGAAATCAGGCAATTCCTTTGCCTCTGCGCTGGATAAAGTAGTGGTGGGCGGCGACGACAGGGACGAACCCGAGCCGCTGCCGGAAGTGAAAAAGGAAGCAGGACCTGCAGATGTAGCTCCTGTAGCTGTTGAAGGAGAAGTAAAGAAGCCCCGGAAGAAACGTAACAGGGGAGAAAGAGCGCCTTTAACAGAAGAAGAACAGGCCATTTTGAGCGGGGTGCTGGCAGAAGAAAATAAAACTGCCGCCAGCGAGGCCGCTGCTGAAGAAGCAGCTAAAGCAGCTGCCGCAACAGAAGAGCCGGTGAAAAAGAAATCGAAGAAACATAAGGCGAAAGATGGGGATCCTGATTTTATAGAATTTCAGGATGATGGTGCGCCTGCTCCTGTTGGCGCAGCACCGGAAGCCGCCGCTGCAGCGCCAACGGTAGTGGAAGTGCCGGTAGCTGCTTCAGAAGAAGAAGCCCCGGTACGCAGCAAAAAGAAAAGGAAAAAGATCTTTGATGATACCGAGCATCCGGCCAATATTATTACGGATTCTAGCGGTTATGGCATCGCGATAGCAGATGAAGAACCGGTAAGAAGCAAAAAGAAAAAGAAGCGCAACGAAGAGGAAGCGGTAAATGTGGATGCCGCCGGAGCGCCGGTAGGAGCAGAGGTAACAACGGAAGTAGCTCCTGTTGCCAAAAAGAAAACAGACACACGGCTGATCAATTCCGATTGCGCCAACGTAATGGACGATGATACTTTCCGCAAGGTGTTGCGCAAATTTGTAGCCGCCAGAACGGATAACAGTATGATTGATGTGTTTAAGAAACAAACCCGCAACTATTGTTTGCAAACGGCCCAGGTAAAAACCCTGGTACAGTTGCTCACTGCAGATGATACCCGGTATCGCCTGCTGGACGCTGCTTACTCTAAAACCCTGGATACCGAGAAATATGGTTCCCTGGAAACCCTGCTGATAGACGACTATTACAGGGGCAGGTTCAAAGCCATGTTGCATAAATAATATCACCTTCATTTTTACGGAGTTATGGGAAGATGGACCACCTGTTCATCTCACCATAACTCCGTAATTCATTCCGCCGGATAGTTCGTAATTCTTTATTTTCGCCCCCATATGAACAGGTACTTTATAGAAGTAGGGTATAAGGGGGCGCAGTACAGCGGTTTCCAAGTACAGGAAAATGCACACACAGTGCAGGCGGAAATAGACCGGGCGTTGAGCATCTTATTCCGGGAAACGATAGAGAGCACGGGCTCCAGCAGAACCGATGCCGGTGTGAATGCACAGCAGAACTTCCTGCACTTTGATACGGCATTGCCGCTGCATCCGCAGTTCCTGTATAAGATCAATGCCATTCTTCCCGACGATATCGTGCTGCGCGCTATTTACCAGGTGCCGCCTGATACCAACAGCCGGTTTGCAGCGTTGGCCCGCTCCTATGAGTACACTTTATATACCCGTAAAGATCCTTTCCTGAAAGACCGCGGTTACTTTTTCCCTTATACGATAGATATCGCTGCATTGCAGGAAGCGGCGGAAGTGATTAAGGGTTACAGCGATTTTACTACGTTTTCCAAACGCAATACGCAGGTGAAGACCTATATATGTAAGATTACCGAGTCGTACTGGACGGTGGATGGTGAGCGTATAGTCTATAACGTTACTGCCAACCGTTTCCTCCGGGGGATGGTAAGAGGGCTGGTAGGAACTATGCTGAGAGTAGGCCGCGGCAAGCTGTCGATAGCTGAGTTCAAAGCAGCGATAGAAAGCCTCGATTGTACAAACGCTGATTTTGCAGTTCCCCCGCAGGGATTGTTTTTAATGAAAGTGAGATATCCGGAAGGGCTTTTACAGCCGCTGAGCTTTGATCGTCAATAATTCTTTAATCCTGTAACCCTTTACCAGAAAGAGTTGCAGGATTTTTATAAAAATAGTACGCCAAAAAAGTTGGAAGTGTAAAAAAAGCGCCTACCTTTGCGCTCCGCTTTGATAGAAAGCACGCATACAAAAGCTCTTTCCAACACTATATTCTGCATTTATTTTTTCATCATGATCCGGCTGTCAATACCTGGTACCAGTGATTTTGCGGTTCGCTGAGATGAGAAAATAAAATTTGAAAAAATCTTTAAAAAGATTTGGAAGAAATCAAAAGTTGATTACCTTTGCAACCCCAATAACAACGGGGCAACAAATGAAAAGCAGGTGTTGCGGAATAAATTGAAAAGATGTTTGGCTAGAGAGCCACGGGGATCGGATCTCACACATCAGCTACTGATCATGTAAATGATCAAAGTTCTTTGAAAGAATGGAAACAACAGCACGATTCAAATTAGTGATAGTTTGAATCAAACACAGGTAATGTTTAAG
>JBCNPS010000529.1:0-5322 GCA_039593235.1 Chitinophaga sp. | reverse complement strand
TTTCGTATTAAACGGGCACCCGTTGCTGTTTATGGATATTGCTTCGGCAGAAATGACCAAGTACGCCGCCAATGCCATGCTGGCTACCCGGATCTCCTACATGAACGACATTGCCAACGTATGCACGCTGGTAGGTGCCGATGTAAACCAGGTACGTAGGGGGATTGGCAGCGATCCCCGCATAGGAAAGCATTTCCTTTATCCGGGCATCGGCTACGGCGGCTCCTGTTTTCCTAAAGATGTAAAAGCATTGATCCAAACCGGCCGTGAATACGGCTACCGGCTTCGTATCCTGGAGGCGGTGGAAGCGGTAAATGAAGACCAGAAGAAGATATTATCCGATAAGGTGCTGCGTCACTTCGACGGTGATATCAGAGGCCGCATATTCGCTATATGGGGATTATCATTCAAACCCAATACCGACGATATGAGGGAAGCGCCATCCCTGGTGCTGATCAACAGCCTGCTGGATGCCGGCGCCCAGATTCGTGTATACGATCCCGTTGCCATGGAAGAAGCATTGCCGTTGCTGGGCAATAGCGTCACCTTTGCCGACGATATGTATGCCGCTGCTACAGGTGCGGACGCAGTGCTGCTGGTAACGGAATGGAATGCCTTCCGGATGCCGGACTGGCCCCGCCTGCGCAGCCTACTGCAAACACCGCTGCTGTTCGATGGCAGGAATATTTACGACGACGTACAACTGGTAAAACACGGGTTCACCTATTATGGTATCGGCAATAATGCTGCTGCCGCAGTAAATGCACTCATGCAATAACTATTTCTTTATCACAAAAAAAACAATCGTATGAAAGTAGCCCTGATAACAGGTATTACCGGCCAGGACGGCGCTTATCTGGCAGAATTGCTGCTGGAGAAAGGATATATGGTACATGGCGTAAAACGCCGCGCCTCGCTGATCAACACAGAAAGAATTGATCATCTTTACCAGGATATGCACAGTGAAAATGTGCGCTTCCGTTTACATTACGGCGATATGACGGACAGCACCAACCTCATACGTATTATACAGGAAACCCAACCCGATGAAATCTACAACCTGGCCGCGATGAGCCATGTACGCGTGAGCTTTGATACACCGGAATACACCGCCAATGCTGATGGTATCGGTACCTTGCGGCTCCTGGAAGCATTGCGTATCCTGAAAATGGAAAAGAAAACACGCATTTACCAGGCCAGCACCTCCGAGTTGTATGGACTGGTACAGGAAGTGCCGCAACGGGAAACCACTCCTTTTTATCCACGTAGTCCCTATGCAGTAGCCAAACTATATGCTTACTGGATCACCGTTAACTACCGCGAGGCATATGGTATGTATGCCTGTAATGGCATCCTGTTTAACCATGAAAGCCCGTTGCGCGGGGAAACCTTCGTGACCCGTAAGATCACCAGGGGCGCAGCTGCTATCGCACTGGGTTTACAGGATAAGCTGTATCTCGGTAACCTGGATGCGCAGCGCGACTGGGGCCACGCCAAAGATTATGTGGAAGCGATGTGGCGTATCCTGCAACAGGAAACACCGGACGACTATGTAATTGCTACCGGCATCACTACTACCGTAAGGGAATTTGTACGCATGGCCTTTGCTGAACTGGGTATTGAAATCACCTTTTCCGGCAGCGGTGTGGAAGAAGTTGGGGCCGTAACAGCCTGTACAAATGAAGTATATGCGTTGCCGTTAGGTAAAGAAGTAGTAGCTATTGATCCGCGCTATTTCCGCCCTACAGAAGTGGAGCTGCTTATAGGCGACCCTACCAAATCCAAAACAGTGCTGGGATGGGAGCCAGCCTACGACCTGCCCGCGCTGGTAAAGGAAATGATGGCCGGCGATGTGGCATTGTTTGCCAAAAAAGAAGTTACACAACTGGAACACTTAATCGGATAATACAGGCAACATGCAGGTAGCTAACAGGGTAATACTGAATACAGGCGCGCTTTACGGACGGATGCTGATCACCGTTTTTATTTCCCTGTACGCCACCAGGCTGGTGCTCAACCTCCTGGGTGCGGCGGACTACGGACTGTTTAACCTGATCAGCGGAGTCATTGCCATGCTGTCTTTCCTGAACATGGCCATGACCATCAGCACCCAACGGTATATGTCGTTTCACCTGGGTACGAGGGATGCACATAAACTAAAAGTGGTATTTAATGCCAGCATACTGCTTCATTTCGTGCTGGGCCTGGCTTTGGTGCTGCTGTTTGAAGTGATGGGCAGCTACCTTTTTGATCATGTGCTTAATTACCCGGCGTCCCGCACGGCGGCAGCCAAACTCATTTTCCAGTTCATGGTGGTCAGCGCTTTCTTTACCATCATTTCTGTGCCTTATGATGCTACGCTGATAGCCCGGGAGAACATGGTGATGGTGGCTATACTGGGCATTGTGGAATCAGTGGGAAAGTTGCTGATTGCACTCGGCCTGCAATATACTTCATACGACAGGCTGATTGTATATGGCGGCCTGATGGCGCTGCTTACCATATTGTTGTTGCTATTCAAACAGGTGTACTGTGCAGTGAAGTATGAAGAAAGCCGTATTCGTATACGGAAGTATTTCGACAGTAGCCTGCTGAAAGAAATGTTTGCCTATGCGGGGTGGAACATGTTTGGCGCCGGCAGCTTTGTAGCGCGTAACCAAGGACTGGCGCTCCTGCTGAATGTTTTCTTTGGCACTATTGTAAACGCCGCTTATGGCATCGCCAACCAGGTAAATGCACAGCTCAGCTACTTTTCTGTTACCATGCTGCGGGCATTAAATCCGCAGATCATTAAAAGTGAAGGCAGCGGCGACCGCCCACGGATGTTGCGCCTGGCCATGATTGCCAGTAAATTTTCCTTTTACCTGCTGAGTTTTTTTGCCATCCCCGTAATGATCGAAATGCCTTTTGTATTGCAATGCTGGTTAAAACAGGTGCCTGCCTTCACGGTAATGATGTGCCGCCTGATCATCATTGCTACATTAATTAATCAATTATCATCCGGTATACAGGTGGCGGTACAGTCGGTAGGCAAAATAAGAAAGTACCAGGTAATAGTGAGCACCATGGTACTGCTCAATCTGCCTGTTGCCTGGCTGTTGCTGAAAGCGGGATATCCTGCATCGTCGGTACTCGTCAGCGCCATCGTGATAGAAGTGCTGAGCGGTATTTACCGGATGGTGGCGGCTAAGAATATTACAGGTTTACCACCGGCGGTGTTTACCCGGCAGGTGATCATAAAAGCAATTGTGCCGGTGCTGCTGGCAGCAGGTCTGTCCTGCATCCCGCAGCTATTTATGGGAGAAGGATTTGTGCGGCTGGGTGTAACTGCTGTAGGGAGTACAATAAGTATTGTGTTACTCATCCGGCTTATCGGGCTTACAACAGATGAAACGGTAAAAGTAGAACAGTTGCTCAACAGGATTTTTACAAAACTACAGGCAAGACTGGTGGTATTAAAAGCGAATTAAGATATGAACATTCTTTTCTTCACAGACATATCTCCCTTCCCGCAAAACGGGGGAGAAAGGATCAGGAGTTATTACCTGATCAAAGCATTGTCGCAGCTCGGCTATGAAGTGATTGCCGTGGTACGGAACGTGGAGAAGGTAGACTTACAGAAATACCATCTTCCTAACGTTACTTTTTATACCTACGAAACAAAGCCTTTCGACCTGCTCACCCGGATCACAGGCAAGCAATACTTCCAGCGCTCTGCCACCGTTATGAGCATCTTTGAAGAAGTGTGCAGGGAATACACGCTGGCGGCTGCGATATTGGACTATGGCTATGTTGGACATTATATTTCTTATTTCCGCCAGCAACAGATCCCTGTTATCCTGGGCACCCACAATGCGCAGCCCATGATCACCTGGCAGCTGCCATCGAAGAACCTGTTAGATAAACTGCGCAAGTGGCAGTTGTTCAGTATGGAAAAACTGCACGAGCGCATGTACTTTAATAAGGCCGCTGCTGTGCTGGTAGTTAGTGAAGATGATAATGCCTATCATACACGATTCCTTCCGAAGCAAAAGGTTTTTACCGTACCTAATTTTCTTGATGAGAAAGATTATCATTTCTCCGGCAAAAAGCAGCAACGTGTGCTGGTGATGACGGCTAACTTTGGTGTATATATGAATTATGCCGGTTTAAAATGGTTCATCGAAAATGTGTGGGATGATGAGCTGGCCGGTAAGTACGACCTGTGGCTGGTTGGCAGGGGATCTAAAGAAGCGCTGAAGCAGCTCACCGGTAAAGAGGAGTATCGCAATATTGTAGCCTTTGGAAAAGTGGATGATGTGAAGTGGTATATCTCCGCAGCCAGTGCGGTGATCATTCCGCTGGTGCACGGTAGCGGTACGCGCCTGAAGTGCCTGGAGGCAATGGCACTCAGCACACCCATTATCAGCACCCGCAAAGGCGTGGAGGGAGTGAAAAGCCATCACTTTATTGTGTCTGATGAACCATTGGCATTCAAACAGTCGTTACTGGCCTTTGATCCCGAAACAGATAAAGGCGCCCGGTTACGTGAAGATTTTTTACAGGAGTATAGCCTGGATGTAAACAGAGAACGGTTACAACAAATTGTTCACTACGCGGTGCGCGGTAAAATGCCTGCCTATGTTTAACCGGATCAAAATAGCCCTGTATACATTGCTGAGTGGCGTGAATGTAGCGATGGTAGGCCAGTTGAAGCTCAATGAGATCATGGTGTTGCTATCGGCTCCCTTTGTATTTGACCTGCGGGATCTCAAGGCATATCCTATGTTCCGCAAGATCATTTTTGCACTGGTGGCGCTCTTTATATGCCAGGCCGTTACTGATCTGTTTATAGTACATAGTTCATCGGAAAATTTTATGCGGGGCTGGGCGGCTATTGTGATGTCTATACTCTCTTTTATTTTTCTTTTTAAAACTTTGGAAGATGATAAAGCGATCTTCTTTTTCCTTTGCCTGACCCTTATAAAGAATATTATCTGGACAGATGATAATGCGGACACAGATATGTCGTACTTCAAATTCAAGATGGTGCCGATCCTGTCGTATGCCGTGTATATCTGTTCGTTTTTATTATACCGCAGAGGCCAGTGGAAAGCCGTACTGTCGTTGCTGTTAGGATACAGTTTGTTGTGCTTCGCGCGCGATTCGCGTTCCACTGGTATGGTTTTTTTCCTTGGCGCTATCATTATCTATTGCTTTAACAGCGGGATGTATCTTACGCGCGACCGGCTCCTGGTGTTTGGCATTGCAGGCGCTATCCTCTTCCAGTTTGCTTATGTGTGTTATGTGAATGCTGTTATGAATCATGAAATTGGCGGAGGC
>JBCNPS010000528.1:0-5339 GCA_039593235.1 Chitinophaga sp. | reverse complement strand
GAGAATCGGCCAAGTCTTTAAACATTTTGTGACCAGCCATAGTGCCATCCCGGTCCTGCTTACCGGTGCCGGATAGTAGCACTACGGCGGGAAAGTTTTTGCGGTTGGCCGGAATGGTAAGCGTGCCACCACAGCGGATACTTTTATCTTTATTATAGAAATGCACCTCCGTACTATGTGAGCCCTGGGCGTATGCCCCTGACGCAGCAGTGCATATAAAGATCCAAACAACTGCCAGGCATCTTCCTATATTCATCCCTCTTTCTTTAATAACTCAATGATGTAGGATATTTCATCCGCCAGTGCGCTGGGACTTCCGTAATAACCACTTCCCAGCCAGCGGATCACGCCATGCTGATCGATGATCACTTTTGCCGGGATGCCGGAGAAAGACAGGGCTTTGGTGTATTTGTTATAGGTATCGTCCAGCTGACCGGTGCTATCGCTTTTGGCATCCAGCAATATATCCAGGTGCATGCCTTTTGACGAGAGGAATTTTTTAATCTGATCCTTGTAGTCCGGTTTGGTTTCCATGGTGGCAATAAAGTAGAAGTTCACGTTTTTGTCTTTACTGTATTTGTCTACTGCCATCTGCATTCCGGGCATGGCCGCTTTACACGGGCCGCACCAGGTAGCCCAGAAATCCAGCACTACAATTTTGCCTTTCATTTTGGCCAGGTTGGCTACCCCACCGGTGAGTTGCTGCAATTTAAAATCCGGCGCCGGTTTGCGGATCAATTGCGCGCGCAGGGCTTCCCGTTCTGCTGATAAGCCTTCTGCGCTTTTCATACCCTGAAAATAAGCGTCGAAGCCCTCTTCTTTTTTATGCTTACGGATGTATTCCTGTTTCAACAGCGCTATTACTTCCGGCGTGGCTTTATTGGCCCTGGCGGCGTTTTCCGCCACCTGCATGGCATCCGCATGTTTGCCGGTATTTTCCAGCAAGGTAGCGTACAGGCTCATGAAATCAGCGCTGTTTGCCCCTGGCTGGGTTTTCACTTTATCCATCCATAACAGGGCGGTTTTATCATCGCCGAGTGTATGTAACAGGGAAGCATGTCCCATAAAGGCGGGCACTGCGTAGCTGAGTAACTGCGCCTTCCATTGCAGCGGTGAATAGAAGCGGCTTTCAGCACCTGTTTTTTTGTTGATAGCGGCTTCAATATGCGCCACCAGTTTATTGGACCAGGGCAGTGCATCTGCCGGTTTTATTTCATCGTGCGCCAGCGCATTCACGACCAGGTGCCGGTGAAATTCCGTGAGCGACTCAAAGGAAGACGCATCCATCATTTCATCCAGTATGTCCAGTTTTTTTGTAGTCATTACCTGTTCGTACACTACGCTGCGAAAGGCTTTATTGTAATACAGTTGCTGTATCTCCGTGTTTACGTTTTCAAACTGCTGCAGCGGGAACTTTTTCACAAACTCTTTCCACAGGGCGTAGCGGTTGCCGGCCTTACCCAGGAACATGTTATATACCATGGCATCACGGGCGGCCACACCGGAAGGGAACCTGGCAATGATCACTTTATTCATGGAGTCGGCGCGGGTCCTGTCTCCCAATAAATTTTTATACGCCCTGCTCACATCCATCAATTCCGCTTCAGTAACATCTTTCAGGCTACTGATATAATTTATTTCCCGGGGGATGATGGTATCGGCGCGTTTTTCGCCGCTGTTTTTCAGGATCGTCATGGCATTATAAAAAATATGGCGCCTGCTTTCCGGGTGATACCGGAGTTCATTGTTCATCCAGAACAGGCCTACTTCATCGGTGATCTTCACGGTATCGTCTATAGCAGGCGGTACTGATTGTTTCAACTCCGGGAGGCGCAAAAAAGCCCAGGCAGCATAGCCGGTGGGCATTTGCCCGCCCTTTGGATTGGACAATATAATGGCATAGGTAGGTGTGCCACCTTTATCCGTTATACCGTTGGCAAAAAAATTGGCTACCACCAACGCGGTTTTTTCCGGTAAAGGATAGCGTGTTACCCAACCTGAATCCGTCATTTTCATATGCAGGTCCTGCGTTTCCCACTGATCGTTCTTATACAGCCAGATCACGCCGGTAACGGGCGCCTGCCCTTTCAGCGGGGTATTTTCCGGGTTGTAATAAAGCGTTACCGTATCGCCAGCCATTGGATGTTCAGGCGTAAATTTCATTGCCGATTGTGAAAAGGCCATTCCGGAGCATAACACCGCTGGCATCACGAGGGCCATTTTTACTTTATTCATCTGAAGATGCTTTTATAATGTTTATCTCGGGTTTTGTTCCAGCGATGGATTCAGCTGGATATTAAATGCCGGGATGGGAAAAATATACCGGTTGCTGCCGGGTGTAAGCGTATAGGCTTCACCGGTAGTGATATTGGTACGGGTAATATTTTCTGTGAAACGGCTGTCGGTAAACAAACGTTTCTGATCAAACCAGCGGATACAGCTGAAGCATAATTCCCTTCTTCTTTCCTGCAATACTTTTACCAGCGCATCGTCTGCACCGGTAGCGGTCATTGGTGTAAAATCCGCCGCCGCAAAGCGTTTGGCCCTTAAAATATTCACCGTGCCCATAGCGGCGCCGGCATTACCAGCCCTTGCCTGGCATTCGGCTTTAATGAGCAGCATTTCGGGAACGGACACACCGATGTTGCGGTTTGCGCCGGCAACGGCTTCCCTGGAAGAAATGCGGTAGGTAACTCCTCCGTCGGTATAGTCGCTCGTAAGATAGCTATAGCGGTAATCTTTCACGTCGTACAACGACAACAGCCCCTGGCTCATCACCTGGAAATTGGAATACTGGTGGCTCATTCCCGCTATTTTGGAAAAAATGATCTCCGGGTTATCTGTGCGCTGCGGGTAGCTGGTCAGCGTGGGCAGGTTCAGCAGGCCCGATTGGATTTTCAAGGCATTGTCTGCATTTTCAAGTGCCGCCGGGTACTGTCCTGTTTGCAGGTAAACTCTTGCCAGCATGGCATAAGCCGCTGCTTTGGACGGATAGAGATTGTAAGTGTTTTGTTCCGGCAGATCGGGGATAGCCGCCTGCAGATCGCTAAGCACCTGGTCGTATACCTGTTGCACAGTAGCGCGGGTGGCTACAACAGACACGTCGGGCTCCAGGAGTAAAGGTACCCCCGGGTCGGTAGCTTTGCTGCTTTCATTGTACTGCTTTGCATACATATTTACCAGGGTGAAATAGCTGTATGCGCGGTGTACCCTTGCTTCCGCCAACACCTGCTTTTTCAGTGGTACCGTACCGCCTTTGCTGTTCATTACATCGCGGATCACCAGGTTGCAGGGATAAATAGTGGCGTACAATATTTTCCAGTCGGGATCCGCGGTGAGGGCATTATAATATTCGGCGCCCCACATATAAGCATTCAGGAGCTCGGGCGATAAACGTTGCTGCAGGGATGCGCTGGTGTACTCAATATCATCTGCCGTCATATCCGGCATATCCACGGAGCGTTCCATGTTCAGGCGGTTGTTCATCAGATAGCGGTAGTTAATATAATCATCGGGCGTAAGCGCGCCTTCTGTTTTTATATCCGTGTATTTGCTGCACGATTGAAAAAGCGTACCGGCAATAATAAAAAGAAGGAATATTTTATATCGTTTCATTTGACTGCGTTTTGAGATGAGATCAGAAGCTTACATTCAGTGAAAAATTATACGATGCCGATGGGGGCAGCTTCATATTCCGGATGCTTGGCGGAAAATCGGGATCTATGCCGTCGGCATTTTTGGTCCACAGCAGCGCCAAGTTCCTGGCGGCGCCGGTAAAGGAAATGCCCTTAACCGGCAGGCGGCTGAACAATGCGGCCGGCACCTTATAACTGAGCGCCACTTCCCTTAAGCGGATATGATCTCCGGGTAATACATTGATATCGGCATTGATATACCTGATAGCTCCTGCGCTGTTGCCACTCAGGCCGGGTACGTTGGTAAACGCTTCATCGCCGGGTTTACGCCAGCGCTGATCCAGCAGGTTGTTATACTCGTAGTTCTGAAACCCGTAGCGGCCGGGGTATTGATTGGGCACCGGACGCTGGAACACATAGCCAAGTTTATAGGTGATCATTACATCGAGTGAAAAGCCCTTGTATCGGAACGTTTGGCTCAGGCTTCCGAAGTAAGGTGCAGATAAGCGACCGGCATTTTTCAGGTCGCTGATATCCTTGGGCGACTGGTTAATACTCAGCGTATCTCCTTTACCACCCAGTACCAGCGGGCTGCCTTTGCTATCCAGTCCGGCGTAGCGGAACACCATCAGGTAATCTGTAGGGAGCCCCTCGATAGGGCCGCCCGGACCACCGGATGCCAGCAGGGCGCTGGTTACATTATACCTTGCATCGGTCACCTTATTGGTGTTGTACGAGAACACCACGTTGGCAGACCATTCAAAGGCATGCTGGCGGACTATTTTACCACCGAGCGACAGGTCAATTCCTTTCCCGCTGAGAGAAGAAGTATTGCGGGTAAGATTGTCGAATCCCACGGTATTATCCACCGGGAAAGTGGCAAAAAGATCGGTGCCTTTTTTATAGTAAAACTCTGCGGTACCATACAGGCGGTTATCAAACAGTGCATAATCTACGCCCACGTTGTATACGCCGGTTTGTTCCCAGCGCAGGGAGGGATTGGCCGGTGAAGTGATTCCTGCATACGGGTCGTATGGGTACTGGTAATCGGTTCCCAGGTACAGCTGATCGTATGGTAAAGCAGTGGTGCTGATATTACCGTTGATACCATAGGTAGCGCGCAGGGTAAGCCCGCTTATCCAGCTCACGGACTGCATAAAGTCCTCTTTGGATAATGCCCATGCTATACCGGTGGACCAGAAAGGTTTTGCACGGTATTTTTTATCGAGGCCGAAGTTATTGTAGTCGTCGTACCGCGCGCTTCCAGATAAGGTATACTTACCTGCATAGGTATACGAAAAGTTGCCGTAGTAAGAGAGGTAGCGTTTCCGTTTGGAAGAGTAGCTTACATTGTAGGGCACTGTTCCCTGGTAGCCGTCTACCGTAACATAGGGAGTTACATAATCTACCGGTTTGCTGAATTGTGTTTGTGAATTAAATCCGAACAAGCGGTTGGAGTTAGCGCCGTCAATAGTTTGGCGTGCTTCCATACCTGCCAGTGCGTTCACCTGGTGATTACCGGAAAAATTCCGGTCCAGGCTCAACTGACCGCGTACACTATAGTTATTTTTTGAATAGTCGGTTGTTTCCATGATGGCGCCCAGGGGGATGCCATACACCAGCTTTCCGTTGGCATCAATGGAGGTAGCGGTGTTCAGCAGGTTACGGGTATAGTAGGAACTATCCGGGTGAAAGAATTTGCCG
>JBCNPS010000527.1:0-5342 GCA_039593235.1 Chitinophaga sp. | reverse complement strand
CTGCCATTCTAGGCAGGACAGCACAAAATCAAATCAGTTTTAACCCTTTAAAAAATAGAAATCATGGGACACAATCTTAATTTCTCCTTTCTAGGTATCACCCAGCAGTATTTAAGTAATTTAAGAGCACAAAAAATCAGATTTTAAGATAGATGAAAAAATAACTACCCAAAGGATTTTACCTTCGGGTAAAATATATAAAATGAAGTCTGAGATCGAAAAATGTTTGGATGGGCAACAGTTTAATACCTCCGATCCTGAAATACTTTCAATTATACAAAGCGCAAGGAAACTTACCAGGGAATATAATAATACAGTGAGTGACGACGCTCTAAACCGGAAAAAAATATTGTCCGGATTGTTTAATACTATCGGAAATAATGTAAATATAGATACCCCGTTCTATTGCGATTATGGGAAACACATTTCAATTGGAAACAATGTCATTATCAATATCAATTGCACATTTGTAGATTGTAATAAGATTGAGATTGGCAACAATGTGCTGATCGCTTCCAATGTTCAGATCTACACAGCCACACACCCGGTAGAAAGGAATGAACGATTGGTAGAAGGTTGGAAAGAAAGTGAGGGCATACCATATTTCCGGACTTTTGCACTGCCAGTTAAGATAGAAGATAATGTCTGGATCGGGGGAGGCGTAATTATACTGCCTGGTGTAACCATTGGTGCAAACTCGGTCATCGGTGCCGGTAGTATTGTTACCAAGTCTATACCGGAAAATTGCCTGGCCTTCGGGAATCCATGCCGGCCAGTCCGCTCAATCAACAAATCATGAAAATAAAAGCCGTTATACTTTTCCCTTACCGGTTACTTTGATATTATTGAAACAGGATCTCTATTGCAAGTATCTGTATTTCGGTCTCAAACTTCCCAAATACCAAAAAAGCCTTCAGAGTTTTCATCTGAAGGCTTGCTAAACGTTACCGTTTGTTGCGGAGAGAGAGGGATTCGAACCCTCGGTACAGTTTAACCCGTACGACGGTTTAGCAAACCGTTCCTTTCGGCCACTCAGGCATCTCTCCGTATTTCCCTGAAGGGGTTGCAAAAATAGGAAAAGTTTTATATTCTCCAAAAGCAAATTCATCTTTTTGCAAAAAAACTTACCCGGCATAGCTTTAAAAGCGCTACAAAGCAGTACTGGAAAGGATTTAGCGTAAAAAAGCCGTGCTGTATAAGCACGGCTTTTAAAATAGGTTATGAGGGGCTTAGGCTGGCTTACATAGCCGCCAGTTGTACTTTCTGTTGTAATTCAATTACACTGTCACGGAAGTTATTGTCTGTATCCATCAGGTCTTTCACTGTCTGACAGCTGTGGATAACGGTGGTATGATCCCGTCCACCGAAATGTTCACCGATTGTTTTCAGGGAATTTTTGGTAAATGATTTAGCGAGATACATGGTGATCTGCCGGGCCTGTACAATTTCACGCTTACGTGTTTTCTGCAACAGTTTGTCGTAAGGCACATCAAAATATTCGCACACCATTTTTTGTATACTCTCGATCGTAATTTCTTTGGAAGATGTTTTTACGAAAGACTTCAATACGCGCTTCGCCAGTTCCAGGTCTATTTCCTTACGGTTCAGCGACGATTGGGCCAGCAGGGAGATAAGTGCGCCTTCCAGTTCGCGTACGTTGGTCTGGATATTATAGGCTACATATTTCACTACTTCTTTCGGCATTTCCAGTCCATCGTTCCGCATCTTCATTTCCAGGATCTCCATCCGGGTTTCAAAATCGGGGATCTGGATATCTGCACTGAGTCCCCAGCGGAAACGGCTCAGCAACCTTTCCTGTACCCCGTCCAGGTCTTTAGGGGCCTTATCTGATGTTAAGATAAGTTGCTTGCCGGACTGGTGCAGGTGGTTAAAGATAGCGAAGAACGCATCCTGTGTTTTCTCTGCACGTGCAAAGAACTGGATATCATCTACAATCAACACATCTATCAACTGGTAAAAGTGGATGAAGTCGTTGATGATATTATTTTTGGAATGATCAATAAACTGGTTGATGAATTTCTCTGCACTTACATATAACACCGCTTTATTAGGGTGTATACGTTTCACATCATTGCCTACTGCCTGCGCAAGATGTGTTTTTCCCAAACCCACGCCACCATATATTACCAATGGGTTAAACGAGGTACCACCGGGCTTTTCAGCCACTGTTTTACCTGCGCGTCTCGCCACACGGTTACTGTCTCCCTCTACATACGCGTCAAACGTATAATTTGGATTGAGCTGCGAGTCAATTTGTACCCTTTTTATGCCCGGAATAACAAAGGGGTTCTTTACCGGGTTATGGATCGTTAAAGGAAAATCTACTTCATTGTCTTTCTGAGGTTTGGTAAACTGCGTGGGCATGTTTACTGTTCTGGGATGCTGATGTGGCGTACCGTTCTCTACTACAATGCGATACTCCAACCGGGCCTCTTTACCTAATTCTCTCTTGATGGTTTTTCCTAACAATCCCACATAGTGCTCCTCAAGGTATTCATAAAAGAATTGGCTGGGGACCTGGATGGTTAAAACATTGTTTTCAAGTTTAATGGGTTTAATAGGTTCAAACCATGTCTTAAACGGCTGCCATTCTACTATATCCCTAATTATATTAAGACACTTTTCCCAAACTTGTTCGCAAGTTTTATTCATTGAGATAAAAAAAATTAGTTGTTTCTTAATTAAGGATGCTTAGTTCTCGAATTCGAAATTCCCCAACGCAGGATGTTGAAAAATTTTCAGACAGGACGACGAATATCTGTAGAAAATGTTGAAAAAAAAAATTTATCTACCCTTGTTTATATTGTCCTGATTACAGAGTACCAAAACCCCTTTTTCCACTACTGCTGTGGCTTTACAGCCCAGACGTGACAAGGTTTTCACTACTATAAACCCCATTGATTAACAGCACATTTATCTTTTCCATTCTCCTTTTTATCATAAATATGGATATATAATTGATAAAATAATATTGTATCCTTTCTCTCAACAAAAAACGTTCACTGATAAAGCCTGAGATATTCACACTTTTTCGGGAGAGGGTGCAAAACTATGTTAGTATCTCCATTTAAAAAAATGAATTAGGGGATAGTAATTATGAAAGTATTTATTTATATCCGCGCGCACCGGATTAATAAAAAATATTTGTCCGCACTAAGTCGAAAACCTTATCTTTGACCCTTCTGAATTTAAAATAATTTTTCTATGAGTTTTGAAATTACCGGAAAGCTGATTGTGAAGTACAACACGGTGCAACGTAGCGAAACTTTTAAAACAAGAGAGTTCGTTATTGAGAAGTCCGACGACATCAATGGCCGTGTTATCAACAACTATATAAAGTTTCAGTCGGTGCAAGACCGCACTGGTATTGTAGACCGGTTCAATGAGGGCGAAAACGTTAAAGTTTATTTCAATATCAAAGGCACCAGATGGGAAAAAGATGGCAAAGTGAATTATATCACCAACCTGGATGCATGGCGTATGGAATCTGTTATGGCAGCACCTGCTCCAGGCGCAGATCCAATGCCTAACTACAATACTCCTCAAATGCCGGCAAGCGGCGGAGATGGCGGCGACGACCTGCCTTTCTAAGCCGAAAGCATAAAAGCTGTTGAAGCGAAGACATAAGCGGATAAAATCCACTTTGTGTCTTCGCTTTATCATTTTTATACATTACCCCGTATTGCGTATCTTTGCCGCAGTTTTAGGATAAACACCTAACCGCTAACATGATACAGCAAATATCTCTCAAATTACTGCCGGCCGATGCCGCCTCCAATACACGTATTATTCAGCACGCCGCTGCCGCCCTCAGCATAAAAACAACTGCCATCACAGGATTCAACCTGCTGAAACGCTCTATAGACGCGCGTTCCAAACAAGTGTTCTTTGTGCTTACCATACAGGTGTTTGTGAATGAACCGTTTGAAGAAAGGCAACATACCCATCCGGTATATCCTTCCCTGCCAGCCAACGCACCACAAGTACTTATTGCAGGAGCAGGCCCCGCAGGACTCTTCGCAGCACTGCGCCTTATAGAAGCAGGCATAAAACCCGTTATACTGGAACGCGGTAAAGATGTACGCGCAAGACGCCGCGACCTCGCCGCCCTTAATAAAACAGGTATCGTAAACCCCGACTCCAACTACTGCTTCGGCGAAGGCGGCGCCGGTACCTACTCCGATGGCAAACTATACACCCGCTCCAATAAACGCGGCGATATAAACCGCATCCTCAATATATTCGTTCACTTCGGCGCGGAAGACAAAATCATGATCGACGCGCACCCGCATATCGGTACCAATAAACTCCCGCATATCATCACAGCTATGCGTGAACAGATCATCAACAGCGGCGGGGAAGTACACTTTGAACAAAAAGTAAGTGGCATACAAATCAGCAATGGCGCCGTTACCGGCGTACAAACCGCTACAGGACACGTATTTGAAGGCAAGCAACTCATTCTCGCCACCGGCCACTCTGCCCGCGATATATTTATCATGCTCCACCAGCAAAACATTTTGCTGGTAGCCAAACCTTTTGCGCTTGGCGTACGCGTGGAACATCCGCAGGAACTGATAGACAGTGCACAATACCATTGCAGCGTGCGGGGCGAATATCTCCCGCCTGCCAGCTACAGCCTCGTGGAACAGGTAGAAGGCCGCGGCGTATTCTCCTTCTGTATGTGCCCCGGTGGCATAATCGCCCCCGCAGCTACAGATCCGGGCGAACTGGTGGTAAACGGCTGGTCGCCTTCCAAACGGAACAACCCCTTCGCTAATTCAGGCATGGTGGTTACTGTAGATGAATCAGACTTCGCACCATTTGCACATCACGGCCCGCTTGCAGCCATGTACTTCCAGCAGGCCGTTGAAAAACAGGCGTATCATGCTGGCGGCGGTAATTTCGTAGCGCCTGCACAACGTATGACCGACTTCGTCAATAAAAAAGTATCCGCTTCCCTGCCTGAATGCTCCTATGTGCCTGGTCTTAACAGCGCCGACCTGCGCAGCGTGTTACCCGGAGTGGTGCACCAGCGCCTCGCCGGCGCCTTTAAAGCATTTGGCCGCAAAATGAAAGGATATTATACAGAAAACGCCGTGCTGGTGGCCACAGAATCCCGCACATCTTCGCCGGTACGTATTCCACGCAACAATGATACGCTGGAACACCCGCAGGTGGCCGGCCTCTATCCCTGCGCAGAAGGCGCCGGTTATGCCGGCGGAATCGTATCTCCTGCCATGGACGGAGAACGCATAGCCGCTGTCATCGCCGCAAAACTCTCATAGAGATATTATGATTATTTATTGGGGATTAATCAT
>JBCNPS010000526.1:0-5350 GCA_039593235.1 Chitinophaga sp. | reverse complement strand
CAGGAAGAAGAATGGGAATTATTGGTAAGCCAGTTTTTAAAATAGCTGTCAACACACGCCGGCAAGTAGCCAACTTAGGGTGTATAATTTACATTTGTCATTGATTATTAGGCCATAAAAAAGCACTAATTTGTTTATTATTTGTATATTCCACGTGGCGTTAGATTGATAAGTATTAAACAAACAGTTATTTTAGTTTTTTAGCGGAGTATGTGGAAATTTATCCTTTTACTATTTTTATCTGTTCATCTGGTTACAAATGCTGGTTATGCTCAGTCCTATGGATTACGCTTTTCTAGTCATGAAGTGGTGCAGGAAAGGAGAACAACGCTGAATTTAACTTCATCCGGTCCCCTGTGTTTCAAGAAGAGCGGCGAAATATCATTCGACCTCAATTTACTTCCCTATAAAGAAACCTATTTCGGTTACGTATTAAGAATCATTGCTGCCAATAATCAGAATATAGACCTGGTTTATAACCAGCGGGAACGCACTTTTAACTTCCTCATCGGGGAAAGTTTTTCCAGGGCGTTTGCCATTGATTCTATCGCCCTTTTCGGGGGATGGACGCATATTGCTATCCAGTTCGACCCCACGCAGAACGAAGCCACCATATCAGTTAATAATAAATTTGTTGCCAAAGGCCCGGCAAAACTGGGCAACCCGGTTTGTGCCCGTGTATTCTTTGGTACCAACACCTATGAAGGGTTTCAAACGGTAGACATTCCGCCGATGAACCTTCGTAATATAGTGGTGAAAGAAGGAGGACATACCAGGTATAACTGGCCGCTCAACGAAAACGAAGGCAACACCGCTACCGACCGGCAGGAAGGTAAAACCGCCGTGATCCGCAATGCCAACTGGATAGGACCCCGGCACCGCAACTGGAGTCTGCTCCAGAGCTGGGAGATCAGCGGCACGCCCAGTGTGGCGTTCGACCGGGAGAAGGAAGTGCTTTACGTGGTATCCTCCGATTCTTTATATAACATCTCTTTTAAAAATGAACAGGAGCAGGGCATCCGCCTTTCCGAACGGCTGGATAGCCTGATGCCGGGGAACCAATCGGTGTACAACCCTTTCCTGAATAAGCTCTTCAATTTTTATATCGATCAGAAAAAAGCTGGATCCTACGATTCGCTTACCCGGAAATGGGATGTTCATTATACGCCTGATCTGCTCACCATTTACTGGCAGGCCAATAAATTTATCTCCCGTTCAGACTCGTCTCTTTATATCCTCTGCGGATACGGTCAGTTACAGTATAGGAACACCGTGCAGCGCTATCAATTCGGCACCGGGAAATGGGACTCTATACCCACTACCGGCGAAAGGCTTACTCCCCGGTACCTGGCCGCCACCGGCGCTACAGAAAATGGCGACACTGCCTATATTCTCGGCGGCTATGGCAGCAACAGCGGCAACCAGGTGGTAAACCCCCGTCACTATTACGACCTCCTGGCCTTTTATGTAAAAGACCACTCGTTTCATAAAGTGCTGCAACTGGAAGAACCACCCGCACAGTTCTGCTTTGCCAACAGCCTGGTTATAGACCCGGCTACCCAAAATTATTACGCCCTCATATTCCCGGATGATAAATTCAATACCAGCCTGCAACTGGTGGAAGGCTCCCTGAAGGCGCCAGGACTAACGCCCCTGGCGGATGCCATTCCTTATTCTTTTCATGATATCAAGTCGTTTGCCGACCTTTATTATTGCCGCAACAGTAAAAAACTGGTGGCGGTAACCCTTTATACTTCGAAAGACAATATCACCACCGTAAAAGTATATACGCTGGAGTTCCCGCCTGATACCGTACTGGCGGAAAACTCGGGGCTAAGGGGGATCTCCGCATGGTATTTATTGCTGCTCATTCCCCTGGCGGGTATGGGCATATTCCTGTTGCGCCGCCGTAAAAAAGCGGCGCCACAGCCAGCTGCCTCCACAGTCGCCACTCCGGCTGCCGCTGTACCAGCTGCTTCAACAGCGTCATTGCCGCCGCTGCCCGTGGTGATCCCCGAAACCACTACCGACGAAACCATACCGGAAGAGATCATTGCCGAAAAGAAAGGTAATATCTATTTCTTTGGTCCGTTCGAGGTGCTGGACAAAGAAGGACAGGACATCACCAAATTCTTTACCCCGCTGTTAAAGGAATTATTCCTGCTCATAGCCATCAATACCATCCGTTCGGGAAAAGGTATTTCGTCCGACCGGCTCTATGCCACCCTCTGGCGCGATAAGTCCAGCAAGGAAGCACAGAACAACCGCTCGGTAAATATGGTGAAGCTGAAAGCCATACTCGATAAGCTGGGCGCCTGCGCCTTTGTAAAAGAAGCAGACCGCTGGAGCCTCCAGTACGCGGCAGACGACATCGACATGGACCTGGCCGGGTTCCAGCAATTGCTGCATGCACCGCGCCCCCTGCAAAAACAATCCGTTCGCAGTTTGCTGAAGATCCTTCACCGGGGCTCTTTCCTCCCTGATGCTAACTATACCTGGCTGGAAGATATCCAGTCCGAAATTTCAGGCGTAGCCCTCGATATTCTTACCGAAGCCGCCAACCAGTTCAATACAGATCCTGAACTGCTCATTGAAATAGCAGACAGCATCTTCCTTTTCGATCCCGTAAACGAAGAAGCGCTCCGCATGAAATGCAGCAGCCTCGTTGCTCTGGGCCGCCACTCCCTCGCCAGGGCCGCCTTCAACAAATTCGCCAAGGAGTATCTCCACATGTACGGGGAAGAGTTCCCGCAGCCGTTCACGGCCTATTCCGGGGATAAATAAGCGAAGGTTCGCGCGGATTTTGTCTGACTCCGGATTACGCTGATTTTACTGATTTTATTTTTTGGGATTGGGGTTAATGGCCTGGCCTACCAGGCGGGATGCCATATAGGTAATAACTATCGCATATATAACGCCTGCTAAATGAATCTGTCAGCTATATTAATAGCTTACCGGGAGATAAAATATTAATAAGCTGAAGATAACTCATATCTTATAGATAATGCTTATCTATGGGTAAAGTTACGCTTATATATAGCTTATATATGGCTTATCTCTGAACGGCCTTACCATGGCTCATTTCCAGGCATGGTAGGGCGCCCCTTATCAAAAGCTCATTCCCTATATCCCAGTTTGAAAAATCCCCCAAAAAATAAAATCAATCTAATCAGCAAAATCAGCGTAATCTGGCTCCAAGACAATTTAAATCGCCGAAGGCGAATTAATTAAAACTTAATTCCTTATTTCTTTTCACTGTTAGTGCATTATTAGTGCTGCCATTAAGGCTGCCCGGATAAATTGCATTGTAATGAATAAGACAAGATTCCACGACTATGGCACTCAGGCCGTTTTATTAAGAAAAAAAAGAATGCTGGTGATCAAAATCATCAGCATTCTTTTTCCCTTTTTAATAATAGGTGGAGTGGAGGCAGGACTGCGGTTATTCAATTACGGCCACAGCCTGCAACTTTTTATTACGGCTCCGCAGCACAACGAATATTACCAGCTCAACCCCGCAGCTTCCCTGAAATATTTTTCTAATGCCGATATCGCCACCAAAGGGAATAGCGAATTATTTAAGAAAGTAAAGGATGCCGGCACGCTCCGCATTTTTGTACTGGGGGAATCCACCACTATCGGATATCCCTATTTTCACAACGGCTCCTTTCACCGCTGGCTGCAGTTCCGGCTCATGCATACCAACCCTGACAAGCACCTGGAGATCATTAATCTTTCATTAACGGGCGTTAATTCCTATACGGTAGAAGGTTTCGCAAAAGAATTACTGCCATATCAGCCCGATGCAGTACTTATTTATACCGGGCACAACGAATATTATGGCTGCCTGGGCACCGGCAGTACGGACAAAGTTGCAGGCAATTCCTTCCTGGTGCACCTGGTACTGCAACTGCGGGAGCTCCGTATTACGCAGCTCATGGCCAATGCGCTCCATAAAGTTTCCTCGCTGAAATCTTACGGCACAGAAGGCGGCGGTAAAACCCGCATGGAAATGATGGTGGCGGAACAACAGATCCCTTTCGGATCCGCCATGTATGAAAGGGGCATCACCCAGTTCACCAACAACATGGATAATACCCTGCGTATGCTGGATGAGGCCAAAGTACCGGTGTTTATCAGCAACCTTGTATCTACCGAAAAAGACCTGTTCCCTTTTATCAGTATAGCGCCTGATAGTACAAAATACCCCGGCTTTGGTACTGCCTACCGGCAGGGAGAACAGGCTATTGCCAAAGGCGATTCCGCTGCGGCGATGCAATATTTCCTTGCTGCGGAAAACAGCTACAACGCACATGCAGGCTGCAACTATTATCTGGGGCTATTGTCACTGCAAAAGAGCGACACTACCGCTGCTAAAACGTACTACGACAAAGCCCGGGACCTCGACGGGCTCCGTTTCCGTGCGCCTTCCAAACTGAATAAAGTGCTGCTGGACCTGTGCAGCAAATATAAAAACGCCCACCTGGTGGATGCCAATGCTGCCTTTGAAGCCGCCAGCCCCGGGCATATTATCGGGAACAGCCTGATCCTGGAACACGTGCATCCTAACCTCGACGGCTATGCGCTGTTGTCTGATGTGTTCTACAATACCATGAAAAAACAGGGCCTTTTTAAAGCGCCCAACGACAGCGCCATGAGCTTCGCGCAGCTGCGGCATGCCATGCCCATCACGGTTGTTGATAGTCTTTCCGGCGCCTATAAAATTGCGAACCTTAAAAGAAGCTGGCCTTTTAACACCGGTCAGGCCCACGATACAACGCTGATTTCCAGTGCAGAAGAGCAGCTGGCTTACGAAGTTGCTTTCAGGAAAACCTCCTGGGAAGCAGCATTACAGCAGCTGTATAACGGTTACAATCAAAAAGGTGATTTTGCCCGTGCAGCAACCATCGTGGCAGCATGGGTACAGGAGCATCCAACTGAAGCGGCGTATTATGAAGAAGCCGGCAACTACAATGGTAAGCTGAATAATACGGCGGAAGCCATTTTCTATTTTAAAAAAGCATTTGCCCTGTCGCCCACATTTGATGTGGCCCGGACGCTGTTTGTGCTTTACCTGAAACAGGACGATGCCGGCAAAGCCCTGCCTTACCTGAACTACGCCATTGATCATAACGAGCGGCGTTTAAACCTGCTGCCGGTGAAAGACTGCCTGCTGCAGATCCTTGTAGATACTTTGGAGGCTGGCGAATTCTTTGGCCAAGGGTTCGAACTCGGGGTATCTTGAGTTAAGAATCTTTCGCTTCTCGTCATCGTCCATGTCCTCGGTGACTTCCAATTGGGGAAGCACCTCGGTGACCACGCCGGAGTCCTCTGCCTCGTCCTCTCCGTC
>JBCNPS010000525.1:0-5365 GCA_039593235.1 Chitinophaga sp. | reverse complement strand
GTGAAAAAACGGTTCATTTTGCAGGTACACAGGTAACTGTAAAGCCACACCAGTTTGTAATGCTGGCTGCAGGGAATTGTCTCATGAGCGAAAAGATCGCTGCAAAAAATGCAGACTACCATAGTATTCTTTTCTTCTTCGATAGTAAACTGCTGGCGGATTTTTTCACCCGTCATGCTGCATTGACCGGCGAGCCGGACAAACAACCGGGTAACCATCCATTCCTGTTATTGGAGAAAGATGAGTTCCTGGTAAATTTCACCCGTTCGCTCGACTATATGCTGAGTGGGGATAAACCAGTATATCATGATCTGCAAAAAGTAAAACTGGAAGAGCTGTTCCTATACCTTGCGGTACAATATCCCGGGCAGATACAGCAGATCAGGAACATGCACACCGCAGCCGGCGACGACCTGGTAGTGCGGCAGGCGGTTACATCGCATATCAACAACAATATCACCGTGGAAGAACTGGCCTTCTTATGTAACATGAGCCTCTCTACTTTCAAACGCAGGTTTGCCCGTATTTATGGTAATAGTCCCAACAGGTGGCTGTTGGAAAAAAGGATGGAAAGAGCTGCTAAAATGCTGCGGCAAAACGACCGCAAAGCGAACGAGATCTATTATGAACTTGGTTATGAAAACCTGTCCAGTTTTGTGCAGTCCTTTAAGCAGGTTTATGGTATAACCCCCAAACAATACCAGCTAACAAATTGAACGTTTAACCACATTTTCTGAACGGTTACCCATCCTTTGCCGCCGGTCTTTACATCTACCTTTGAAAAACAATTCAAACAAAATGGAAAAGACCATGACAACAACAACAGCCGTGCAAACTTTTACGCTGAAAAGCAACGAGCTTGGCGGTCAGCTCTCCAACAAGCAATATGCAAATGGTATGGGCTTTAGCGGGGAGAACCAGTCGCCCCAACTATACTGGGAAAATGCCCCCGCAGCAACACAAAGCTTTGCGGTAACAGTATACGACCTGGATGCGCCCACCGGCAGCGGTTTCTGGCACTGGGTAGTTTTCAATATACCGCCAACTATCCGCGAGCTGCAGGCCGGCGCCGGCGATCCCGGCAAACACCTCCTCCCGGAAGGCGCCATACAAAGCAACACCGACGCCGGCATGCCCGGTTATATCGGCGCAGCACCCAATGATGGCCCTGCACACCGTTACCTGATCACGGTATACGCGCTCAGTAAAAAGCTGGAACTGGATACAAACGCAACGCCTCCCTATGTGGGTTTTAACATGCACTTTGCCACATTGGCAAAAGCTTCGCTGGTTGTTTACGGGCAAAAACAATAGCGTACATAATATGCCCCGGCAGTTACTTATGCCGGGGTATATTATTTGTTATGTCGCAAATCGCCCGGAGATTGTCGCTTACAGGGCGCCTCTCATTTATCCCGGCAAAGTATTTTTGCATCATAACAACAATACTAAACAAGATGAAAATAATTATCTATCTCGCAGCTTCCGCCAATGGAATGATCAGCAATAACAGGAATGTACCGGATTGGTTATCGCCGGAATACGGCCAGGGATTTATGGCTATCAGCCAGCGTACGCAAGCCGTGATCATGGGGAAAACCACCTACAACATACTGGCGCCTGATTACCTGCCCCTGAAGGAAGGTTCGCTGGTGGTGTTAACACATGATACCAAAGCTACGCCGGCCCAACCCAACGTACTGTTCACCAGCAACAGCCCCGAAGCAATTGTTGCACAACTCGCCGCCAAAGGACATACGGAAGCGGTGATCATTGGCGGCACGCAAACGGTGAGCGCCTTTGTAAAAGCCGGGCTGGTGAATGAGCTTATCCTCGTGGTAGAGCCGGTGCTGTTTGGTAAGGGATTGCCTTTAATGGAGGGAGTTGATGCGGAGTATAAACTGGCGCTGCTGGAGGTGAAGAAATTGAATGATAATAGTGTGGAGTTGCGGTATGAGGTGAAGATGTAAACCAATTTACATGGTGCTATTTCACCGGATCAATAATACGCTGCCTCGTTTAAGGAATGCTTTTCCCAGTAAGTCCTTACCACTTATAACATAAATATAGCTTCCCATGGGTGATCTCTGGCCATCCCAACCGGCGCCAAGGGTATTGGAAGAAAAAACTAATTTCCCCCAGCGGTCAAATACTTTAAAATAGTCTATAGATGCAATTCCTGTATAACGGGGCCTGAATATATCATTTTGCCCATCCCCATTAGGGCTGAAAGCTGTTGGAATGTATACGTCCGTTTTATCTACTACCGTGATATAAGCGGTTGCTATGGTACTGGTACAAATATCCATGCTGGCTGTTACATAATACTTCGTATCAGCAAACTGGAGAGGCAGTGTAAATACTCCTATATTATTTTCATCCACTTTATGGTTTAAGCCTGGGTCTGCATACAGGGTAAATACAACAGGTGTAGAATAAGACCACTTTAATTCCAGGGGCTGTCCCTTAGCAATGGTATAATAGAGATCCCCCGGAGCAGGAAGTACACTGGCTTTATTATTCACATTCAATATACCTGAACTTGCAACGCAGCCATATTTGTCTGTTACCGTTAATGTAAATGCTCCTTTTTTTATTTCTTTCAATTCCGTTCCGTTTCCTTTTTCAACACCATTTGCATCTGTCCAGCGGTACCTGAAGGGCTCCTCCCCGGTAATAACCGGGGCCTGGATGGCTCCATTGGCCTGCCCGCAGGTTTCATCTGTAACTATTGGGACTTCTGAAAACAAGGGGTCGCTGCGCCGCGGAATTTCGGTTGCATATGCCAGTTGCTCGCAGTCGTTTTCATCAGTAATATATAACGCATAATTTCCCGGCCCAACGTTCATTATATTCCTATCAGTACCTATTACGTTGCCGGTAGCCGTATTCACCCATTTTAATGATTTGATGATATTGCCCGTAATGTTGTTTATTAATATCGCGCCATCTGGTTCATTACAGGTGGGGAACCGGATTTCATGCTGTACCGAACATTGGGCAGCCTGTGTTTTACTAACTTTATACCATGCTGTTTGTGCGCTGCAGGAGAAATTGTTGGTAACCGTCAACTGGTAATTGCCTTCAGGGATATCTTTCAGTTCAATGTTGGTTCCTACCGTAGTACCGGCCTCATTGCGCCAGGTATAAGTATCAGCTCCTATTACCAGCAAACCACTGATAGCGCCGCCCTGTTTACCACAGCCGGCAGGCGTAATCTTTATATTGGTAACATCCAGGTTAATAGTTCCAATATCATTAATTTTTATAGGAGTGCCCGTTACTGGTACACAGCCGGAATTGTCCGTCAGTTCCAGGTGATATTCCCCTTGGGGTACATTTTTTAGTTCCAGGCCGGTGCTTACTACATTGTCCGCCTCGTCTAACCATCTGAATGTATAAGGCATTATACCCGTTATATCTATCCCGCTAACGGCGCCATTGCTGCTACTGCAGGTGGCTGCTGTAACAGTGGCGGAGCTTTGGTTGATGGAAGGCGGTGGTTGATTGGTAAGCACGATAGGATCGGATACTGCAAAACAATCGTCTGTTATATAAGCGTATAAACGGTAAGTCCCGGCAGGAACTTTAGAAAGACCCGGTTCGGCGCCAACTATTTCATCTTTTTCATTCAGCCATTTATATTGTTTTGTATAGGCGTTTGCATGATCAGTGATATTGGATATAGCGCCATTATTATCATTACAGGGCTTTACAAGGGTCATCTGTTCAGTTGTCAGGCGGGGCTTTACATCCAGGATGGTAACGGTATAAGCTGACACCGCGCATTTGCCATGAGGATTATTATTTGTGTTCGCCCATAGTGTATATGTGCCCGGTGGTATAGACGGCAGCTCAGCGTTGTGGCCTACGATATTACCCGAGGCATCTTCCCATTGAATCACAACTGCACCGGTTACCGTAATTCCCTTAATACTACCAGGTTTTCCGCAAAAGGAAGGTGTTACCTCTATTCTTTCCATATTTATAGTAGCCCTGGTAAATTCGGAAGTAGAGCCGTCCTTATTGGTACCGGTAACGACTACATTTTCGGGCAAAGCGCCTGAATAAGACCATTTACCGCTGGCATCAGCCACTGTACGGCCAAGATATACCTTACCCTCGCAACCACCCTGCGTACCGGAGCAATTATCTGCATCAAATACTTCAATAACAGCATCTGCTTCACTGGTGCCTGATACGGTTGTTCCTGTAAAAGATTCAACAAAAACGGTTTCTTTTGATTGAATACCTTTTCCATTACAGAAAAAGCTGTTCTTTGAAATCGTAACATGGTCATCGTACGAACAGGATACTCCTCCAAACAAACCTGATATATAGTTCTTTTCGCTTTGCTGGTTTCCGCCAATCAACGCGCTTTTTACCCTGAATAGCTCTACGCTGAAATTAGCATAGCTCCTCCCCGTTCTGATGGCGCCGGTAATATCTGTATTTATCTTGTTCCCCTGCAGTAAAACCGTACCGTATCCTCCTCCTAACGCAAAATATCCTTCCAGAATATGGTTATTTTTTACTTCGATAACATTATCTCCTGTGATATCAGTTCTGGGATATGTTGTAATACTAAATGAAGCATTGCCAATTTTATTGCTTCCTGTATAATCGCCACCACCAATATTGTCGTGCACATAATAATTACGTTTACCCAGGGGAACCAATGCGCTGTAGTACTCTTCAATACGTGTATAGGCGCATATCTGGTTATGGTCCATTTCCACATTACCGGCTCCCCACAGTATTATAGAAGGATAAGAAATCATATAAACCGGGATGCTTACTCCATCGGGGTTTACACCCAGCAGGTTATATGCAATATGCAAATCAGTGGAGTTTCCCTGCGCAAGTTGTACATCGCTGGATATCAACCCGTCTGATGCATTCATAACATTTCCTTTGCCCGGCGCGCCGATGGTTATGTGGTTGCTTCCGGCAATGTTTAAACAGTATCCGCCGCTGGTAAACCATCCGGGAGGAATTTCCAGATCCATACCATAAACGCTTACATGCGCTGCATCCCTTATGGAGAGAATATTAAAAAAATTACCATTCGAGAAGTAATTCTCCTTTAGTAACCTTATTTTCGCGTCACTTACGCCAAATGCAGCACCTGGCTGCGTAGTACCATCCAATTCAATGTTGGATGACAATGCCGGTAATTCTGTTATTATCCTGATAGTACGATCATCCACCGACGAACCGGGAAGATTGAAATGAATATAATCCACAACGGTAGTACCATTTGTATTAGCCTGGTTAATGGCATCGCGCAAGGTGCCGGGTCCCGCATCCGCTTTAGAGGTGACTATAAAGATGGCTGCTTTTGTTGAGCTAACAAACAAAATAA
>JBCNPS010000524.1:0-5366 GCA_039593235.1 Chitinophaga sp. | reverse complement strand
GGTCGCCGACATCGGTTTTGCCGTGTACGCGGTATGTATGTTTGATATCTGAAGTTCATAGTAGTTGTATTAGAGATTAGTAGCCTGCATTTTGTGTGAGTGTGCCCGCGCTAACATCAATTTCATTCTGCGGAACGGGCCATACTTCATTTTTTCCGGTCACGAAGCCTTTAGGGCCAAACACGGCGGCAGCTCTTCCCTGGCGGATCACATCAAAATAGCGATCATTTTCCATGGCCAGTTCCACTCTTCTTTCATGCCAGATAGCATTGCGTAATGCGTCTTTATTGGTAGTGGTTACATCCGGAAGAATAGCAGCGTTACCAGCGCGTGCGCGGGCCCTTACTGCATTCAGGGAGGTGAGTGCCTGGGCAGTATTGCCTTGTTCGTTGGCGGCTTCTGCATTCATCAGCAGCACTTCCGAATAGCGGATCACGCGAACATTCTGATCGGCGCCTTCTGTATAGCCGGTTACAAACAAACGGAAAGGCACATACGATTTCTGATTGAACATCGGGTTATCGCCGGTAGGCGGAATAAGATCGCCTTCCGGTGTGGTTTCGCCTCTGAAGATAATGGTAGCATCTCTCCGCGGATCGCCGGGTTCATATTCGCTTACGAGGTTTTGCGTAGGCACATTGAAGCCCCAGCCGCCGCCTACAACGCCTTTCACGCCCTGGATCTGTGAGTATTGGGAATTGGAAGCGTCTTTACTGTTCAGGATCAGCTGGCATTGGATTTCAAAAACGGATTCTTTGGAGTTTTCGTTTGCGATGCGGAACAGCTGTTCATAATTGGGAAACAGCGTATATCCGAGTGCCATTACCTGGTTGGTATAGTTGAGCACATCCGGCCATTTCTTCAGATACATGGCTACCTTTGCATGAAGCGCCAGTGCAGCGCCTTTGGTGGCACGTCCTGCATCGGAGGCGGGATATGCCGGCGGCAACACCGCTGCGGCTTCCGTCAGATCTTTTTCAATAGCCGCCCATACTTCTTCCTTTGGCGATCTTGGTAAATTATATTCGCTGGCGTCCACTGCTACTTTCAAACGCAGGGGCACATCACCGAAGGCGCGTACCAACCGGAAATATGCGTATGCGCGTACAAATTTAGCTTCTGCAAGATAGCGGGTTTTGAGCGCCTCGTCCATTGTGATGGCGGGAATATTATCCAGTACCTGGTTACAGAAATTGATTTCCTGGTATTGTGATCTCCAGTAATCGAAGATCTGTCCTTCTGTGGCGGTCACGGAGAAATCGTCGTACTTATTAAGGAAGCTGGCATCGGCGGTGTTACTTCCTTTTTCGGCGTCATCGGAGCCAAGACTTTCTATAGCGATGGCTGCAAACCCTACCTGTTTCCATTCGCGGAGATTTGCATAAATAGCGTTTACTGCTTTGGTAGCATCCGCTTCATCTTTCCAGAACTGTTCGCTCGGCTGCTGTCCCTGTGGCGGTACATCAAGAAATGATTTCCCGCAACCCGCGATGGCCACTAGCGCCGGCAATATAACGCCACCGGCTAAACGTTGTATATTAAGTTGAATATTTCGTTTCATAACAAGTCTGCTTTATTATCAGAAAGTAACATTTACACCAAAATTGTAGGTTGCATAGAGTGGGTATACGTTAGTATCAATACCCATTTCCCTGATCTTACCGCCAATTTCCGGTGTGAATCCCCTGTATTGGAAGAAGTTGAACGCATTTTGTGCATTTGCAAATACGCGCAGGTTTTTCATGCCCCATTTTTCCGTCATAGTAGCGGGGAAGTTATATCCCAGCTGGATGTTCCTGATCCTGAAGTAGCTGCCGTTTTCCACGAAGAAGGAGTTGGGCAGGTAGTTATCGCGGCCGCCGATAAAAGCAGAAGGATAGGTATTGGAAGTACCTTGTCCATGCCAGCGTTTATCATAAAAATCTTTTGTAAAATTTTCATTACCAAAGCGCGCACCGAGGTTTACATTATATACATCTACACCTGCAACGCCCTGGAAATCGAGGGTAAGATCAAATTGTTTCCAGGCAAAGAAAGTGTTGATACCATAGCTGAAACGGGGATTAGGATTGCCCAGCGGCACGCGGTCGTTTGCATCAATAACGCCATCAGGCACTCCTTTAGGCCCGCTTACATCCCTGTATTTAAAGTCTCCTGCTCTTGCTTTGGGTTGTGCTGAGTTCAATGCTTCCGCATCTGTCTGGAAAATTCCATCTACCATATAACCAATAAACTCGCCAATGGGTCTGTCGAGCATGGTACGGGTACTCAGTGCGCCACTGGTGAGGCCGCCGCCACCGCCGTAAATGGGATTTTTACCGGACACCACACTTAATACTTTGTTTTCATTATACCCGAGGTTACCGCCAACGGAATATGTAAAGTCTTTCTTTATCTGGCTTTTCCAGCTTAATGCAAGTTCAAAGCCACGGTTCTGAAAATCGGCCTGGTTGGCGATAATGGTACCGGAGTTAGTGCCCAGGTTCCCCGGGAGATTTACATCAAAAATGGCACGTTTTGTTTTGCGGTTGTAAACTCCTGCTTCCAGGTACAAACGGTTATTGAGCATACTTGCTTCCAGTCCTATATCTGTACCCACGCCTCTTTCCCAGTAGGTAGTACGGGGCACTACAGAGTTAATACTTGCGCCGGTATTTACAATACCTCCGAAGATGGCCGTCAGGTAAGGATCCTGGGCTACCTTCAACACGGAGATATCGGAAGGAACGGAGGCATTACCTACCTGGCCCCAGCTGCCGCGCAATTTCAGGTTATCGAAGAAATGCTGTTGCTTCATAAAGCTTTCTTCGCTGACCACCCAGCCCACCCCTACAGAAGGGAAGTAGCCCCAGCGTTGATCGCCGTAAAAGCGGGAGGAGCCGTCGGCGCGTAGTGAAGTATTGAGCAGGTACCTGTTTTTAAAGGAATAATTGATCCTTCCGAAGTAAGATGACACGGTATAGATAGTTCCTTCATCTGTTATTTCCCTTCCGGATGTACTCCCCAGTCTCAGGTACATATCTCCTTCACTGTTATTTGGTACATTAGGCGCCGTAGCAGTGAGCTTATAGGTTTGATAACGTTGTGCGCCCTGGCCCACTAAAACTTTCAGGTCGTGGTCCTTGAATTTATTCTGATAGGTTAATGTATTTTCCACGATCCAGTTGCGGGTATCGGTATTTTCGCGGGTGAGTTTACTGTTGGTGGCGCGTTGTGCGATGGTAGCCGTAAACACAGGTACATAGTTGCGCATCAGGTTCTCGCCGTATTCCCCGCCCACGCTGGTGTGAAAAGTAAAGTGTTTGGCAAACCGCAGATCAGCGTATACACTACCGGTAACCGTTTGTTTCCTGGTGAACTGGTTGAAGAAATCGAGCGTTGCCTGCGGATTGAAATTCGCGCCTTCGCCGAGGTTATAATCGTTCGGATCGCCATAAGTGCCATCCGCATAATGTACAGGCACTACGGGGCCTGCGGCGTACAACTGGCGCCAGATATAATCGGGAACATCATTTGATTTATTGGCAGATGCGGTAACGGTGTAACCGATCTTCAACGGTTCAAATACCTGGAAATCGTTTTGTAACCGGGCTGTGTAGCGGGTAAAATCGTTGGTATTCACCAAACCCTGCTGGTGCAGATAACCCAGGGAGAAATTATAGGTAGATTTATCTGACCCACCGCTTAAAGATACCTGGTGATTGGTGATCATTGCGTTCCTCAGTGTTTGGTGATACCAGTCGGTGCCTCTTCCAAACTGGGAAGGGTCATCAAACAGGGGAGCCTTATCATTGCGTTCCTGCAGTTCATTTACCAGTGTGGCATATTGGCTGGCATCCGCCATTTTCACATCATTCGTCACTTTCTGGTAGCCTACATAGCCGTTATAGTTCACGGCCGGTTTGCCGGACTTCCCTTTTTTAGTAGTAATGAGTACAACACCGTTTGCCGCGCGTATCCCATAAATGGCTTCGCTGGAAGCATCTTTCAGGATACTCATATTTTCGATATCGGCAGGGTTGAGGAAGTTGATATCATCATACCATACGCCATCCACCACATATAAAGGATTGGCGCTGCCGTATACGGTGCCTACACCACGTATCTTGATTTCAGGCGCGGCGCCGGGTTTTCCCATATTGGTAATGGTAACACCGGGCACTTTTCCCTGGAGGGCGCTTACTGCGTTATTGATGGGTTGTTTATTGATCTCTTCTCCTTTGATCTGGCTGATGGCGCCCGTAACATCCACTTTGCGCTGCACGCCATAACCCACTACCACTACCTGTTCCACCATGCTTACCGATTCAACCAGGGCTATATTGATCACCGAACGGCTGTTCACCGGTATTTCCTGGCTGGTAAAACCAATAAAGGATACAAGTAAGGTAGCGTTTTCGGGCACCGTGAGCGTATAGGTGCCATCCGGGCCGGTAACGGTTCCGCGGGACGTACCTTTAACACTGATGGTAGCACCGGGCACCGGTGTATTTCCATCTTTACTGGTTACCTTACCGGTGATTTTGATGTCCTGCAGTTCGCCGGTATTGGCCATGATCACCACGAGATTGTTCTCAATCACTTTGTATTTAAGGCCTGTGTTGTTCAGTATTTCGCTCATGAGGTCAGCCAGACGTGTGTTGGTCACATCCACATCCACTTTCTTCCTGATATCTTTCAATGCGTTATTATACAGGAAACGGTATTCGCCTTGTTTTTCAATGCTACTCAGCACTTTGGCGATTTCCGTTTCTTTGAGCCGGAGGGTTATTGTTCCCTGCCCCTTCGCATTGGCAGATACCTGGAGCACACCTGCCAGCAGTAGTACGGCGGTCCAATTCATAATTAATAAGACTTTTTTGAAGGCATGGGAGGGTCGCTTCGCAGTTGTTAGCGATTTTTTCATACTTTTAGATCTAGAGGTAATAAAATGGAAGCCAGCTGTTTTCAAGGATTGGCGAAGCTTCCTGTTATGCTTCAGGGGGAAATGTTGGCGCATTTCCCTTTTTGTTACCAGCAGCTCAGGATGAATTAAATTTGTTACCTTTTTTCATAACGGAAATATTACTGGTTAATAATAATTTCAGTGCCGTGGATAGTATAATTAAAGGCAGCAGTCATTTGTAATGCCTTCAAAGCCTGTTGAATATTTTCCTGTGCAAATACACCCGTAAAGCGCAGTTCTTCTTTCTGTTTATCTGCAAACTGAATAGTTACTCCATACCAGCGCTCCATGCGGGCTGCCAGCGATGCAAATGACTCATCGCGGAATACGAGTTTATTTTCCATCCAGGATGTTTCTACAATAGCATCTTCCTGCTCTGCATAATAGGTAAGATGTTTCAGGGCCATTACCGGTTCATTGG
>JBCNPS010000523.1:0-5380 GCA_039593235.1 Chitinophaga sp. | reverse complement strand
TTTCATCCAGGCATTGTTTTAACTGCAATCCGAGGTCAAATCCGGGCTTTTGCCAGGGTACCCAGCCAATGGTGCCATTAAACAGCTCCTGCGTGATTTTACGGCCGTCTTTTGCCGCTGCAATGGCAATGGCTGCATCCGGATGGAGATGGTCAATATGTTTAAAGGGCAGGAAACCATGCAGGGGGGTATCAATGGAAGGCGCTTTTGAGCTGAGATCGTAAATGCAGTGGTTAAACAACTCCACCATTTCATCTTCATGCGCTATACCCCTGTATATATTTTTCAGGCTGCGAAGGCGGTCAACATACAAAGCGGCCAGACCGCTTTTCTTGAGTGTGCCCAGGTCGCCGCCGGAACCTTTTACCCACATCACCTCTACGGGCGCTCCCGTTAACGGGTCTTTGGCCATGGCTTTGCAGGAGGTGTTCCCGCCGCCGTAGTTGGTGAGCCGGAGGTCTGCACCGAGTAAATTGGAACGATAGATCAGCAAGGCAACTTCGTCACCAGCCATGGAGGCGGCTGTTGCTTCATCCCATAAATAGCTGACATGCCTGAATTGCGTAGTAGTTCCATCTAAAGACATACTCTATAATTTTAACGTTTTTAATTGCGATAATAATGCGGGTTAATTTTCTAATGAATTACCATATCCGACCAGGACTACAGAAAGAATAATAGTGAATATGCCCAGTGAAATAGTAGCGAATGTTTTTTTGCTGGCGTTTTTCCATTCCTTCAGCACAAAGCCCCACATACCGGAAATCAGGATAATAAAGGCCATGTGCAGGATCCAGGAGCTGGCGTCATTGCCCAGTTTACTTTCTCCCATTCCATAAAAAAAGAATTGCAGGAACCAGGTAGTGCCTGCAATGGCAGCGAATAAATAATTCTTTACCAACGGGGTACTTTTGTTCGTATAATCATTGAATGAGCGGTTACGCCTGTTGAGGAGCATACACCAGATAAAATTAGTAGTGAGCCCGCCCAGCATAATCACTACAAAAATAACATTGTTACGGAACAACGGGTTGGCATTATTTGCTTCTGCTGCTTTACCCATACTATTGCCGGCGGTGATGGCAAAACTCATACAGGCGCTCAGGATACCGGAAATGATAGCTACTGCCAGTCCCTTACGGAGGTTGAACTCCTGGATGCTTTCCGTTTTCTGCTCACCGGTGAGTTCCTTTTCTTTCATCATACCTGCCTTTCCGCAAATGGCAATGCCCAACAGGCATACCACCACACCGGATAACACATACAATCCCCTGCTGCTGTGCAACATGGCGGCAAAGTTATTGGGATCATCGGTAAACAGGCCGCGGTAAATGGGTGGTATCAGCGCCCCAAAGGCGGAACAGAAGCCCAGCGCTACTGCCATTCCCAGCGACATGCCCAGGTACCGCATAGATAACCCGAAGGTTAAACCGCCGATCCCCCATAATACGCCCAGGAAATAAGTCCAGAAAAGCACGGTGCCTTCCGCGTTGCGGATGATATCCATAAAACCGGGAACGGTAAGCCAGGCCGCCACCAGCGGCACTACCAGCCAGGAAAAGATACCGCCTACGATCCAGTAACTCTCCCAGCTCCATCCCTTTACTTTCTTGTAAGGGATATAAAAACTCCCTGATGCGAATCCACCTATAAAGTGAAATAAAACTCCCAGTAAAGCCTGCATAATAATGTAGTAGTTTGTAACGTGGAAACTAAAGTTTCATAAAATTAAAGCATGTACTTTTTTAAACTGTCATGCACTGTCATGCTTCCGGCCGGAGGTAGCATTTATAGAATTAAATCAGTATCATTGTCCTGAAAAGAGCCATGTTATAGCCTGACAGCTAATTCCACGGATCAATACCTGACGAACCATGAAACAACATCCGATCTTTAAGCACCTCTTTATTGATGATTTTTCTGCTACGCCTAAATATTACCAGCTGGCCAATTCCATTATCAAAGCCATTGTTGATAAAAAAGTGCAGCAGGATGACATATTGCCGTCTATTAATGAAGTAAGTTACGCCTTTGAAATTTCCAGGGATACCGCGGAAAAGGCATACAAATACCTGAAGGGGCTGGGTATCCTGGGGTCTGTTCCCGGCAAAGGCTACTATGTGTCGCAAACCAATCTTGACCAGCAATATAAGATACTGTTACTGTTCAACAAACTGAGCGAGCATAAAAAAATCATTTACGATTCCTTTGCAGACAAACTGGGAGAACAGGCGAGTATCGACTTCTATATTTACAACAGCGATTTCAGTCTCTTTAAAAAACTGCTGTCACAAAATATCAATGAATATACACATATTGTAATACTCCCCCACTTCCGGGAAAGATGGGAACATGTGGATGAAGTGATCAATACTATTCCAAAGGAAAAACTGATCCTGCTGGACAAAAAACTGAAAGGCGTAACCGGCGAATATGGCGCAGTGTATGAAAATTTCCAGGAAGATATTTACGGCGCCCTGGAACAGGCCAGGGATAAGCTGCAGCAATATCATACCATCAAAATCATTTTTCCCCATAATACCTATTACCCGGAAGAGATCTATGAAGGATTTATGCAGTTTTGCCAGAACTATGCCTTTAACAGTAAGAAGGTAGAAGAGATTGAAGAAGAAGATATACAGCCGGGAGATGTATATATCAACCTGCGGGAAAACGACCTGGTACTGCTGATAGAAAGGATCAACTCCCTAAACCTGAAGATAGGTAAAGATGTAGGCATCATCTCCTACAATGAAACACCACTGAAGAAGTTCATCCTCAATGGCATTACCACTATTTCCACTGATTTTAAATGTATGGGAGAAATGGCGGCACAACTCATACAGGATAACTCCCGGGCGCAGATAGAAGTGCCGTTCTATGTAACTATGCGTGCATCTTTGTAATTCTCTTACCTTTGGAACATTAAAAGGGAACAAACATGCAAACACAAGGCGCATCCAACGACCCGCTGCACGGACTCACACTGGAAAAGATCGTTACACACCTGTATGAAAGCTACGGCTGGGAAGAACTGGGATACCAGGTAAGGATTAATTGTTTTATCAGTAATCCATCTGTACAGAGCAGTTTGAAATTTCTACGTAAAACGCCATGGGCACGAAAAAAGGTGGAGGATTTTTATGTTTATTCGCTTCGGAAGAAGTTATTAAAATAATTATAGTTTGATCTTTAGCCCCATGTCCGCTTCATGGTGAGCAGGGCTTCGGCATTGCCTCTGGCATCTACCAAAGAAAAAGGCATCCCGGCTTAGCCAGGATGCCTTTAACGCCAAAGCGTTAACAGATTCTCTTATGGAGCCGCCCGGGTTAAACTAAATTAACCTTAGGTGTCCATGAATATTCTGTAGATAGCATGAATACCTCCTTTTCTTTGGTGAGTAATGAAACTACAACAAAATATCTGAATAAGAACATACTACAACAAAAAAATAACATATTGTCGCAGTGGAATTATGTAAACGCCTGTTATTGCTGCTTTATAACATACGGCAGTAATATTTCCCGGATACTTCTTTCAAAGGCATAAGCCCTGGGTATATCGGCTTCCTTATAACCTACATTCTCCATTACTATGAGACTGGTGCGGGTAGCCGGGTAATAAAAGTTGATCAGCGTAAAACCAAGCTCCGTCATATAACCAGTGTGGCCCATCTCCTGCTTATCGTCGCTAAGCACAATACCGTAGCCGGTTCCCATGGTACCGTATACCGTGTGCTGCCGGTGCTGCCAGGCATGCGTCATCAGCTGGTAGGTACTGTCTTTCAGCAACTTCCCGCCATACAACAGTTCATTCCACCGTACCAGGTCACGCGCTGTAGATACTACTCCCGCTCCGGCATAGTGCCAGTCGGGGATGGTGTCAGTACACGCTTCCAGGCTACCAGACGGGGTTTCACGGTATCCCTGTACAGCATGCAGATGACCGGTGATACCGGAATGCTTCATGCCATATTTTTTAAAGAGCGCTTCCGCCAATTCCGTATAGGCTTTGCCGGTAGTGTGCTCCAGTACGGATTTCAGCAGGGAGTAACCAAAATTGGAATAGGCGTATTGTGTTCCCGGGGGAAAAGCCAGCGGTACATCAAACCACCGGACGCCGGAAGTATGACTCAGCAGCTGGTGAATGGTGATGCTGTCGGCCCAGCTGTCTTTAATGTCAGGAAGACAGGTATGCAGTGTTTGCTGCAATTGCAGGTGTCCTTTCTCCACTTCCCGCAATACCAGTACGGCAGTGATCTGCTTGGTAACAGACATAATAATGAACGGATCATTGATGTTCAGGGCCTGTTTGGTTTCACGGTTGGCGTAGCCATGGCTTTTCTCATACAATGTTTTACCATGCTGCATAATCAGTACCACGCCATTGAACTCACGGGGGCTTTTGGTGTCCAGCAGGGAATCCAGCCTGGCGGAAAGGGGCTGTTGTGCAGCCACTACACCGGTTACCAGCGCCAGGATCCCTGCAAAAATGGATGAAAGTGTTTTCAATTTATTTCTTTTTTAATGCGGTGGCTATTGCTTTTTCTGCCAATGGTCCCATTACCAGGTAACCCGCTTTGTTGGGATGTACGCCATCAGTTGTCAGCTCCGCTTTCAGCCCTTTCCTTTCATCTGCCATAGCAGTGTAATAATCAAGGTACACACAATTATTTTTAGCGGCATAATCTTTAAGACGCTGATTCAGGTCTGCGATCTTCCCTACGGGTTCCAGTCCTTTGCGCCATGGATAATCAAATGCAGGCAATACAGATGATAATACCACTTTGATGCCGTTGGCCTTCGCCAGTTCGGTCATGGATACAATATTGCCGAAAATTGTTTCCACAGGCGTATAGCCGGTATTTCCCGCAATATCGTTGGTACCCGCAAGGATCACCACCACTTTGGGTTTCAGGTTGATTACATCCGGCCGGAAGCGGATCAGCATCTGCGGGGTTGTTTGTCCGCTGATACCCCGGTTGATATATGATTTGCCTTCAAAAAATTCCGGGTTCAGTCGGCTCCACCCGATGGTGATGGAATTTCCCATGAAAACCACGCGCTGTTCCCCGGGTTTCGGAGCGGCCACCTGGGTGTTCGCTTCCTCGAAACATTTTAAACAGGCCCAGTCCTGTTTCATCAGTTCTTCACGCTGCTTCTTTTCTTTTGCCGCGGCATCGGCATCGGTTGTATTCTGTGCAAAAGCCGCAGTGCCCAACATGGCAAATAACGCTACCAGTTTCAGGCTTTTTCTGTTCATGATCATACATCAGATTTTTTTACAGTCTGCATTCTTATAAATGCAACGGAAAGTAACAATATTTTCCCGGCTTTTACAAACGCCTCTTTACAGGCATTTAGCACGCTCCATACAGGAC
>JBCNPS010000522.1:0-5411 GCA_039593235.1 Chitinophaga sp. | reverse complement strand
GTACCTCACCGGCCTTTACTTTATCTGGAAAATTAATTACCGGATTTGGTGCTGTCTTTTTTGTGCTTATCCCCTTTCTTGCCTTTTTTATCACCACATTTTCCTTCACCGCATTTACCCTGGCCGCATTTGCCTTCTTTTGACTTACCTGCAGTAGTGCTGTCCTTTTTGGCGCCGCAAGCCAGTTCAATAGCATTGGCAGTGTGGCCGGAAGCGCCGGTTAATGCGTTTCTTACTGCAGCTCCGGAGCCCAGGTTAGTATAACCTGCGGGTTTTGCAGTTACCTGTAATGCAGCCATACCAAGGATAGCACCGGCAACAAGAGAGCCGGAAAACAGTACTTTTTTGCTGATAGGATTGTTGTTTTTCATCTTTTTAAATTTAAAAAACTGGTGAAAAAATATGTATTTGAGAGGTAGACGTGGTGATTAGAGAATCCTTACAGGCAGTTCAATTATTTTTCCAGTTCCGCTGCTATCAGCACTTCCCACTGGCGTTTCACGGCTTCGTCCAATGCTGCATTTTCTGCCGCCATTTGGCGCAGGTGTTTGTCTATGGCCCTGCTTTGTTTCGCATACCGCCGGCAGTAATGGCAATACAGCAGGTGCAACTTCAGCCCTATGCGCTGCCAACGCGACAACGGCTGATGCAGCTGTTGTTCTACCAGCAGGGTAGCGTCCTTACAACAAGGCATTAAAGTGTGTAAGTGATGTTCCATGTCAATTACTGAACCAGTTTTTTTCCAGGCAGGCCCTTAATTGCAATTTGGCCCGGTGAATAATAACCCAGTAGTTAGACGTGGTAATGGCCATATCCTTACAGATGTCTGCCGATTTTTTTTCCTCTAAATATTTCTGCTGAAAGATGGTTTTTCCTATGCCGCTCAGTTTAGCTATACAGGTGCGTAAGATCCGGAAAAATTCTCCCTGTTCTGATGGGTCGTTGCTATCCTGTTTCCAGGCTTTGGGGGCCATTTCCCGGCGCCAGTGTCCTTTTTCGTTAAAGTAGATATGGTGTGGATCAGGATCGTTGCCGTGCGTCGTTATACTGTCTAATGTTAACACAATTTTACCGGACTTACGGTAATGGTCTGTTATTTTATTTTTCAGGATGGCGGTCAGCCAGGTTTTTTCACTGCTATCGCCCCGGAAAGTTGCCATGGCCTGCAGCCCGCTAAGGAAAGTATCCTGTACCAGGTCCTGTGCCAGTGCTGTATCTGATACTTTGCTACACGCAAATTTAAACAAATCTTCTGCGTATAACTTCACCCATTCTTTTGGATTACAGGTTGTCATTGATGATGATGATACCGTTGTTTGAAAAGCTTCTGCCCGCATATCCTGGTTTTGCGTATGTAGTAGAAAGCTTACGGAAATTTACCTGTTTTAGTTTTCCCGGCAACCCAAAAAAATGTTAAAGGCGGATAACCGGTAAGGACAGGATGGTAAATGGCGGGAAACCCTTGTCTACTATTCAGCATTTTATCCTATTTTTGACCTGTACCCAATGAAATATGAAATACTCGGCCCATGAAAAATGAAATGTCGCCTGTAACGTCCGTTTACTTTGTAACCTTATTAAAGGCATATTTGCGTGGTACTAAAACAAGACAGGAAGTAATAGATGAATTACGCAGTGTATCCCCACTGCAACAAAAGGCCGGAGAAGATTCAAACACTGAAGTGAGCAGGCTGCTGTTCCAAACTGCCAGTGAAATCAATGAACATTATTACCAGGATATCGTAGCTGCTATTTCCCATGCTTCAGACACCACCCCTACCCGTGAAGGAGTTATGCACCAACTGGAAGCAATGCTTACCGGTTATATCACCGTGGAACAGCTGATCCAATGGGCCACCTGGCACAATGAGCCGGACGTGGATGAAGGAGCCGGCTTCTTTGATGATATAGCGGTAGATTATTTCTGTACACAATTGCTGCCTGCTTCCGCAGAAGAAATGACCATAGCGCATTATAAACAGGCGCTGAAGATTTTCCGGTCGGGCCAGCACAATAGCCTGAAAGACAAGGTAGCGCTGGTGTTATTGTCTGAAAAGGAAAGACAACGCTTCCTCTTTTACCTCGGCGATTATATACAGGGGCATACCTCTCCCGAACAACTGGATGTATACCTGCTGAATAAATTCGGGATGGACCATCACTCCTTCCCTTATATGTCGTCGCTTTCCACCATTATGCATGATCCGGGGAAATTACCGGCGCTCCTGCATCTCGCCGCAATGGACGAGGAATAAATACATTAAACAAATCTGACATACTAACTAACCATCAGGCTACATCCCCGGAGGGCGGAATTATCCAGGCGGCCCAGTACTTCAAACCGGCCATCGGCATGCATACGGCCAATGTCGTCTGTGGCAATGAATGCACAGGAGTAAATATTGGCAAGGTCAATAACGTTCATTACGCCTGCTCCTTTACCGGCGGAGAGCTGGAAAGGGTCATTTTCATCCCGCAGCAGTACTTTCATCCAGGGAGGTGTTTCAAACAACCCATCGCAACTGGAATAGGCCTGCGATAACAGTTCCGTCATACCATATTCCGCATGGATACAGGTGGCGCCCAGCCGTTCTTTCAGGAAGGCATGTACTTCCTCGCGGGTCCATTCCTCCCTCCTTCCCTTCATTCCCCCCGTTTCCATAACAATGGTGTTTTCCAGGGAAAGGGTATACTGCTCTGCAAAATCCAGGAGCCCGAAGGTAACGCCGATCAGTAGCACCTTTTGCCCCCGCGCTTCCAGTGCCTGTAACTGCCGGAACAACTTATCATGCTCGTATAAATAAAAACCGCTTTCCTCATGCCCGCTGCGGAGGGTCATTTCCTGCACCATCCGTACCAGCGAGGAATGCTGCCGCTCCAGGTAGGAAGGTAACAGCCCCACCACCACATAATCGCTTACCGGGCCGTAAAACTGCTCAAAGGCGGTCATAAAGCTTTGGGTATAGATAGCGGAATGCTTCACCAGGTGACGGCTGTTCACCGTTTGGGTGGTACCGCTGCTTTCGAAGATCAGTTCAGGGGTGAATTGTCCGCATACCACGGTGTGCGATTTGAAAAACTGTATGGGGAGATAGGGAATTTCAAGTATGCTTTTCACCGATGCAGGCCGGATGCGCAGGGCATCCGTATAGGCCCTGTACAGGTCATTTTCCCGGTATTGGTACTGAAACAGCTCAAGGGCAGCGGCTTCCAGCCCACTTTCGGTTAATGAAAATATATGTTCCGGTGATACGGCGGTCATGTAAAGCTCAGTTTAAAATCGCACAAAGTTAGGGAGAAGAATAAATCTATCAGCAGTAAGTAACAATTGTTACAAAAAAACGTTTTGGTATAGATGGATGGCGATAACTGAATATTTGTATATTTCCTAAATTAATGTAGGTTTGTTTTATGAAGAAGATTCTGTTTTTGTTCCTGCTGGCGGGATTATTTTATGCCTGTAAAAAGGATAAAATAGGCACCAAGCCTATTCTCAGCTTTAAAGGATATTCGGTGGACAGCGTGTCTGTCAATATCCAGGACATGTTCGTTACGCTCAACGTGCAGGACGGGGACGGTGATATAGAAGATACCTTGCAGATAGCCCCTATTTATGACACCAAGATCCAGGACACCTTTTATATTGTAAGACGTATGCCTGAAATCGGCGCCAACAGGGGGAACAGCGTTAAAGCAGAAGTAGCTATATTACTTGAAACCCAGGACTTCAGAACTTACCAGAGCCTGAACGATAGCATCCATTTCCTGGTATTCATCCGCGATAACGCCGGGAATTACAGTGATACCATCGCTACCCCGAAAATACCTTACAACATTCCCTGACAAACATTTACATTCCAAAATATCATACATTTAAGGATTCCTTTTCTGAAAGGGATCCTTTTATTTTTAGCTTTACTCTTGATTTTTAGCATATGGATAAACTAGAAGAACTACAGGCAAAGATCGCCGAAGCAATGCTTGGCGGAGGAGATGTACGTATTGCTTCCCAGCATAAAAAAGGTAAGCTCACCGCCCGCGAAAGGATACAGCTGCTGATGGACGAGGGCTCCTTTGAAGAACTGGATATGCTGGTCACCAACCGCAACCGCGGGCTCACGGCCGACCAGGAGCAGTTTCTCGGCGACGGCGTAGTAACGGGTTACGGCACCATCCACGGCCGGCTCACTTATGTTTTTTCACAGGACTTCACCGTATATGGCGGTAGTTTATCCGAACCACATGCCCGTAAGATCTGCAAGATCATGGACCTGGCTATGGAAAACGGCGCCCCCCTTATTGGCCTGAACGATAGCGGCGGCGCACGCATCCAGGAAGGCGTGGTGAGTCTTGGCGGCTATGCCGATATCTTTTACCGCAACACCAGGGCCTCCGGCGTGATCCCGCAGATCTCCGCCATTATGGGCCCCTGCGCCGGCGGCGCCGTATATTCTCCCGCTATCACCGACTTCATTATGATGGTGGAGCAAACCTCCTATATGTTTGTGACCGGGCCTAACGTGGTAAAAACCGTTACCCATGAGGAAGTGACTTCAGAAGAACTGGGCGGCGCCCAAACACATGCCTCCAAAAGCGGCGTAACCCATTTTGCCTGCGCCAATGAAATAGAATGTATCCAGTATATCAAACAGCTCCTGAGCTATATACCGCAAAACTGTGAAGAAACAGCGCCGGTATACCCTTACGAGCCGGGCAATGAAACCAGGGAGGCCCTTAACACGCTGATCCCCGGTCATCCCAATCAGCCATACGACATGAAAGAAGCGATCGAACAGATCACCGACGCCGGCAGCTTCTTTGAAGTACATAAAAATTTTGCGGAAAACATGATCGTGGGCTTTGCCCGCATTGCCGGCAGAAGCATCGGTATAGTAGCTAACCAGCCGGCTCACCTGGCCGGCGTGCTGGATATCCATGCTTCCGTGAAAGGCGCCCGCTTTACCCGCTTCTGCGATGCATTCAATATTCCCCTGCTGGTACTGGTAGATGTACCCGGTTTCCTGCCCGGTACCGACCAGGAATGGAACGGTATCATTACCAACGGCGCCAAACTATTGTACGCACTCAGCGAAGCCACCGTGCCCAAGCTCACCGTTACCACCCGCAAAGCCTACGGCGGCGCTTACTGCGTAATGAACTCCAAACACATTGGGGCAGATCTTAACTTCGCTTTCCCACAGGCCGAAATCGCTGTAATGGGCGCCAAAGGAGCCGTGGAAATCATCTTCAAAAGAGAAATTGACGCCTCTCCCGATCCCGAAGCCCGTATGAATGAACTGGTGGCCGATTATACGGAAAGGTTCGCCAACCCTTACCTGGCGGCAGAGAAGGGCTATATCGACGAAGTGATCAAACCGGAGATGACCCGTATCAAGCTGATCAAGGCTTTC
>JBCNPS010000521.1:0-5423 GCA_039593235.1 Chitinophaga sp. | reverse complement strand
GATCAAATCAAGCTAATCAGCATAATCAGCGTAATCCTGAGTCAGACAAACTCCGCGTCAGACAAACTCCACGCAATGCGGAAAATTTAACCCGCCGAAAATTTCCCGATATCGAAAACCCTTTGAAAGATATAGCCCTACTTTTGCAACAGATCAGATACCTATAGTATTCTGTATGCTGAATACCCGGTGACCATGCTACGGGATTCGTTTTTTCACAGGCATACAAACAGAGAAAATAAGGACACAGGCCTATTCCGCAGGGACGCCCGCGGGATACGGGATGCCTTTGCCTGCACATCGTTTCAATAAAGCTGTTTTAAAAATGTATATCAGAAAACTTTTGCTGACCAGCATCCTATTATCCCTTGCTGTTTTTAGCTTTGGCCAACAGGCAAGTAATGCGGTGATCAGCGGTTATTTAAAAGATGCATCCGGCTCTCCCATACCAGGCGCCTCGGTGAAGCTGCATCATACCAGCGCTAACGCTATTTCCAATACAGATGGATTTTTCAGTATCCGGAATGTACACCCCGGTAAACATATTGTGACTGTTTCCGCTGTAGGCTTTAAAACAAAAGAACAATCCTTTGATGTAAAAGCGGGCGAAGAAAAAATGCTGAACATCACCATTGAAAAATCCATCAGTGAAATTAACACGGTATCGGTAATAGGGCGCTCCGCCAGCCAGGAAGTAAACCGCCAGGCTTATAACGTAACCGCCATCGATGCAAAGAAACTCTATAACTCCACCCTCGACCTGTCGCATGCACTGGACCGTGTTTCCGGTATCCGTGTGCGGGAAGACGGCGGCCTCGGCTCCCGCATGAATTTTTCCCTCAATGGCTTTACCGGCCGCCAGGTGAAATTTTTCCTTGATGGTGTGCCCATGGATAACTTCGGCTCTTCTTTCCAGCTGAATAATATTCCCATCAACCTCGCGGAAAGAGTAGAAGTATATAAAGGCGTAGTGCCTATCTGGCTTGGCTCCGATGCGTTAGGCGGCGCTATCAATATTGTTACCGGCAACAACCAGCACAGCTACCTCGACGCCTCTTACTCATTCGGTTCCTTCAATACGCATCGTTCCACGCTGAATGCAGGATATACCGCCAAATCAGGTTTTACGGTGCAGGTGAACGCATTCCAGAACTACTCAGATAACAACTACCGGGTACGGGTAAACGTAGCAGACCTTAAAACAGGTGAGTACTACCCGCGTCAATGGGTAAAAAGGTTTCACGATACCTATCATAACGAAACCATCATCGCCAATGTAGGCGTGGTGGGGAAAAAATATGCGGATAAGCTGCTCTTCGGTATTACCATGGGGCAGAACTACGCAGAAATCCAAACCGGTGCAAGGATGGTAAGCGTATTCGGGAACTGGCACCGCAGGGGCGATATCATTATGCCAAGTGTGAAGTACCAGGTGAAAGACCTGTTTGTAAAAGGACTGAACTTCAGCCTGACAGGTAACTACAACTTTGGCCACGAGCAAAATATTGATACCGTGAACCGCCGCTATAACTGGTTTCAGCAATATGAGCCGAACAACGGCGCAGAAAGGGAGCGCTCTATGTATAAATTCAGCAACAACAATGGTATCGGCACCGCTAACCTTAGCTATAAAATAAATGATCATCATTCCTTTGTATTGAACGACGTATATAACACCTTCAATCGTAAAGGAAAAGATGAACTGTTTCCTGTAGATGAAAAATACGACCAGCCAAAGAAAGTAAGTAAAAATATTCTTGGCCTCGGGTATAAGTTCGACTACAGCGATAAGTGGAATACCTCCGTTTTTGTTAAGAATTACGCACAGCGGAACCGCTTCTCACAAAGCTATAATCCTAGTGGTAACTGGGGTGATGTAGCTTACAGGGCATTGGAAACAACATTCAATAAACTGGGTTATGGTATTGCTACCACGTACTTCCTGTTACCGGCGCTGCAGCTGAAAACCTCTTATGAAAAAAGTTACCGCCTGCCGGAAACGGAGGAGCTTTTCGGAGATATGATCAACCTGGAAGGAAATACCGACCTGAAACCGGAAACCAGCAATAACTTCAACTTCGGTGTAAATTACCAGGCGCATATCCGCGAAGATCACCGCTTCAGCTTTGATGCCAATTTCCTTTACCGTGATGCAAAAGACTTTATCCGTCCTATGCTGAATCCTAACCAAACCAAGCAAACAAACGGCAACCTCGCTGCTGTAACCAATATGGGGTTGGATGGTGAAGTAAGATACTCTTTCAGGCAACTGTTCACCGCCGGTGTAAACCTTACTTACCAGAACCTGCGCAACAATACGGAATTTGAAGACGGGCAAAAGAACAGGAGCCCGTTGTACCGCGACCGCATTCCCAACATGCCTTATCTTTTTGGTAATGCAGATGCCTCTCTCTTCTTTAAGAACGTATTCAAAAAAGGAAATAATCTTACCCTGGGCTACAACTTCCTCTATGTACATGCCTACTATCTCTCCTGGCCCGGCCAGGCGGAAGAGAAGCTGGAAATCCCGCGGCAGTTTTGCCAGGATGTGAACCTGGTGTACAGCCTGGCTAACGGCAGATATAATGTATCGGTAGAATGTAAGAACCTGGTGGACAACCGGCTGTACGACAACTTTACTTTACAGAAACCTGGCCGCGCGTTTTATGCCAAGCTGAGATACTTTATCAGCAAGTAATCATCAATCATTCAATTTTTCAATACATCGTGATGAGAAAAATCAGTAAGCTTTTATTCCTTGCATGCAGTATGGCGCTGCTGGGAATATCATGCGATAAAGAAGATATGTTAGACGAAACTTTTACGGAAGGTGAATTTCAGGGACTTTCAAAATACGTGGTAACGGTAACGCCTATTGGAACAACCGGTATCGCGGATATCCTCCTCACGGCGGACAGGCTGGATCAGGGCACTATCAGCACCGCAGGTAACGGTAAAGAACAGGATGGTTCCTACCGGTACTATATGACACACAAAGGTCGCTTTTTCAGTTTGCTGTACGGACAGGGAAACCCCGGCGCCGTAACCACTTACAGGTTCAGTCCTGCTGGCAAACTGGTGAAATCTTCCGAATTTCAGACAGAAACCGTGCAGGTGTTCACTAAAGTAAATGATGAACTGCTACTGATTAAAGTACCCAGGAGCGGCGCTAATGAAACAGCCGGTATGTATCGTATTGATGCGCTGAAATCAAGGATAGTGGGCCGCGATAGTATCAACATCGTGAAGCTGGCCGCCAATGGGGAAAGAGCCCACTTCACCTGGGCTACACAGGTAGGTAACAAAGTGTTTGCGCCCTATATGAGCATCAAAGGCTGCTGTAACGATGCATTTGGTACCGCATACCCCGACAGCAGCTGGGTGGCGGTATTTTCCTATCCTGAGCTGGACCTGGAAAAAGTGATCCGCGATAACCGCACCAGCTACCTGGGCAATTATTTCAGCAACGGTTTGTCGGTAACGGAAAATGGTGATGCCTATGGTTTTTCTTCTTCTGCTGCCACCAACTCGGGTGTGGTAACTACTACCAAACCATCTGCCATCGTGAAAATTCCAAACGGTACAACAGCATTTGATAAGAGCTATTTCTTCAATATACAGGAAGCCTCCGGCGGGCATCATATTTCCACGCATACTTACCTGGGAGATAACGTGTTCCTGTTAATGATGTATGAAACAGCAGGCGCCGTGAAAGGTAACCTGAAAATGGCATTGGCTAACGTGAACACCAAAACCTTTACCTGGATAACTGGCGGCCCGGCGGAGATTACATCCACCTCTGCTGCATATAATAACAACACACTTTCTGAAGATGGTAAAACAGGTTTTGTTGGCCTGAATACTACCACAGGAAGCTGGGTATATAAAATAGACATAGCAACGGCTACAGCTTCATTAGGACTTACAGTGGAAGGCGGGAAAATTACCGCCATCACCAAAGTGGAATATTGATATCATTTTTATACAGAAAAATATGAATGCAAATTCAAAGAAAACGACCGGGAAGAAACCCGGTTCCCGGTCGCTGTTCTATCGCATCTCTGCCTGGCTGCATCTGTGGCTGGGCATTGCTTCCGGTATTGTTGTGGTGATCGTTTGCGTTACCGGGTGTATTTACGTATTCAACGAGGAAATTACCAGCTGGACGGAACCTGAGTCAAATATCCCGGTAAAAGCGCAACCATTGATCACCCCTTCAAAGATCATGGAAGTAACCGCCAGGGAATATCCCGGTAAATCATTGGGATACGTGTTATATAAAGAAGGAAAAGCGGTAGAAGCCAATATCGGCGGCAGGAGAGGAGGATCTACCCTGAAGCTGGATCCCTACACCGGCGCTGTGATCAGTAAAGTAAACCGTAAAGAAGGAGAAGTCAGTTTTTTTAGGTGGGTGCTTAACGGGCACCGTTTCCTGTGGCTGCCGTTTAAGATAGGACGCCCTATTGTAAACTACAGTACCCTGATCTTCGTGATTACGCTCATCAGCGGGCTTGTGTTGTGGTGGCCAAAGAAATGGACTAAAAGTACCCGTAACCAGAGCTTTAAAATAAAATGGGGCGCCAGCTTCAAACGTGTTAACTATGATCTGCATAACGTGCTGGGCTTTTATGCGCTGCTGGTGCTTTTTGCTATAGCCGTTACCGGTATGGTGTATGGACTGGAATGGTGGAGTAAAGGGCTGTATTGGGCCACCTCCGGTGGGAAAACATTGCCGCAGTTCATGGAGTTGAAATCAGACTCTCTCCAGGCCGGTAAAAAACATTACGATAACCTGGGCCAGAAAATGGATGTAGCCTGGAAAACCGCCATAGGCAAACATCCTGAGTCGGCCGGCTTTTACATGTCTTTTCCGGACACTGCCAAAGCCACCTCTTCTATCCTGGTGATCGTATACCCCACAAAAGGACAGTATTTTAACCTTCAGCGGTATACATTCGACCAGCATACACTGCAGCCGCTTACCGGCAATAAACTGTATGATGAACCGTTTGCAGAAGGCGACTTTGGTTCCAAACTCCGGCGTATGAACTACGATATCCATGTAGGCAGCGTTCTTGGTTTGCCCGGCAAGTTCATGGCGTTCTTCGCCAGCCTGATAGGCGCTACTTTACCCATTACCGGCTTTATCATCTGGTGGGGCAAAGGCCGGAAAAAGAAAACAGCGCCAACCGCTAAAAAGAAAGCGCAAACCGCTGCTGCGTAGGATCGCGGATTTTGTCTGACTCACTGATTTTGATGATTTCGCTGATTTCACTGATTTTATTTGTGAGTTATAGAAACTAAGGGAGATATAAGCGGATATATGTAGTGCACCCTAAAGTTTAGACTTTTTTTGATTAGGCGGCTTGAGTTCGATATTGTATTGGACTCAAGCCGTTTAGTTTTAATTTGATTCTGTCGTT
>JBCNPS010000520.1:0-5435 GCA_039593235.1 Chitinophaga sp. | reverse complement strand
CAGCGGCTCGGTACTTCGCCCACCACAGTGGTGCGGTACATCTCCCGGCGCATGCCGTGGTAGTCCGACACCGGGTAGTGCCAGGTGCTTTGGCGGTTAAATGCCTCATCCTGGAAAAAGTAATCGAAGGAAGCCGAGGGCACTACCGACTGCCATACTTTTTCCAGCCTGGCCACTGTAGCCGTGGCATTATGGGTATTCATCTTTATGCTGATATAATTCAGCCAGCCGGGATTATAAAAAATAGCGAGCGGCGTTACCCCACGTTGCAGGGAAGTGAAATGAAAATCCTTGTAAACGCCGCATACCGTACCCCATCCATAATAAAATTCGTGTCCGAGTGCGTCTTCCGGTTTTTTCCAGCCAAAGAAAGGGAGGGCTGCTTCGTTGATCATGATATCACCGCTTTTCTGGCTGGTATCCGGCGACATATTTACAAACCTGCCAGCCAGCAGTTGTATGTTATAGGTGCGGAAAAACTGGGTGTCTGCCGACAATAGCCTCATATCGGTTTGCTTTGTGCGGTCACTTTTCAACTGGAAGAGGTTATTGCCAAATTCTTGTCCAGGTATACTACTGGAGGCACTTACAGCCATTACATCCGCCTGCTCCCGGAATTTTTCCAGCAGTGCTTTTTTCTTGTCGCCTGCCTCGGGGCCGTTAACAGGTATTACCAGTACCTGCGACTGGTCGAAGCCAAGGTTGAAGTTTTTCATAAACTGCAGCTGCCGGTATACCACCATGGTAGCAACGATCAGCAGGATAGAGATGCAAAACTGCGTTACCACCAGCACATTGCGCAGCGAATGTGTTTTTCTCTGTGCACCGCGCCGCTGCATGATGCGCATAGGATTGAAGCCAGAGAGAATGATAGCGGGGTAAATGCCTGCCAGTAGCCCGATTCCCATACTGATGCCAATACCGGCAGCGATGAAGCGGGGCCGGAATAACTGTGCAGTAGTAAAGCTTTTATCTGCGATGTTGTTGAAAACAGGCAACAGGATTATGATTAAAACTATTGCAGCCATAAATGCAATAACACTCATCATCAGGGCCTCTATCATAAATTGCAGCACCAGTTGCGAACGGTTGGCGCCTATCACTTTTCTTACACCTACTTCTTTGGCCCGGCTGCCTGCAGTAGCCGTGGCGAGGTTAATGAAATTAATGCCGGCAATGAGCAGGATGAACAAGGCCACGAACGATAATATTCTTATGTACAGTATATCGCTGTTTTTGCTTAGTTCATAGCGGAGGTTTGAATGAAGGTGTATAGATACAAGCGGCTGAAGGAAGTTCGTGTACACCTGCCCGTTAGCCTTTATTTCATCTCCTACATACTGGTAAGCAATTTTCGCAATCTGCTTTTCAAAGGCCTGCCAGTTTACGCCAGGCTGTAATTTAATGAAGGTTTGGGTCATGGTGCCATGCCAGTTTTCCATGTTACGCCTGAACCATTCTTCGTTCTTTACGCTTACGGTAGAAATAATAAAATCAGGCCGGAAATAAGTATTGAATGGCACGTTTTTCAGTACCCCGGTTACCCGGTAATTTTTGTTATTGATCGTTAATATTTTATTGAGATAGTTGCTTGCATTGTTCTCTCTCCCGAAATATTTTTCTGCTTTTTCAGCTGTTAGCATAATGCCATCCGCATCGTTGAGGGCGGTGCGGATATTGCCGGCCAGTAAAGGGTAGGGGAGCACTTCCAGTAAAGTACTGTCGGCAAAGTAGATGCCTTTTTCATTAAATTTTATGACGCCGCTATTGTCGCTGCTAACGGCAGTATTAGCGCCATATTCAAACACCCTTACAGCAGATTGTACCTGTGGATACCCCATTACCGCCTGCCGGAGAAAACCGGAGGTGGCGGCAAACGAAATCATATCGTTATCCTGCGTTTTTACATCCAGGCCGGCCCTGTATACCTGTTCGTGGCCCGGTATCCAGCGGTCGTAGCTGTATTCATCGTTTATATACAGCGTAATAAAAAAACAACCGGTGAGGCCCATGGTGAGTCCCACCAGGTTTAACAGGCTATGTGTAAAGTGCTTGCGGAAATTCCGCCACGCGATTTTGAACTGGTTGCCTAACATATCGTGTTATTATGGCTGTTCCCGGTACTAAGAAAATGCCAGTCTTCCTTTTATTGGTTATCAGGGGTTAATGTAATAAAAACTAACGCAGGTTGTCCGCTTTCCGGCGGGAAGTGTTCATTTCCGGACAATGGCTTCCGTAGCGTAAACCGGGCCACTGGTTCCACCAGGATAAATTTATCTACCATAAAATAACTTCGCGTATATTAGTCTATTGATTTGGTGGACTAAAAACTTGTTACTACTTTTAACGTTGTAAACTGAAAATCTAATATCGCGTCATCAGCCAATCAGTTGTAATTGTTTTATCACATGGCCCTGGAAACCAGCAGGCATATGCAGCCTGCGCTGTTGCAGGCATGGCAACAACCTGCAGAGGGCCCCAAAAAGCACCTATGGACTCTTTTTACATCCGTTCTTTAAAAGAAAAATGGAGGAGCGCCTTGTTACTCCTCCTGCTATTCAGCCCTTTATTCCTGCAGGCGCAGGAAAAGCGTACAGGCGTTACCGGTACCGTGCAGAACGAGAAGCACGAAGGATTACCGGGGGTATCTGTAACCGCGAGGAATGAAACATCTGGCGCCACCGTATCCACACAAACCAATGCGGGTGGTACTTTCCGCTTTCCGGACCTGGTGGCGGGCGTTCCTTACAGTTTCCGGTTCACTTCTATCGGTTACGAACCTGCGGAACTGGAGCATATTACGTTGCAGGAGCATCAGCCGGTGGCTGTTGTTCTGAAAGAATCCAGTTCTTCCCTTAACCAGGTGGTGGTAGTAGGCTATGGCGTGCAACGCCGCAGGGAAATTACCGGCGCCGTTGCTTCCGTGCGTGCCGCTGATCTGAAAGATCAGCCGGTAACGAGCTTTGAACAGGCTATTGCCGGTAAGGTACCGGGCGTACAGGTGCTGCAAAACACCGGTGCGCCGGGAGGTAGCATCAGTGTACGGATCCGCGGTTTAAACTCTATTTCCGCAGGCATTGATCCGCTGTATGTGATAGACGGGATCCCATTGTCGAACGACCTGAAGAATTTACAGGGAGCCACAGATATGGTAAACATCACAGGGCAGGCATCTTTCCAGAAATCCCCTGATCCGCTCAGCACTTTGAACAGCGATGATATTGCTTCTATAGACATTCTTAAGGACGCATCATCCGCCGCTATTTACGGTTCCCGTGCCTCCAACGGGGTAGTGCTTATCACTACTAAAAAAGGAAAAACCAGCGGCCTTCCTTCCTTTGGATATAACATGTACGCCGGCTTTCAACAGGTGAGCAAAAAAATAAAGCTGATGGATGCCTACCAGTGGTCCAGGTTCAGTTTTGATGCGAAGAACAACGCTTACCTTGATTTCAATCCTTCCGGCAGCGTTACCGATAATAATGCTACCAGGGGTAATTCCAACTTCCAGGTAGCGCCGGAAACACTGCCTTACCTGGCAGGGGATGCAGGTCTTACCAATACCGACTGGCAGGACGCATTATTCAGAACAGCGCCTATCCAGAACCATACCTTATCAGCTTCCGGTGGTAGCGATAAATTCCAGTACTACATTTCCGGTAACTACCTGGATCAGCAGGGCATCATCCTGGGTTCCGGCTACAAACGGTACGGGCTGAGAGCCAACTTCAACGCGGCGCTTACTTCCCGTTTAAAGATAGGCGTTACCGTTAACCCTACCTTTGATCATTACGACCTGATCAACAGTGAAGGGCCATGGACGTTTGATGGTATACTCAGTAATGCATTGAAAGCATCGCCGGTATTCCCGGTGTATAATCCCGATGGATCGCTGGCTACCAACCGGCAAAATCTTTGGGCTTATGGTTACTCAGGTGGTGAAAACCCTGTAGCGCTGGCTACGCAGATCAAGGATAAGCTGGATCATGTGCGTAACCTCGGCAGCGCCTGGGCGGAGTATGAAATCATCAAAGGGCTGACATTTAAAACCTTTTTTGGTACAGATATCAATCATTTCAGCAGGAATTATTTCCGTCCTTCCACACTGGGAACCTATAAGCCCATTCAGCAGGGAGCGCCTACTATTCCCAAGGGATCGGCACAAACAGCGTTGTCTGTGAACTGGCTATGGGAAAACACGCTGAACTACCGGTTCAGCATCGGCGATAAACACCATTTCGATGCGCTGGCGGGGTATACTTCGCAGAAGAACACCACCAAAGCCAACGAAACCTATGGTACCGGCTTCCCTAACGATGCCGTACAAACGCTGAATGCGGCTACCATTACCAGCGGTACTTCCACCGAATCACAATGGTCGCTGCTTTCTTACCTGGGAAGGATCAACTATAACTACGCTGATAAATATTTTGTGTCTGCCAGTATCCGCAGCGATGGATCTTCCCGTTTCGGCGCCAATAATAAATGGGGTTATTTCCCCGCGGTATCAGGCGGATGGCTTATCAGCAACGAATCGTTCTTTAAAGTAAAAGCTGTTTCTGAACTGAAAGCCAGGGTAAGTTATGGTACATCCGGTAATTTCCAGATTGCCAACTATGCTGCGTACGACCTGCTGGCCTCTAATGGTTATGTGCTGGGCAACGGCAGCGGTACCGCTGTGAATGGGGTAGGACTGGCACAGCCGGCCAACCCTGATCTTACCTGGGAAAAAACGGTGCAGCTTAATGCCGGCCTGGATATAGGATTGCTGGCAAACCGGATTTACCTTAGCGCTGATTACTACCGCGCCACCACTTCCAACCTGTTGCTGGAAGTACCGGTGCCGCTCAGTTCCGGCTTTGGCAAAGCGTTGAAAAATATAGGCAAGGTGCGTAACTCCGGTGTGGAATTTGGTTTAACTACCCGCAACTTCACCGGTGCTCTTACCTGGAATACCAGCTTTAATATTGCCTCCAACAAAAACGAAGTGCTGCAGCTGGGCGCCAATAATGCGCCCATCATTTCCGATGGCGGTAATGGTACCATCTCGCAGTTGTATATCACCCAGGTAGGTTCGCCCATTGGCAGCTACTATGGTTATGTAAATGGCGGCGTGTTTAAAAACCAGGCGGAAATAGATGCCTATCCGCATTATGCCAGCACCAAACCCGGCGACCGTAAATTCATTGACGTAACAGGCGATAAGAAAATAGACGCAAGCGACAGAACGGATATCGGCAGCTATTTCCCGAAATTCATCTGGGGACTCACCAATGAATTTCGCTACAAAGGATTTGACCTCACCGTATCGCTGCAGGCGGTGAATGGTAATAAGGTGATGAACCTGCAACGCCGTTTCCTATATAACAGGGAAGGGAATGCCAACCAGATGATCGAAGAAACCGGCTACTGGAAATCGCCAACAGCACCCGACG
>JBCNPS010000052.1:0-20163 GCA_039593235.1 Chitinophaga sp. | reverse complement strand
TATGATCAAACGACTTGATGACAACACACGGTGTATGTGTGATCGCACAAAAGATCATGCCATGCAGTCGATCTGTCACGACGACTTGTGCCTGTCTCAACTGCGTCCATAACGTGGATAATTCCTCTAAACGAGTCGTTCGATTCACTCGCTTCCCAATGGTCGTTGTGATAAAACCAACTTGATCATACGTTTCTTTGATATGCTCCTGCAGTTGTTCTCGTTTCTCTTTCGTGAGATATGCCTCCTTATCCTCACGCAGACAAAGCAGCACACCTTCACGGGTTTGACTCTTTGATGTTTCGTCTAATGTCAGGACCATATCAGGCTGTTTCCACACCTCTTTAGCAGGAAAATGCTTCTTCATCCATTGATAGGTGGTTTGATCTCTTGCCATCAAGAGAAGCCTCGGGTGTTGCTGATATGCTTGAATAGCGCGGCGTTCTTCTCTTTTCCCTCTCTTTGTTTCTGTAAAATGAGCAGTAGCGGGCAGCTGAATGACGGGATAGGACTTAAAGGCGTTCATGATAAATTGTCTTGTCCATTCTTCATATCGGTATAAATCGCCCATGTTGCCCCCGCCGATGATACAGACAATGTCCTCTGGGTGCCGCGCGTGCTTCAGCGGACGTGCTAGACGATACATCTCCTGCATGTCTACTTCTATGATTTGATAGTCTGGAAAATGCTTTTGTAAAAAACAGCAGCTGGCATAGGCAATCGCATGATCACCTAAGTTGTCATGTGCCGGTAGCAGCGTGAGAATGATCTTCTTCTGATGACGCAGCTCTGGCAGTCTTTGGCGGCTCAACCTATATTGAAGTGGATACTTGACCTTTAAGAGCAGCCACTCTGCGGCATGTGCTTTTAATTGCTGGAATGTCACACTCATCACCCCGATTTTCTCGTTTGATATTCAATCCATTTTTGATAGCTTGAAGCTGCGGCAGAGAGCGGATACACCCACTGCAGCCTAGCAAGGAATAAGATCATTCGCTTGCGCACAGTCAGCTTCGATGGTTCCACTTGTTTCACAGCCTTCTGAAAAGCTTCATGTGTCACCATTTCACGCATATGACCAAGCTTTTTTTGAAAGGACAGGGAATTTTGGCTCTTCCATTCATTGAGCATACAATGCAGCGTATGATTCACGATAAAAAAACAAAAAGCCTTCTCATATGGTGTCAGCTCATCATGCTCTTTTAAAAACAAACGCTGCGCGTCATAAAACGCCAGTCCATGCTGAAAATACTGCTTTTGATATCGCTGGACAATGGATGACAAATGAACTCGGTAATAATAAAGCGGCTCATGAACAAAGGCAATGACACGTGATAAAGAAAAACAGCGCAGCGTGACATATTGATCTTCAATATTCTCAAGCTCACCTCTCAACGGAAAACGGATATGATGCTTTTCGATAAATGCCCGCCGATACAGCTTATTCCATGAGAATCCCGTGATCTCACCATGTAATAACGATTCTATTAAACTTGTCTTATCGGCTTTCTGCTGAGCTAACAGCGTCGTCGGTATGATCCGTTTTGGGGGATTCCAGTCGATCAATACTGCTCCCAGGTCAAATATAATAGTGTTGATCTTTTTGTTTTGCATAGGTTATTATTTATTCAGGAAGTTCATCGGAAGCATCTTCCAGCAGGTGAAGATCTACCGAATCGCTTCCGGCAATACCTTCAATGGAGCCTTTGATATGTGCCGCATTGAGTAATACTTTTTCGAGTTGTTTTTCGCGTGCTTTCCAGAGTTTTTCCATGGCATCGCGTTCACGCTGGATGGATAGTTTCATAGACATAAATCCTTCGCGGATGGCTTTCCACTGCTCTGCAAACTCGCCGCCGGTAAGGTATTCATAGAGCATGTGCATTTTATCTCCTTTGTTTTCCTGTGAGCGGAGCTTACCGGAAATTTTGATAATGCCATCTCTCAACACATAAGCCAGCGCTTTTACTTCTGCGAAAGTGCAGATCCAGATGCCTTCTTTTTCACCGAAGCGCTCCATATCTTTCGGCATGGTTTGCGTAACAAGGATAGCTACATCCACGCCCTGGCTGCGCATATCCGCTTTCAGTTTTTCCACCCAGTCCCTGATAAATTCCTTGGTGCGTTTGCTTTCATAAATAATGCGTCCGCATTCCTGTCCGTATTGGTTGCGGATCAGTTGTATACAATCGGCGCCGCGGATACCTTTGCCTACGGGTGTTACTTCATCGAACGGGAAATGGAGACGCAGCATTTCTTCCAGTACCAGCTCCTGTGCTTCGCCCTGTAGTTGCATAGAGCCTTGTTCCGCCCTGCGTTTCATTTCTTCGGCCAGTTTGCGCTGGTCTTCCAGTTGCTTTTCCAGTTCACGGAGCCGCAGCTGGTGTTCCGTATCTCTCAGGGTGTTACGTTCGGATTCTTCTTTGCGTATCTGGTCGGCCAGTTCAGACCGGGCTTCCAGTAATCTTTTCTGCAGGTCGATTTCCAGTTCCTGTTCTTTGGTTTTCAGGTCCTGTTCCTTACGGAGAAATTCCAGTTCCTGTTTACGGGCTTCCCGGAGTTTTTCTTCCTGTTCCTGGTTGGCTTCCTTTAAGGCCGAGAGCTGGCTGCTGAGGTCGGCGGTAATGGATTTGCGCAGCTCCTGCTCCATGGTGTCCTGGAGTTGTTTTTTTTCAGCGAGTACCCGCCGGTTCACTTCTTCTTCCTGTTGCTGTTTAAGCGCCTCTATTTGCTGGCGTTCCTGCATCATTTTCGACTTTTCCGATTGCAGGGAGGTTTTTTCCGCCTGCAAAGAGTCCAGTCGCTTCCGCCACTCGGACTCCATTTTTCCGCGCATTTCCTTTTCTATATCCGCTGCAAAAGCATCCTCGATCACGAACTGGTGCCTGCAATTGGGACAGGTAATTGATGTTCCCATAGTATCTCAGTAAAAAATTACGTAAAGATAGGGGTTTGGCCGCCGGAATAAAAAAAGGAAGGTAGTTGGCTCCTCCTTCCTCCTGCATGAATAATGGCTAAAACAAACAACAGTTATTCAGGTTTTTCAATAGATAGTATTTCCTGCCGGGTTAACACCAGCAAGGTGGGAAATGATTGTTAGGCGGAGGTTAAATGAAGGTTAGGGAATTGTTAAGGATGGTTTTATTATAGTTTTTTTCAATGGATGCCCTGATTACAGGAAGATATAATTTACTTCTTACAGGAGTGGGGTATATGTGACTGTAATGCGGCCCCCATGTAGGTGATAAGCGGGGTAAATGGGGAGTAGGTATGCAGTAAACCAGGAGTAGCTATGCAGTAGCGTGGTGTTATTCACCTGCTGGTGTCTGCAATAATAGCGGCTAAAACAAAGATAACAAATTCAATCCTACGCGGCGCCGAAAGATTCTCCCCAGGCAGTTAAGTCAATATAAAAGCCTGCTCCGGTAACGGAACAGGCTTTCCGGCATAGGATAAACAAAGGATCAGTTTTTTATCAGCTTCACCGAAGGCACGCGCCAGTATTGGTTGCCGGAGGTCATGGTAGCTACAAAGCCCAATGAAACGGCTTGTGGCTGTGCAATGGTGAACTGGCACTGTACCGTATAACTGGCAAACCTGGTGGTAGGAAATGCCACATATCCGGCGGCGTTGGAGAGATCGCTGATATCCGGCAACGTATTACCGGCAGCAGCTACCACATATACCGGGTCGAGCGCTTCTGTGTAGCAGTTCACCAGGAAAATATAATTTCCTGCCGGTAAAGTAACGGTCTGATGAATTTTGCCATTGATAATATTGGCGGTGCCGCTCCATCCGGATTCCATTACCAGGCAACCGCCGGCATCCGCTACATAGCCGCCAAAACCGGAGTGGTTCATCACATTGGCGCTGGTGATCCAGGGGGAAGCCAGGGTGCCCCAGCGGCCGCCATCGTAGGTGGCCCTCACAAAAGGCCCCGTATTTTGCATGTATTGGGCCGTTACGTCCGCTTTTACGCTGTGGTCCTGGAAGGCTACGTAAAAAGTATCGAACGCCGTAGGATTGGGCAGATAAGCTGTTTGGTAACTGATACCGCTGCCCGATTTAAAAGCGGGCAATGAAGTGGTGAGAGCGGTATTGGCAGATATGATCAGGGTATCATGCATCTTACCGGCATTATCTTCATACCGGATCCGCATGTTTACCACGCCTGCATCTGCATTCACATCTACCCAATTGATAAGGGCGGAGCCGTCCGGTTGCATCTCCGCATTGGAGATACCCCGGTTAATGAGCGCACTTTCATACAGCTGCCCGAATACATTGGCAGCGGTATTTACCGGGATTGAAACGTGGCCGGAAGCATCGTAGGTCCTGATCTCGAAGTTCATCAGTCCCTCGGGTAAACCGGGGATAATCACCTTGGGTGTGTCTACTCCGGCTGTTCTTTTAACGGCTACTTCAATGGAATCCTGCCGGCTGTTCCAGAATACTTTGTAGGCCGTGATTTTGGGATCAGAAGTAAAAAGACCGGTGATCATCACCCGGCTTTTACCGGAGAACGCTTTTACAGAGTCCATTTTACCGGGATAAACGATTGCTCCGCCGGCCATATATTGATCCCTGTATTCGTCCATTTTAGTGCAGGCGCTTATGATAAACACCATTGCCAGTATGATACAGGAAGCGGTAAGTTGATGCTGTTTCATTTGTTTTGAATTTCGTTGATTGATCATAACTAGTTACCCCATAATGTGAACTCCGCGATATTGATAAAGTAAGATCCCTGCCAGTTGGACAAGCTCCTTATCCTGATATACCGGTAAGCGGTTTGCCCGGCCGGAAAATCGAACTGCCAGCCGTTGTAAGCCAGTGTTTGATCGGAGGCGGTTTCTGTGGCATAGGGAGAACCGGATGGTTTTACCACGTGGCAGGTGGTGAGTTTGGTCCAGCTTTCATCCAGGTTACCGCTAAGACTGGGACTATTGGAAGCCCATATTTCAAAGTCTTTCACATTGCCTCTTACGTAGTAATTGTCGCCAAGCTCCTTGTAGGGATTTACCTGCATACGGCTGAAGATATGCGCTTTACCCAGGTCCAGTGTCACCGTTTGCGGACTGCCGGCCTGTTCCAGGGTAAACAGGCAACGGGGCCATCCCGGGTGGAAGTCGCCGTCGTATATGTACGGCACATCGGTACGACCGCCATTATTGAGGATCCCTGCATCATTGGGCAATACATAGTTGCTCCATTCCGACTTTGGCAGCAGCATTTCAAAAAATGGAGTGAGCGATACAAACAGGGTATCTGAAAAATTCATCCACCGGTCTCTCACCACAAAAGCATAATTTCTTTTGATGGCAGGCTGTTCTCTCACTGCGCTTTTAATCACGGGGTCATTGCTGTATACATTGTCCATCCCTACCGTTTGCACCCATTTGCCGGTGCCGGAAGAATCTACCAGCGGGATAATCGCCAGGTTTTCCAGCGTAGGATTGTTGCAGGTAAGATTGAACCCTCCGAAGGTGGCTTCCACTGCCAGTGACCGGTACGCAAGATTGATAGCGGGCGTGAGTGGATTCACAGTAACGGTGACCGGCGAAGAGGCTACTTCGCTGGAGTTTACGGAATACAGCTTAATGGTATGGGCCAGCGTATCTCCGAAACCATCTACCGTTAATGTATTTTCGTAGTGTGAAGCTTTCACCTCTGCAGGATGCCCGGGAGAAGTTTCATACACGGCTTTTACATAGGAAAGATCCGGATCGGCCGGAAGGGAATAGGTGAGTACTGATTTTCCATTTGCATTTGTTACCGTTATCCCGGTTACCACGCCGGGGGGATTGGTATTGGTAACCATGGCTTTATTCAGCTCCTCTCTTTTACAGCCTGATACCAGTACCAGGGAAAACGCTGTATATAAGATCGTATTTGATTTTATTGTTTTCACTTCCTGAAGATTTAATGTTAAAAGACATCCGCACGCTGTGCAGCTTACCAGTTGGGATTTTGCACCAGGTTGGGATTTACCAGCAGGTCATTTTCTTTTATAGGCCACAGGTAATCGCGAGGTGCTACGAAATGCCTGGAGAGAAAAGAAATTTCGCGGTAGTACAATTCTGCCGTTTGACCGCTTACTACCCAGCCGGTGATATTACCGCTGAGTTCCTGTGCGGCGGTTTTCCAGCGTAACAGGTCCCAGTAACGATGTCCTTCAAAGCAAAGTTCAATGGCTCTTTCCCGTTGGATGATGGCCCGCATTCCTTCTTTGGTAGTGTATTTGGACGGGTTCCGGCTGTAGTTGGTCCATGAGCTTTGTACGGTTTGCAAACCGGCCCTGGCCCTTATCCTGTTAATGTAATCATATACGTCTGCGCCGGGGCCCTGCACTTCATTCAGTGCTTCCGCGTAGAGGAGGTACAGATCTGCCAGGCGTATTTCAGGATAGGGATAAGGAGGGTAGGTGACCGTGTTCCAATCCATATGCCAGTTCACTACTTTCTTCATATAAAAACCGGCAATAGGCACCGGCGAGGACTGGCTCAGTTCACTGCCGCGGGCCATCAGCCAAAATGTATTTTCATCGTTCTTCGACGGGCTGTTGGCCATATACCAGATGCCCCTGTCGAATCCCAGGTCGGCATAATATCTTGGTTCCCGGTCGAAATTTAAACGGGCAGTAGTTTCTCCTTCTTTAATGTTAAACCTTTCGGCATGTGTGGCCACCCGCAGCGCCGCGATATTTGAAAAATCGAGCGTTTTATCTTCATCGATGGGAACGCCGTTTTGCGTGTAAAACATTTTGGCCATCTTGATGGTGGGCCCCAGTAACGGATGCCCTGCTGTTTTTGAAGCTACTGCATTGGGAAAGTCGAACTGCCCTATACCGCAGCGTTGCAGGAACGTGCAACCCCAGGTAACGCCGCTGGTGGAACCCCATACCAGTTCATTGTTCCATGGTTCGCTCATGGAATTGCGGATGCTCATCTGCGTCATGGTGGTATCGGTTAGCGGTATTGTTTGCTCCGGGAAAGTATACAGGCGGATTCCCTGCGCAGTGCAGAGGTCAATAGCTGCTTTACATGCCTCGGCAGCGCGTTGCCATTTGGCGGCGCTGAAAGTAGTGTTAAAAAGCTGTACACCATCTTTGTTTTTGAAGGACCCGTAATCGGAGTTGCCGTTGAATAAAGGGCTGGCGGCTGTTACCAGTAGTTTAGCCTTTAAACTTAATGCAGCAGGTTTGGTAATGCGTCCTGATTCTGAAGAAATATTGGCAATGCTCACCGGCAGATTTACCGTTGCTGCGTCGAGCAAACCGGCAATATAATTTACAACCGAATCTACCGGCTGGCGTTTAACATGCATCTCATCAATGGAAGCGCTGATAGGCAGGTTCTTGTCTATTATGGGTATAGGACCATAAGCCCTGAACATAAGAAAATGATAGTAGGCTTTCAGGAAAGTGGCTTCCGCTATCCACCTGTTCCTGGTATCAATATCGAGATCCGCTACTTTACCCTGATCACTTACATTTTCCAGGAAGATGTTACAATCCCTGATAGCCTTATAGCAGGCCACGCCATCCCTGTCGCCGGTCATGTAATTGGCAATGGGATCAGATGTATTCTGATCTCCATAATCAAGCCTTAACACATTGGTAGACCTGATATTATTGGTAGGGTCCAGCACAAATACTTCATCGCTGGCAGAAAGGCCCACGTTATAAGTTGGATCATAGTTAACAGGCATGTAGGCATAGCAGGTGAACAAATATTTTTCAGCTTCTGTTTTGGAAGTAAAGGCATTGTCGATGGTAGCCACGTTATCCGGCACTACATCCAGGAAAGGCTTTTTACAGGCTGTTCCGGAAATGATGATGAGGAGCAGGAAGAAGATGGAACGGGCAATATGCTGCTGGCTGCTGCAAGCCTGTGTTCCCGTGAGGCAATTGCTGTTAAACTTATTATCGTTCATATGAGTGAATGCTTTATTTAAATGTTAGAAACCAACCGATACCCCGATGTTATATACCCGCTGAACGGGGTATCCCAATCCTGATGCGCCCATTTCGGGGTCCCATAATTTAAAGGCGCTGATGCTGAATAAATTCAGTCCATTGGCATAAATGCGCCCGCTGGTGAGGCGTAGTTTCTTTAAAAGAGGGCCGGTAAGATTATACCCGATCTCTGCTGATTTCATGCGTAAAAAGGAACCGTCTCTTAACCACCAGGTAGATGTTTGCGTGTTGTTTTGAGAGATGGTGTTGCTTAACCTGGGCCAGAAGGCATAGGAGTTGCGGTTATCTTCCGACCAGTGACTGTCGGCGATCACCTGCAGCAGGCCATTCTGGTTACCGCCGTTGAGGTAAAAAGGCGTAGTATTGGCGGCATTAATAATAAAAGATGATCTGGCGGAGCCCTGGAAAAAAGTGCTCAGGTCAAAATTTTTATAGCCAACAGAGAAACCGACGCCATAAATAATTTCCGGTGTGGTAGGATAACCGATCGGCACATAATCGGCATCGGTAATTTTTCCATCTCCATTTACATCCCGGTATTTAATATCTCCGCCCATGATACTACCGTATTGCAGGGGAGAGTTATTTACTTCCGCCTGGTCAATAAATAGTTTTTCTGCGATAAGGCCATAGATCTGCCCCAGCGAGTTGCCAACTTTCGACAGGTTCCGGTTATTTTCCGCATATTGTGGTTCTTCGTTTACCAGCAGTTTACTTTTTGCGTAGGTAAAAGTACCGCGTGCCTGTACCCACAGGGAATTGTTAAATGTTTTACGGTAATCGGCCACGAGGTCAACGCCCCTGCTGTATGCTTTTCCCGCATTGGAAGAAATGTTTGCCTGCAATCCCATGGAGCTGGGTACGGTGTTTCTTACCATGAGGATATTGGAACGGTTCTGTTCATAGGCGTCTACAGTGATGGTAAGATCCTTAAATATGGTAAGGTCCATCCCTATATTGGTTTGTTTCGACAGCTCCCAGGTGATGTCCCGGTTCTCATAACGGTTAATGGCTACGGTGGGCCGGTTGTAGGTGAAGTTGGTACCGAAGTATCCTGCTGCGCCGCCGTTTAAATTTACATCCGAGAGATAAAAGAAGCGGTCGGTGGCGCTGCCTATCTGGTCGTTGCCCACCAGTCCGTAGGTGAACCGGAATTTGAGCTGGTCGATAGTATTGACCAGCGGCTTAAAAAATTTCTCATTGGATACGATCCAGCCTCCTCCCACGGAGGGGAAAAAGCCAAACCGGTGGTTGGCTGCAAATCTTTCAGACCCGTTATACCCGAAGTTAAATTCGAAAAGATACCGGTCGTCATATCCATAGGTAAACCTTCCGGATATGCCCTGGTTGCGGGCCGGCAGGGAAAGCTGCAAGCTGGAGGCGTTACCGGTAAGATAATTCCTGATGGTGCCTATGAGCATACCGCCTACGTTGTGTACCTTATCGAAGATCCTGGAATAGTTTACCGCTACTTCCGCATAGGTAGTTGTATTCACATTTTTATCGCCGGGGGAATAGGTGAGATATTCAGTGGGTGTTGGGCCTACGCTTCCTACATTACCATCGTTGATCAGGGTAAGGCCGGTAAACTTTCCGTCCACAGCGCCCGACTGGTAGTAGTAAGGGCTGTATTGCCGGGATACGGCAAAATTTGCATACCGCCCGGTATACGCCATCATCCTGGCAGAAAGCCCGGGTGTAATGGCTTCCAGGTTTTGCCGTAAGCTGAGCTGCGCTGTAAGCGTGCTGGTATTGGTAGCCTGGAACCCGGAAAGAGACAGTGCATAGGGATTCACATATAATCCACCACCGCCCGGTATCAAAGCATTTCCAAACAGCGGGTGTTTGGCATAGGGCAGAAGATTTGATGGGTATACCGCCGGAAACGCCACCGGGTTGCTCCAGATGGCATTGTAAAAAGTGGCGGCGCCGCCGCCGATAGGGCCGTTATAATCATCGAACTGGCCTTTGAGACTTACTAATGCTTCCGTTGTTTTGGTGAGGTTTAAAGTAACGTTGGATAAGATGGAATAGGAGCGGAGCTTAATATTATTACTGAAATTATTCAGTTTGTTTTCTTTAAGAATACCGTTATCAATATTATAGGTCATTGCCAGGTAGTACTTTGCCTTATCTGAACCTCCGCTGGCATTGATGTTAAAACGTTGATTGGTAGTGCGGTCCTTAATCAGTTGCTGGATCCAGTTGTTATCGGGATACAGTAGCGGATCATCACCTGCGGCGGTATGATCGATCTTATTTTGTGAGTAGGGTAATACGCCCAGCGGGTTCCTGGTGAGTACCGCTTCATTGGCGAGTTTCATGTAGGTAACATTGTCCGCCAGTTTAAAATTCTGCGTATTGGCGGAGGTAGAATTTTCCATGCGGAAATTGAAGCGCATCTTCCCGAGGTTGCCGTTTTTGGTAGTAACGAGTATTACGCCGTGGGCGCCCCTGGCGCCATACAGCGAGGAAGCCGTAGCATCTTTCAAAACAGAAAAACCGGCGATATCATCCGGCTGTAACCTGGCAAGATCCCTGGAAGATGATTCTATATTATCAATTAAGATAAGGGGATCTACTTTTCCTGCGCCAAAAGTGCCCACACCCCTTACAAAGAACTGCGCATTGTCCGCACCGGGTTCTCCGCTCCGTTGGTAGGAGATCACCCCGGGGATCCTGCCGGCCAGCATAGTAGTAAGGTTGCCGGTAGGCCCTTTCAGTTCTTTTGGCTCAATGGCGGTAATAGAACTTACCATACTGGATTTCTTCTGGGTGCCGTAGGCTACCACCACCACATCTTTAATAGTATTATCCCTGGGAGAAAGCAATATTTCGTAATTGCCCACGTCACTTTTAACAGGTATTTCTCTCGACACATAACCTATATATTGCACTACCAGTATTTTACCATCGCCGGTAATTTTTAACCTGAAGCGGCCGTCCTGGTCTGTTTTAGCGCCGATAGTGGTTCCCTTCAGCATTACTGTTGCCATGGGTAAAGGCGTCCGGGTATCTTCAGCAAGTACCAGGCCCGCTACCTGCCGCTCCTGTGTGGCGTTCTTTTTTTCTGCAGGACCGGCATCACCGGTAGCGGGGTTCCTGCCCCGTTTAATCAATACCACGTTTTTCTTCAGTTCGTACAGCAAATTGCGGCCTTTCAATATTTCGTTCAGCACCGTGGTTACCCGGGCATTTGTATAATCAATGGGACCGTTGATAACTTCGCTTTTCAGCAGGTCATCGCTGTAAAAAAAGGTGAGGTCTGTTTGTTTTTCAATGGCCTGGAAAATACTTTCCAGCGTCATATTGTTTCCTTTGATGGCAACCGTGGATGCCGGAATGTTCTGACTTCGCGCATTAAAACTTAAAAAAAAGAGCAAAAAAGTGGTGATAAACACCCTGGGCCCGGCAAAAGGATGCCGGCCAGTATTCAATAACGGGATACTTCTTTTCATTTTCCTTGTTTGGTTGACAATGACTGTAACGTGGTGACTATGGGTGCTTAATTTTTGTGGCGCACATTACTAAGACGACAGATTTAGAAAACGGGTGAATGAGAAAACCGTTATCCCGCTTACGTAAAAAAATTAATAATTGTCAAACTAACATTTTATCATACAAACGTCTTATATTTAACTTCAATGTCCCAAATGAATATTATCCGCGTTAACTGATCAACCAGCCTAAAAAGTATTTTTATGCCTGAATATCCGGGAGATGAAGTCATACTTGCATTATTAAAAACAGGAAATGCCGGTGATGCTTTTGAGTTTATTTTTAAGAAATATTACCGGCTGATGTGGACAAAGGCTTATCTCGGCACCAGCGATGCGGTGGCGGCAGATGATCTTGTTCAGCTGGTATTGAGTGGTATGTGGGAAAAGAAATTGTACCGGAATATAAGGGGTTGTCTTAAGAGTTACCTGCTTACGGCAGTCCGTAACCAGGTAAGTGATTATCATAAGGTGAAGCAAAGGGCGCTGAAAAAGATTGAAAGATATGCCGAAACGGTTGACCAGCTGTACCTGCACGAAAAGGACATAGATGATGGATGGAGCGCACAGGAGCAACTTCACCGGCAGTTGCATGAATTGTTGAACGAGCTGCCGGCCCAGCGTCAGCGGGCGTTTACCCTTGTATATATGCAGCAGAAGAAATACCATGAAGTGGCCGACAATATGGGGATCAGCATCAATTCGCTGAAAACCCATCTTAAAATGGCCGTTAAAACACTGCGCAATAAGCTGCACCCGCCGGTGTCTGAATGAAATGTACTGCAAGCGTTCACTTCTCTCATTAAGTTTACTATCAATGACCTCTGATAAGCAACATATCGATCAATTAATGCTGGAAAAGCTGACCGGGAATATTTCCGAGGAAGACGACCATGCGCTGCAGCAGCTGATGGCTGCCGATCCGGCGTTAAAAGATACGTTCACCCGGCTGCAGCATCAGCTTAATGATCCGGCGGCCAGGGAATATCTTTTTCAACTGGATGAATCGCAGTTGTGGGAAGAGAGGAAGCACCTGTTTAAGAAAAGCAATACCGGCAACATGAAGGTCCTGTACCGGGTAGCTGCCGGTTTGTTGCTGCTGCTTGGAAGCGCTGCATACCTGTTTTTTTTCTTTTCAGGGGAGCAACCGCAATCTCCTGTTGCCGGTATAAAGCACCCGGCGCAGGATAATAGTATTATCCTGCAGATGCCTAACGGACAGACCGTTAATCTTTCTGATACAACGCAATCTTCGTTGCTCAGCATCGGCTCTGCACAGATGCGGGTATCGCCCAGGAGCCTGCAATATGAAGGGGCCAATGCCGACGCCCCCACGGCGATGAACCTGCTGCAGGTACCCGCAGGAAAAGATTATAAACTTACGCTGCCGGACAGTACAGAGATATGGCTGAATGCCATGTCTGAAATCAGGTTTCCGGTGTCGTTCAACGGGCGTACGCGGGAAGTATTTGTAAACGGGGAAGCCTATTTTTCCGTCCACAAGGATATTAACCGTCCTTTTATTGTACACACCGGGCAGTTTTCTGTTAACGTGCTTGGTACTGCATTTAATATCAACACTTACAGCAGCAACAGTCCCCGGCTTTCACTTTCATCAGGTAAGGTATCCCTGAAAAGTAAAACCGGGAATCAAAGTGTGCAATTGTCACCGGGATATGAAGCCATCTACAGTTCCCAGCAGGGCAATGGTTTCCGGGTAGATGAGTTTAATGCCAGGAATACGCTGGCATGGCTGGAAGGGAAATATTATTTCAGGAATACTACGCTGAAGGAAATTGCTATTGTAATTAAGCGCCTGTTTGATGTGACTGTGCAATTTAATACGCCGGATGCAGAAGGCATTACCGTAAGCGGGGTACTCACCAAAAAGGACGGCCTGCCGGAGTTTATGGATAATTTGTCGAAGACGGCGGAAATTAAGTATCAGCTGACGGGGAGCGTGTTGCAGATACTTTGACAGCATGTTGGCTTTAAATTTTTGCTGCTTTGCCGTTTAATTGGTTCTTATTGTTTTAATTATTGTTAATAAGACAATTATACTATTAATTTCAACAAATAAGCTATCGGTTAAAAACGGATTTCTCTATTTTTGATTTATCGGCAGGCGTTAGCTATCCCTGATGGTAATGCTATCAGCATAAAAAATGAAATTCCACGGGCATATCGTCCCTCCGAAGCTATGAAGCCACATTTGCAGCAGAAAAAAACGTCCAACATGAAAAAGATAGTATCTAATCTTATTCCCCTTCTATTGTTTACTGTAACTGCTTTTACACAAGGTATTATTGAGCATGCACCGCCCGGTTTTGACATCCCACGTGAAGATATACCGCATGGCCGGATTGATACCATCAGCTATAGCTCGGTAACGGTGGGCAATCCGCGTAAAGCGTTGATATATCTGCCACCGGGATTTTCAAAGAAGAATAAATACCCGGTGTTATACCTGCTGCATGGCATTGGCGGCGACGAAAAGGAATGGCTAAGAGGCGGTACGCCCCAGGTAGTGCTGGATAACCTGTACGCTGAAGGGAAAATTGAGCCTATGATCGTTGTTATGCCCAATGGAAGGGCTATGAAAGACGACCGGGCCACCGGTAATATAATGGCTCCGGACAAAGTACAGGCGTTTGCCACTTTTGAAAAAGATCTACTGAACGATCTTATTCCCTATATACAAAAAAAGTACCCCGTATACACAGACAGGGATCACCGGGCCATTGCCGGATTGTCTATGGGAGGAGGGCAGTCGCTGAATTTTGGACTCGGTAACCTGGATAAGTTTTCGTGGATAGGCGGTTTTTCGTCTGCTCCCAACACCAAAGCACCTGAGCAGCTGATACCGGATCCTGCTGCAGCAAAACAACAACTAAAACTTCTCTGGATCTCCTGCGGCGCCAGCGATGGATTAATTACTTTCAGCAAACGAACGCACGATTACCTGCAAAAGAACAATGTACCGCATATCTATTACATTGAACCGGGTGTACACGACTTTAAGGTATGGAAAAACGGGTTGTTTATGTTTTCCCAGCTGATATTTAAGACGGTGGATACTGCTACATTCTCAAAGTACCCGGTGGAGGGGGCGCCTGCTGAAACCAATGTACGTAATGCAAGGTATCCACAGGTATTGGCTGATCATCGCGTTGTTTTCCGTATCAAAGCGCCGGAAGCGCGGAAAGTCCAGGTTGACCTGGGCCGCAGGTATGATATGGTGAAAGATACCGGCGGTTTATGGACAGTAACAACAGATTCCATAGGTGAAGGATTTCATTATTATTCCCTGCTGATAGACGGCGCAGCCGTTGCGGATCCCGCCAGTGAAACCTTTTACGGCATGGGAAGAATGGCAAGCGGTATTGAAATACCGTTTGCCGGCGGCAATTATTATGCATTGAGGGATGTGCCGCATGGAGATATCCGGATCAGGAAATATTTCTCAAAGGTTACCGGCTCATGGCGGCAGCTGTATATCTATGTTCCGCCAGGTTATGAGACAGATTCCAATCAAAAATATCCCGTGCTCTATATTTTGCACGGCGGCGGTGAAGACGAAACAGGGTGGACCATGCAAGGCAAAACGGACCTGATCATGGATAACCTGGTCGCCTCAAAGAAAGCTAAGCCTATGCTGGTAGTGATGCCCGATGCGAATGTGGGTGGCACTGCGTTCGGCGAATCTGCATTAAAGACATTTGAAGCGGAATTGAAAGATATTATTATTCCCCTTGTAGAAAAAGAATACCGTGCTGAAACAGCTGCAAACAAAAGGGCGCTGGCGGGGTTATCTATGGGTGGTATTCATACGCTTTATACGGGGATTAAAAACACAGATCTGTTTTCTTACCTGGGGGTGTTCAGTTCGGGGTGGATACAATCCCGGCAAAATAGTATTGCGGAGGTCCAGTACGATTTTATGAAAGCCCATGCCGCTATGATTAATAATAATTTGAAAACGCTCTGGATTTCCATGGGAGGAAAAGAAGATATTGCCTACAAAAATTGTCAGCTGATGCTGGCCAAACTGGATGAGCTGAATATTAAACATACCTATAGCGAATACCCGGGCGGCCATGCCTGGCCGGTATGGCGGAATAACCTGTTCAATTTTGCGCAGCTGCTTTTTAAATAAGAAGACTTTTAGCCCTGGCTGCAGCCACCGGGAAGCGGCTGTTGCTGATAATAGCTCCTATAACACCGTCAGCCCCTCTTTATTATAAGCATCCATCATGGGATGGCTGGCAGCAAGTTCCGTGATCAGGTAATCCACCTGGTTAACATCACAGATCTTAAGTCTGCGGTTGCTGTTCAGTTTTTCACTAATGCAAAGCACAGCTGTTTTTCGTGCTGAACGGACAATCGCTTTCTTCACCTGTACAATTTCCCAATCCACATCCGTTAGCCCGTCTTCTGCGGAAAACCCGTTGGCGCCAAGCAGGCATAGATCGGCTTTGACTTCCGACAACTGGTTGATCACGCTTGAGCCGGTATGCAGGTTGGCATTCTTACAGAGCTTGCCGCCGATAGTGATCACTTCCAGGTTGCTTTTTTCTGAGAGCGTAATAGCCACTTGCGGGCTTATGGTAAAAAAAGTTACGGTCAGATGCTCCGGAATGGCTTTGGCAACTTCAAGCATGGTAGTGCCGCCTTCCGTAAGTATCACCATATCTTTTTTGATCAGCGATAATGTTTTCTCCGCAATTACCTGCTTGTACTCCTGTGCATATATGGTGCTGTCTTTCATGAACGGCGTGGCCAGGGATTTACTGATCGCTCCTCCGTGTACTTTAATAACAAACCCTTCTTCCACCAGTTCTTTCAGGTCACGGCGCACCGTGTCTTCCGAAACATCCAGTAATATGCTGAGATCATTGGATAAAACTTTATTGTGCAGGTTGATCTCCCGCATGATCAGTTTATGGCGTTCTTCTTTAATCATTTCTTTTTTCTTTAGATCGTTCCTGAAATTAACCTAAAAACCAATTGCCGATATGCGTTTATTTGCGTTTTTTAATAAAAAACTTTGTAAAAACGCAAATCGACATTATGCTAATGTTAACGCATGGTTATCTTATTTTTAAATTGGTACGAAAATACAATTTTATTTCATTTTAATGAAATATAGTGTGAAAATAAGATGATTATTGAAATAATTTCGTCTAATTGAAATTTTATGTCATGTGTTTATTTGCAAGTTTTATCTCCAAAAAAAACGCAAATAAAATTTCAATTTGCGTTTTTTTGCTTTTATATTTGTGTTGATAGTCGATAAAAAACGCAAACTATTTGTCCAACCAGCCACATCGAAATCATTCCGAAAAAATTAAACAACCGGGAATATGCAAAAGAGTTTTCTCGTATCTATGATTGCTTCGGCCGTAAGGCTGGGCTTTATCGCAAGCGCCACCTGCCTGCTGATATGCTTTTCCATTCAAACGGCTGCAGGAAACGCCGCCGTTCCCGCAGCCAACATCCAAACCGCCGCAGAGGTCATTATCCGGGGCCGGATAACCGACAGCGATAACGGAACCCCGTTGCCAGGCGCCCAGGTGCGGCTCAAAGGCGCCAAAACAGGCGCAGCATCTGATGGCGATGGCCGTTTTGTTCTCACCGTACCGGATAACGCCGGTACGCTTATCATCAGCTTTATGGGATATACCACCCAGGAAGTGGAGATTGCCGGGAGGAAAGAAATCGATGTGCAACTGAAGCCGGATGCCCAAAAGCTGCAGGATGTGGTAGTAGTGGGATATGGCACCCAATCAAGAACAAAGGTGACCGGCTCCGTGGCACAGGTGGGAGAGGAAGTGTTTAAAAACCGCCCTATTGTGAATCTCGCCCAGGGTCTTCAGGGCGCTATCCCCAATCTGAACATCTCCTTTGGAGATGGACAGCTGAACCGCGGCGGTACCTTCAATATCCGTGGCTTTACCTCTATTAATGGCGGCGCTCCCCTGATCCTGATAGACGGTACACCCGGCGAGATCAACCTCATTAACCCGGAAGATGTGGAAAGCGTAACCGTATTGAAAGATGCGGCATCCGCAGCTATTTACGGCGCACGCGCCGCCTTCGGCGTAATACTGGTAACCACCAAAAGAGGTAAGGAAGGCAAACCGCTGGTGCGTTATACCAACAACTTTGGCTTTGGTAAACCGATAGGTATTCCAAGTGTGATCAAAGATCCGCTGGAAGCCGCTACGGTGCAGAATGAAGCATATCGTGGATATGCAGGTACAGACGCGCCGGGCATGCCCGCCGTCATTGAATACCTCAAACAACGGCGTGATGATCCTTCACTGCCGGAGCTGGGGGTGGACGCCAGCGGTAACTTTATCCGCGGTGCGAACACCGACTGGTATGGTGAGTTTTATAACGACAAGGCTCCCTTCTCCAAAAACTATATCAGCATTTCCAATTCAAAGAATAATACTTCTTATTATCTCTCCCTGGGCTATGAAAAACAGGATGGTATTTTTGCCCAGGCCACGGATTCCTATGAGCGGATCAGTTCCCGCCTGAAAGTGGATACCCGCGTGTGGGACTGGCTCCAGGTATTTGATAATGTAGAATTTAACCAGGGGCTATACGATGCGCCTAATAAATTTGTAACCGATGGCGGTTATAATGTGTACCGTTATCTTTCTCTTTATGCCAATCCTTATGAAGCTATTAAAACCGCCAACGGAAATTATACGCTTGCGGGCATGTCTGTATTCGGGCAGCTGAACAATGGTGGGCGCACCAAGAACAAAGACCAGGTGTTCAAGAATACGGTAGGATTCCGTACCAACTTCTTTGGCAACCGTTTACGGCTAAACGGAGATTATACATACTTCCTCACACAAACCCGCGACGACATCCAGTATTTCAGGATGAAGTACGAGAACAAGCCTAACAGCATTGTGAATTTCACCAACCCGGATTATTATTCTTCCGGCGCTGCTGACAGGGCGCATCATATCATCAACCTGTACGCGGAATATGAAGAACGTTTCGGGAAACATCATGTAAAAGGCCTGGCCGGGTTTAACCGTGAACTGAACCAGTTGAGCGCATTCACAGCCAGGAGGGATGAGAACATTACTTCCGAACTGGGCTCCATCAATCTTACCAACGGTATCACCACACTGTCGGCCGATAAATCGGAATGGGCGCTGCAGGGGATCTTTGGGCGGTTGAACTATGATTTTGATAATAAGTACCTGCTGGAATTTAACGGCCGCTATGATGGTACATCGCGGTTTGCAAAGAATGACCGCTTTGGTTTTTTCCCTTCTGTGTCTGCCGGATGGGTGCTTTCAAATGAACCTTTCTTCGGGTCGCTGAAGCAAAGTATCAGCAACTTCAAGCTCCGGGCTTCTTACGGTTCGCTGGGTAACCAGTTGGTAAGTGACTATGCTTACATCAGCACAATGTCGCCTTACACTGCATCCGACCTGCTGGACCTGAACGGGCAGCTGCCGCTGTCCGTCCGCGCTCCCAACCTGGTACCTTTCAACCTTACCTGGGAAACAGCCAGCACGCTGAATACGGGCTTTGATATGACTTTGCTGAAAAACAGGTTGAATGTTGGCTTCGACTGGTATAACCGGCAAACAAAGAACATGCTCACCAAAGGGAGAACATTGCCCGCGGTACTGGGTACTACCGAGCCAAAGGAAAATGCGGCGGACCTTTCCACCAAAGGATGGGAGTTATCCCTGCGTTGGAACGACGAGTTGCAACTGGCCGGTAAGCCCTTTGCCTATCATTTTTCTGTGGTGCTGTCGGATAGCCGGTCCTTCATCACGCGCTTCAACAATCCCAGCAGGTTGCTGACTGATTATTACGAAGGAATGGAAGTAGGGGAGATCTGGGGATATACCACCCTGGGCTTTTTCAAAACAGATGATGAATCGGCCGGGTATGCGGACCAGTCCAGGTTGCACCTGTTTCCCGGCCTACCCAAAGCAGGGGATATCAAATTTGAAGATACGAACGGAGACCATGTGATCAGCTTTGGAAGAAACACGGTAGACGATCCGGGCGATCTTCGCAAGATCGGGAACACTACGCCCCGTTATGCATATGGTGTGAACATGGGTTTTAACTGGTATAATTTCTCTGTTGATGTATTCCTGCAGGGAATCGGCAAGCGAGATTTCTGGCCGGGTACAGAGGCAGCAGTGTTCTGGGGATTCTATAACCGCTGGAACCAGCCGGTGTACGATCATATTTACAACAATTACTGGACGCCTGAAAATCCCGATGCCTATTTCCCGCGTTTGCGCGCTTATGAAGCGCTGTCCACCGACCGTTCATTAGGCGCCGTGCAAACACGTTATCTGCAGAATGCCGCTTACCTGCGCCTTAAAAACCTGAGCCTTGGTTATACCATTCCACAGGCGGTTACTAACAGGGCAAAGATTGCCCTGGCAAGGGTTTTCTTTTCCGGGCAAAACCTGTTTGAATGGACGCGGTTGTCCAAGGCATTCGATCCCGAAGGCATCAGCGACGAAGTGGATGCTTCGCGGGCAAACGGCGCGGGCTTCGTATACCCGCTGCAACGGACGTTTACATTTGGGATCGCGTTCGAGGGCGAGAGATGATCGGTGGTGATGTTGTCGCCGAGCACCGCCAGCGCGCGCATCCCGGCGAGCGTGCGCTCGCCCGCCAGGGCGC
>JBCNPS010000519.1:0-5465 GCA_039593235.1 Chitinophaga sp. | reverse complement strand
GGGCCATATGGAAAATATTCCCGGCCGGCCGACAAAACGGGTGGTGGCGGCTTAGGCGTTTATACGCGGGCGGTAGGAAAGGCACATACCAGGTGGCCGGCACATGGACAAGGCGTAGGAAGCGGCGATGCCAAGATACAGATAGTGCTTGACCCTAAAATTCTGACTTCTGACGCGGTATGGCGGCATAGTTCAACAGATTTGATGGGAAATACACCTGGCGGAAAGGCCGCAAGGAGTAGTCGCCAGGGAAACCAATTGGATTCTTTTGATTTATGGGAGCAACAAAGCGAAGCGGAAAGGAACGATACCTTTAATAAAAATATCAGTAGCCCGGGCAGTAGTGGATTTTCCGGTAATGAACAAATGTTTTGGGAACGAATACCGCTGAAAGGTAATGTTACTGCCATTATCTGCAAAACGGCTAAACAACAGGAAAAAATAATCAGGGAGTTGGGCGGAAATCCTGAAGAGGGTTATGTCATATACGGAGGTCAGCAAATTCCTCTGATCATATCAGGTAAAGATGATACACTGGCGGATGCCCTTGATAGCAAAAAGTAACAGGCAGTTTCCGCTACCATTATTTTGCAAACTTCCTTGATCCCGCTACGCAGAGAATAACCCCTACAGTGATCCCTAACATACCAATACTTACTTCTTCATGCAGTAAACCGGCAGCCAGCGCCAATCCGAAAAATGGCTGCAGCAGCTGCAGCTGTCCTACGGCGGCAATACCTCCCTGCGCCAATCCACGATACCAGAATACGAAACCAATCAACATACTGAACAGGGAAACATAACCTAAACCCACCCAGGCCTGCAACCTTATTCCTGCCAGCGACGACGGGAACAATATGAATACCAGTGGCGCCATAACAGGCAACGAAAGCACCAGCGCCCAGGAGATCACCTGCCAGCCACCGAGATCTTTGGAAAGTTTTGCCCCTTCTGCATACCCCAGCCCGCACAGGATAATAGCCAGCAACATCAGTATATCACCCACCGGCGAGGCCGACAGTCCCTGGAACACCGCAAAACCCACCACCAGAAAACTTCCCATCAGGGAAAAAAACCAGAATGCCGCACGGGGACGCTCTCCTCCCCGTATTACGCCGAAAATAGCCGTGGTAAGGGGTAACATGCCTACAAACACAATTAAATGCGCCGATGTTACATACTGCAAGGCCAGTGCCGTTAACAAAGGAAAACCCACCACCACGCCGATGGCAACAATCGCCAATGGGAACAGTTGCTTCTTTACCGGTAACTTTTCTTTATAGATCAGCAACAGGCAAAGACCCAGCAAACCTGCAACAGTGGCCCGGGCCACCGTTAAAAACACCGGGTCGAAATCCAGTACTGCCACTCTTGTTGCCGGTAAGGAACCACTGAAGATCAATACGCCGATAAATCCGTTTATCCAGCCCCCGGTTGTATTTGATGCGGAGGTGTTAATACTTGTTGTTGCCATAATATCTTAGTTGCGGTACAAAAATAGAAACAGGCATTCAATAAACACAGTCCCAGTTTTGTTTATTTTGATGGACACAGTTATATTTGACAGATGCGTAAAGATTTCCTGTATACTACTATTACCAACGGCATTGCCCGCCAGATCAGGAACGGAGTGCTTAAACCGGGCGACCGCCTGCCTTCCGTAAGAATGTTATGCCTGCAACATAACATTGGCATGAACACTGCAAAAAGGGTTTTCCTGGAACTGGAAGCATTATCGCTCATCAGCTCAAAACCACAATCCGGCTATTTTGTAAGTCCGCAGCCTCAACTGAAACTTCCGCTCACTGCGGTAAGCAAGCCGTCTGCAACAGGTAAAAACAAAGAACCGGATGAATTGATAAGGAAAGTATATGCCGGTTTGGGAAAAGATGACCTCACTCCTTTTGCCATTGGCTCACCTTCCGGGGAACTGCTGCCCCTGGCCAAACTAAACAGGGAAATTGCGCTTGCCACCCGTTCGCTCAAAGCCGGTGGCATCGGCTATGAAGCATTGCAGGGCAATATTACGCTGCGGAGAATGATTGCCGCCCGCTCACTCGCCTGGGGCGGTAACCTGGATGAAAACGACCTGCTCACCACTGCAGGCGGCATGAATGCACTGTCTTTCTGCATGATGGCTTTATCAAAACCGGGTGATACCATTGCTATGGAAAGCCCCTGTTACCCCGGCAGCCTGCAACTGGCCCTGAGCCTGGGTTTAAAAGTACTTGAACTACCTACGCATCCTACCAAAGGCATTGAAATTGATGCGTTGAAAAAAGCCATCCCAAAGATCCAGATCTGCCTGCTGGCCCCTAACTTCAATACTCCCCTGGGAAGCCACATGCCCGACGAAAACAAAGAAGCAGTAGTAAAACTATTAGCCCGGCATCACATTCCGCTTATTGAAGATGATATATACGGCGACCTCCATTTTGACGCTCAACGTCCGAAATGCTGTAAATCATTTGATAAAAAAGGTACGGTGCTATGGTGCAGCTCTGCTTCAAAAACCCTTGCACCCGGATATCGCGTTGGCTGGATGGCGCCTGGAAAGTACAAGGAGCAGATCCTGAAATTGAAACTGGTACATGCACTATCATGTACCGCTGTAACACAGGAGGCAGTAGCCGGTTTCCTGAAAAGCGGCAGGTATGAAAATCATCTCCGGCAGCTCCGGCAAACCCTGCAGGATAACTACCAGCATTATATACGCACCATTGCACAATACTTCCCGAACGGTACCAAAACAAGCAGGCCGCAGGGCGGGCTGTCGCTATGGGTGGAACTTAATAAAAACATCAACACTACAAAACTCTTCGAAAAAGCCATCAAACAAAAAATAAGCATTGCACCCGGAAGAATGTTCACGTTACAGGACCAGTATGAAAATTGCATGCGGCTTTCCCTCGGCATGCCCTGGGGTAACAACGTGGAACAGCAACTGCAAATACTGGGCAAGCTGGCCGCCACTATGCGATAATTTATGATCAGTCGTACACAGGCATCTGCAAAAAACTCATGGAAAACCCTTAGAAATAAAACAGGGTTCCTGCCTATTGTGCATACCCGTTAAATTGGATTCTTTTGCTGAAAAAGAAATGAAACTTCCAATCAAACTTTTTGCAGCACTATTTGTACTGGGCGTCCTCATTAGTTCCTGCGGTAAGAAAAACGATGGGCCGGGTCCGGCCGGAGGCGGTTATAACTATGGGCCGGGCAATATTTTTATAAAGCAGGGAACGGAAGGTATTACAAAGATCAACATGCAAAACGGGGAACTCTCCGGCGTAATGCCCAACTGGATCGGCGCCGGATGGGACATCGGCTGGGATGGCGCTAAAGGCGTAAAACAACTTAATCCCTCCAGCTATGATACCCGTTATATCATCTTCAATACAAGCGATGGCGCTACTATAAAGGAAATCTTTTACGAACCGAATGATAACCATGGCGGACTGCCTTACATTTCGCCCGACGGTACCAAACTGGCCCTGCAGCCCATGCTGGACGACGGCCTGGTGATCCTTGACATGAATGGCAGGGTGCTCAAAAACATTGCCGGTTACGGCAACGATCATGATTTTAAATACCTCGATCCCATTGCCTGGGAACCCGGCGGCACCATCCTGTTTAAAAAGAACGGCAGCCTGTACCGGACTAACACCAGTTTTACCTCCGCATCCAAAATAAAGGACATTCCTTTTTCGGATTGGCAGGGATATGCCTGCGCTAGTCCGGACGGCAAAAAAATAGCCTTGCCGGCAGGTAACCATATCTGGCTGATGAATGCCGATGGAAGCGATTTTCACCAGGTAACCGAAAGTGATCAGTCTGAAATAAAACCCTGCTTTTCGCCCGACAGCAAATACATTGCCATTGCTGCCAACGCCAGGGCCGGCGTTCCCGGTTCAGGCACTACCGCCGCTCATCTGTGCCTGGTGCCTGCCGACGGACAGGTGTATAAAGTATGGCCGGGAGAAGATAAGCGCGTAATACAGGTGCAGGTAAAAGGAGAAGGACGATCAGACGGACTTGGAACAGCCATAGTGGGCGACTTTGTATGGAGATAAAACTACCCATGCAACAACTCTTGGTCGTCTGATTTTTTAAACCGAACTTCCCTTAATCATCAGGAGCAACGGTGCTACCCTGTTTCTTTTCCATACACCCGGATAGTTTGAAAAAAGTACTGGTTATAACGATGTTGTTCGCACAGGCGGCGTTTTCCCGGGGAGCAGTTGCGGGGCAACAGCCTGGCGTCTCCTACCCCGATAGCCTGGCCGCCGCAGTTACTGCGGCAACTACCGATAGCACCAAAGCCCGGCTGCTTTTCCGGCTTTCCGATTATTGGGCCGACCGGGACAGCACCCGCGCAGTGGATATTGCGCAACAGTCGTTCCGCTATACGAAAGACAATTCCTTTCTCCGCGGCGTGGCCCACTTCTACAGGGCGGGCGCTTATTACAGCTACGACATGATAAAAAGCCAGCAGGATTATATGCAGGCCGATGAAATACTGCAGCGTTTTACAACACCCGAATCATTTCAATACCGGTCCCGCGCCTGGCATAACTATGGCGCGCTGGACCAGCTGATGGATAATAGCAAAGGATTTGTGGAAGCCCTGCTCTCAAAGGCTATTCCGCTTGCCCAGGCGGCTGGCGACCAGGAACGGGTAGCATGGAACTATATGGACCTCGGCACCGAGTTTATGAATTATAAGAACTATGAACGGGCTGCCGATTACTATGAGAAAGCAATAAAAATACTCACCGGCCTGCATGGAAGATCGCTTGTGCTGGCAGAATGCCTCATGAGTAAATCCAAATCCTTTATACTGCAGAACAAACCCGACTCGGCAACTGCCTCTTTAAAAGAAGCCTTCAGCATCCTTTCATCCCATCCCGACTCATCCTACTTCCCCGTTTATTATTGCATAGAGGGAATGTATTACTCGCGGCAAAAAAAATGGCCGCAGGCCATTGTTTCATTAAACAAGGGAGAAACATTGGCCGCACAACTCAAACGGCCATACGACGCATCTTCCATTGCTTACGAACAGTATGAAGTATACAAGCAACAGGGATTACTGGAAAAGGCCAAACCCTTCCTGGAGAAAGCATATAAGCTACAGGAACATTATGCCCTTACCACCAATGTAAGAATGCTGCTGTTTGAACTGGCAAAAACAGAAAAAGCCCTGGGCCATCCTGCAATAGCTTTCGACCAGATGGTACAGTACGCACAATTATCGGACAGCTTTTTCACCGCGCAAACAGCCGTTACCATAGCAGGACTGGAAACAAAATACCGTGTTGCCGAAAAAGAAAAACAACTGCTCCGCCTGCAAAACCGCAACCAGGTGCAACGGCTGCTGTTATACTTTGGCGCATGCCTCCTTGGATTGCTTGGCGGGTTTATTTATTATGCATACCGGCAACGGAAAAAAAGAGAAAAGCAAC
>JBCNPS010000518.1:0-5472 GCA_039593235.1 Chitinophaga sp. | reverse complement strand
TATGAACCGGTAGATGATATTGATGAAGACTATAACACACTCGTAAAACAACTCACTGCTTATAATGCGCTGAATCAATTCATGAGTGAAAAAGTGACTTTCGAAGTGTTCAGCCATAGCTTCCTGGATACGCTTACCGGCAGTACCCGCGCGGGATTGTTTGTAAACGGCGGCGTTACTTTCTGCTCGCTCATTCCCATGCGTAGTATCCCTTTCAAAGTGGTGGCGCTCATGGGTCTTAACTACAATAAATTTCCGCGGCGGGAGAATAAGTCGAGCTTCAACCTTATGGAAAAAGACCGGCAGAAAGGCGATCGTAACGTAAAAGAGAACGATAAACACCTGTTCCTCGAAACGCTGCTCTCCGCCAGGGAATACCTGTACATCAGCTATATCGGGAAAGATGCCAAAGACAATACAGATCTTCCGCCCTCCGTGCTGGTAGATGAACTGGTAGATTACATTGAAGCCGGTACAGATACGCCGGAAGCCGTGCGCGGCGAACTGATCACCCTGCAGCCGCTGCAGAGCTTCAGCAGGAAATATGCCGGTTCAGATCATCGTCTTTTTTCTTACCTGGGCAATAAGGAAACCGGCCAAAAAATTTATCTCAACGAAAATAAAATTACTACTCCCTTAACCTTCGAGGAAATTACCCTGGAAGAACTGATCAGCTTCTTTAAAAACCCTTTCCGGGCCTATTATAACAAAGTGTTGGGCATCCGCTATAACGACCAGCAGTTGCTGCTCAGTGAAACGGAAATTTTCAACCTGAATAAGCTGCAGCAATGGTCCGTGAAAAATGAACTGCTGCCGGCATCCGGCAATAACAGGCATACGCTGCAAACCACCCTGGTAAAAAAGGGAAAGCTGCCGCTCCGCAATATGGCTACGGTAGCTATTCAGAAAATGGAGGAAATGGTGGTACCGGTACGCAGCCTGTATGAAGCCGTTACCAAAGGCGCGGAAGAAAAACGGATCACCATTGAACTGGTAACAGATAACAGTATATTGAAAGGAAATCTCCGGATATTTGATCAAACACTGGTACAAGTATCGTGGTCAAAAAGGGAAAGTAAGTACCTGGTAGAAGCCTATCTCCGCTACCTGGCAGGGAAGGCTGCAGGTGTAATTACGGATCTCTGCTTTATTTCGGGTACCAAAAAAGAAGACGCCTTCCAGGCCGCCCCGCTAACGCAGGAAGAAGCGTTAAAGCGATTAACGGAAATTGTAAAAGTGTATAAAACAGGTTTCAGCAAAATAATATCCTACTACCCCGATCTTGAGATCACAGAAAAAGAGTGGTTGAATATGGATCTGAAGAAGTTCAGGGATAAGATATCGGGGATGATAGACCGGCACGAATCGCCGGACCCATACCTGGTACAGGTATATGAACAGGGATTTTTTGAGAAAGAAGAAGCACTGACCGGCTACCTCGATATTCACGAGTTGCTGATACTGCCGCTGACCACCTTGTTACAAGCCTATTTTGAAACAGCAGACAAAGAGAAATGATCGATAGCATTATATATAAACAGTTTGATGCGGGTACCGTTCCGCTGGAAGGCAGCAACCTTATTGAGGCCAGCGCCGGCACCGGTAAAACGTATTCTATCGCCATACTGGTATTACGGCTGATACTGGAACAAAAGCTATCTGTCAAGGAAATCCTGATGGTTACCTTTACCCGCGCTGCTGTAGCGGAACTGGAAGAAAGGATCCGGCTGTTTATACGCCAGGCCTACAAGGTAAGCCGGGGGCAGGAAATCAGCGATCAGAAGATCATGGACCTTGTTTTCAGCGTCATCGACTTTGATGATCCGCGCCCCGTACAGCAACTGCTCCGCGATGCCATCCTGCTGCTGGATGAAACATCTGTACTCACCATCCACGGCTTCTGCCAGCAAACGCTGAATGAATATGCCTTTGAAACCAACCAGCTGTTTGGCGCCACTATGGTGCCCGATCTTACACCGGTTATTGAAAACGAACTGAATAAATTCTGGCGCAGGAATGTAACTACACTTCATCCCGGCCTGCTGGAACAGATCTGGAACGAAGACATGAAAACCGAGCTGTTGAATGTGATCAAAGAACATCTCAGCGGAAAAAAATTCTTTGGTTATTCAGATGATGTACCGGACGAGATCAGCGACACCTTACAGGAGCATTGGATCGGGGAACTGCAACAACTAAAGACAAAAGAACAGGAAGCTACCGAAAAACTGTATGCCGGCATAACAGCCAACAGCGCACATTGGGTAGCCGCCTGTACCGCCAACCGGTATACGAAAAGCGAATGGCCCGACCTGGTAGCTGAACCGGAAGAACTGGTTAAAAGAATAAAAGCCAAACGGGAGAAAGCCAAGTTCATTAATGCCGTTTTTCCGGAAATACTGGAAGAAATAGACAAAATAGAGGCACTTACCCAACAACTGGAAGAACACCAGCAACTTATCCGCCGGCAACTTTACTACACTGCTATCAGGGAAATCAGTGAACAGGTGCGTGCATTCAAAGAGCGCAGCAATATGCTTGGCTACGATGACCTCATCAACAACCTGCACACCGCCCTGGTGAAAAATAATAACGAAGCGCTGATTGCCTCTTTACAAGGCAAATACAAGGCGGTATTTGTGGATGAGTTCCAGGACACCGACAAAGAACAATTCGAGATATTTGACCGCGCCTTTGGCCAGAACACCATCCTGTTCTACATTGGCGATCCCAAGCAAAGTATTTACGCCTGGCGCAAAGCGGATATATTTACCTACTTCAACGCACGTAACGGCGTACAAGAGGTATACGACATGCATCAGAACTTCCGCTCGTCGGAAAATATGATCCGCGCCATGAACGCATTCTTTGAGCCTACGCCCGGCTTTCCCACTTTTGATTTTGAAGGGCAGGGCGACAGCATCAAATACATCCAGGTACACAGCCCCGAGAACAATAAAAAAGGCTATCTCTATAAAGGCAATGCGCCAGATGTACCCATTGAAGTGATGGCCTGCGATAAAAAGGAAACCATTTGCACCAGCGTAGCCGCACAAATTGCGCAGCTGCTGCTGAACAAAGATTACCGCATTGAAAACAAAGCGGGGGCCCGCTCTATTGTTCCGTCGGACATTGGCATACTGGTGCGCACCGGGCAGGAGGGCAGAGACATCAAACATGCGCTGGCTAAACTCGGCATCCCTGCTGTTACCATCGACGAGGCCAAAGTGCTCCGGTCTGCCGAGGCGCAGCAGCTGCTGCACCTGCTGGAAGCCATGGAAGCGCCGGACCGGTCGTCTATCAACCGGGCACTGCTGGGTTCATTCACCGGCTACAACAGCAACACCATCCTGCAGCTGGACGACGAAATAATGCTGGAACTGTTTGGCAAATACCGCACCCTGTGGCAGCGCGATGGCGCCTATACCGCACTCATGGAATTTATTGCAGACTTCAATGTACGCCAGGTATTGCTGGAGGGCCATACAGAAAACGGGGAACGTATCATCACCAACCTGTACCAGTTATCAGAACTGGTGCACCAGGTGCAAAGCCGTAAAAACCTTTCCATGCGGGATCTTATCTCCTGGCTCAAACGAGGCATTGATGGCATGACCACCGACGGAGATGAATATGCCCAACGCGTGGAAAGCGACGAAGACGCGGTGAATATAGTAACCATCCATAAAAGCAAAGGACTGGAATATAATATAGTGATGGCCCCTTTCCTGGATTTTGTGGAGAAGCAAAGAATTGAGTTCGTTAGCTTCCGCGATCCGGCAACAGGCGGCTACCTGGGCACACAAAAAGCGTTGCTTACAGAAGAACAGTTAAAAGCCTATCAACAGCAACAGGAGCAGGAAAACCGCCGTTTGATCTATGTAGCCATCACCCGTGCGGTGTATAAATGTTACCTGTTTAAAAACTGCCATCATTCTTTTAAGGAGTCGTCGTTGTCTGTTTTCCTGAAAGCGCTGACCGCTGAAGTACCCGATGCCTCGCTGATACAGCTGCAGGGCGCCTTACCGGAAGCGCCTGCAGAAAACTACCGGCAGCAGCTTAACAAAAGCCAGCTGGCCGTGAACAGGGCGCCGGTGTCTTTTCACTTGCAGGAGCAAAACTGGCGGAAAATGAGCTACACCATGCTGGCGGCCAAACCGGAACACCAGCCACGGCTGCGTTCTTTCCAGCAGGCCGATCCCTATGATAATTTTATTTTTACCACGCTGCGGCGCGGCGCCAAAACGGGCAACCTGCTGCACTTCATTTTTGAAAGCATTAATTTTTCCGATAACAGTAAATGGGAGCACTGGCTGGAAGAAGCCATCCGGAAATTTGTGCCCGGGCAACGGGAAGTATACCTCGAACGGCTACACGAAATGCTGCAACATGTGATGTATTCCACTATACATATTGATGGTGTTAGCTTCCAACTGGCATCTGTAGGGCGGCAACAGCGGCTGGCTGAATTTGAATTTGATTTCCCGGTGCCGGTGTTTAAGTCGAACCTGCTCAATAACCTGTCTGACGACCAGGTAAGTATAAGTGTAAAACGGTTCTCTGAATACAGCAGCCAGGAGCTGGAAGGCATCATGAACGGGAAAGTAGACCTGTTCTTTGAGCACCAGGGGAAATATTATATCCTCGACTGGAAATCGAATTACCTGGGCAACAGCGTAGCGGATTATGATGCGAACAGCCTGGCGGCAGCTATGAATGAAAACAATTACCATCTCCAGTATTTTATTTATACCGTGGCGGTAAAAAAATACCTGGAAAGCCGCATCCCTGGCTTTGATTATGAGAAGCAGTTTGGAGGCGTTATCTACTGCTTTGTGCGTGGAGTGAGGAATGTAAGTGGTCAGGGTATCTTTACTACAAAGCCGGATCTTAAGAAGATCAGGTTACTGGAATCGTTGCTCACAAAATAAATAAAAGAGGCCGCCAAAAATTGAACGGCCTCTTTTATTTAAGTACCTGTCAAGACCAGGCGGTTAATTTCTTTTATGGCTTTTTGAACATGCTTTCGCCTACCGGCACATTATTCTCCATTTTTGTAATGTTGATTTTCACTCCCATTGGTTCCTGTGAGATACTGGATCCATAGTTATAGCCATCTGCAGTTTTTGCAAAATTGCTGATATTGGTCACCAGGTCCATATGCTGCCCCTGGATCTCCAGTGAATTGGCCGTTCTCAACACATTCCCCGTGGCTGGGTCTACAAAACACGTAGTAGCGTTACCGTTAGTATAGGTAACTTTTACTTTTGCCAGCTTTACCCCATCAACGGTTTCAGGTTCCAGCAATTCCAGTTTGTTGCCTTTCTCATTGTAGCGGTAGAAATCACCTGTCAGATCCAGTTGTTTGCCCATGGCCCTGATGGAAGTACTATCCATATCTTCCGGGGTGGTTTTGCCCATGTAAAGTTTATTGCTCTCACAAGAAAACAACTTATAAATTGATTTTGGGAG
>JBCNPS010000517.1:0-5475 GCA_039593235.1 Chitinophaga sp. | reverse complement strand
TTATTGTAATGTATTTAATAGCTTGCTGCCCGGATTTTATCTTTAGTTATTGAACAAAAATTATTTGGAAGTTCTGCCAGGGTATACTTCTAATGCTTTCTCCAGGCAGACCATTGCATGACGAATGTCTGTTGTATTTAATACATAAGCCAGCCGCACTTCATCCTTTCCTAACCCCGGTGTGGCATAAAAGCCGGTTGCCGGCGACATCATCACCGTTTGCCCTTCATGGGAGAAGGATTCCAGTATCCATTGGCAGAATTTATCCGAATCATCGATAGGCAACCTAGCCATAGCATAGAAGGCGCCGCCCGGATTAGGGCAGAAAACCCCGGGGATTTCATTCAGCATTTTTACCAGGATGTCGCGGCGGCTGAGATATTCCGCTTTAATGCCGTCAAAATAATCGCTTGGCAGGTCCACAGCAGCTTCCCCGGCTATTTGTGCAAAAGTGGGAGGGCTCAGGCGGGCCTGGGCAAACTTCATCACCGCATCCAGTACGGACTGGTTTTTAGTAACAAAGGCGCCAATACGGCCTCCGCAGGCGCTGTATCTTTTAGAAATAGTATCCATCAGGATCACATTGTTTTCCATACCTTCCAGGTTCATCGCTGAAAAGTGTTCTCCTGTATAGCAAAACTCCCGGTAGGCCTCGTCGGAAAAGAGGAACAGGTTGTATTTCAGGCAAAGCTGTTTCAGCACTTCCATCTCCTCCCTGCTGTAAAGATAACCAGTGGGGTTATTAGGATTACAGATCATGATGGCTTTGGTGCGTGGGGTAATGGCTTTTTCAAAATCAGCCATCGCCGGCAATGCGAAACCGGTTTCAATACTGGAAGTAATGGTTTTGATCTTTATTTCCGCTTCTACGGCAAAACCATTATAGTTGGCATAAAAAGGTTCCGGAATAATCACCTCATCTCCCGGATCCAGGCAGGCCATAAAGGCGAATACGATGGCTTCCGAACCACCGGTGGTAACAATGATCTGGTTATGGTTCACCGTAATATTGAAACGGTCATAGTAAGTAACCAGCTTACGGCGGTAACTCTCAATCCCTGCGCTGTGACTGTATTCCAGTATCTTGAATTGGGAATGGCGTACCGCATCCAGTACAGGTTTAGGGGTTTCGATGTCCGGTTGTCCGATGTTCAGGTGGTATACTTTTACCCCTTTTTTCTTGGCTGCTTCGGCGAATGGTACGAGCTTTCTGATGGGAGAAGGCGGCATTTGCTCGCCTCTCTGGCTAATGGTAGGCATAAAATTGTTTTGATCTTTTGCTGTGCAAAGATAGGGGATAGGATGGGCAACAAAAAAACCTTACAGCATTGCGCTGTAAGGTCTTAGTATGTTTAAAGTGTGGTAATTACTTGTTATTGGAACCAACTGTACCTGTTAAGTGCAGTTCTTTGTCCTGATCCACGCCTCTGAACTTTACCCAGATGGTTTTATTCTGCTGACCTAAACCGTTTGCACTGTAACTCGCGGTTACTTTACCTTTTTTACCGGGTAAAATAGGCTCCTGTGTCCATTTAGGAGTAGTGCAACCGCAACTGGCGCGGGCTGCTTCAATCAACACTGGTTCTTTGGAAATGTTGGTGAACTCAAAATCAACCGTAACCGGCTTGTTTAACTCAGTTTTACCAAAATCAACCGTTTCTTTGGCAAACTTAACTTTTGTATCTGCCGGGTTCTGTGCCGGGGCGGTTTGGGCCCATAAAGCAGTAGTCAGCAGCATGCTCGCAAACAGGGATAAGATAAATTTTTTCATTTTCATATGATGGTTTTAAAGCGACCGGTTAAAAAATATTGATATCTTTCTTGGTTAGAACAAATTTACAGCCAAAAAGCATTATAAACCTTACAATTTATTAAAATCTTATTAAAAAAAATCAGATTATTTTAAATGAAAGATTTACAGCATTTTTCAACTGTATAATTAACCTTACTTTTGTACTTTAACCATGAGGCATGATAGAAAATAACGAACTAGCTATGAATTTAGAAAGCCGGTTGTCATTCGAAGAGTTCCGCAAGGAAGTGCTTAATGATTACAGGTTGGCCTGCGAAAGCAGGGAAGTAAGTCTGCTGGCCCGTAAGGAAGTGCTTACAGGTAAGGCGAAGTTTGGCATTTTTGGAGACGGAAAAGAAGTGGCGCAGATAGCGATGTCAAAATACTTTCAGCCAGGAGATTTCCGTTCCGGTTACTACCGCGACCAAACTGTTGCATTTGCCACTGGTATTGCCACTCCCGAACAATTCTTTTCGCAGTTATATGCAGATCCCGATCTGAAAAATGATCCTTTTTCAGGCGGGCGACAGATGAACTCCCATTACGCTACTCCTAATCTTGATCAGGATGGCAACTGGCTTCCGCTGGCGCAAATGAAAAACTCTGCAGCTGATATGGCCCCTACGGCAGCACAGATGCCCCGCGCACTGGGCCTCGCCTTTGCCTCCAAAATGTTCCGTGAAGTAGAAGCCCTGCATCCATATAAAGATCTTTCCAACAACGGTAACGAAATCTGTTTCGCTACTATCGGTGACGCCTCTACGTCGGAAGGCCATTTCTGGGAAACCATGAATGCCGCCGGTGTTTTGCAGGTGCCACTCGCCGTTTTTGTTTGGGACGATGGCTACGGTATTTCCGTACCCCGTAAGTACCAAACCACCAAAGGATCTATCAGTGCAGCGCTGGAAGGCTTCCGGAAAACGGAAGAATCCAATGGCTTTGATATCTATAATGTAAAAGGCTGGGATTATGCCGGCATGTGTGAAGTGTTTGAAGCCGCCATCCGTAAGATCCGCGAAACACACATCCCTGCACTGTTTCATGTGGAAGAGATCACACAGCCCCAGGGCCACTCTACCAGTGGTTCACACGAACGGTACAAAAGCAAGGAACGCCTGGCCTGGGAACGGGAGTTTGATTGTAATGTGAAGATGCGTTCCTGGATCATCGAAAACGCTTTGTGCGATGAAGAAACCCTGCTGGCCGTTGAAGCGGAAGCTAAAGTAAAAGCGCAGGAAGCCCGCAAATCAGCCTGGGAAAAATATATTACACCCATCAAAGAACAGGTGCAGTTGTTTGCAACACTGGCGGCACCGGTAGCAGGCATTCCCGGCGCAGATGCCGGCACGGTGAACACCTATATCCGCGATCTCCGGAACAACCGCGAGCCGCTTCGCCGCGATATCCTGAAGGCCAGCGCCATGATCCTGCTGAAAAACAGGCACCTGAAATCAGATGCGGCTGTACAGGCTTTACAGCAATATTATGATGCTTACCTGGCGGAAGAAAAAGAAGTGTACAATACGTTGTTGCATGCTACCGGTGTTAACTCTGCCCTGAATGTACCGGTAGTACCGGCCGCATATGAAGCAGACAGCATCACTGTAAACGGATACGAAATACTGAATAAATATTTTGACCAGCTGTTCACCAACAACGACCGCGTATTTGCCTTCGGCGAAGACGTTGGAAAAATTGGCGATGTAAACCAGGGCTTTGCAGGATTACAGCAAAAGCATGGAAAAATACGTATAGCCGATACCGGTATACGTGAGCTAACAATCATGGGACAAGGCATAGGACTGGCATTGCGCGGCCTGCGCCCCATTGCTGAAATCCAGTACCTGGATTATCTCCTGTACGGCCTGCAACCACTCAGCGATGATGTGGCTTCCCTGCAATACCGTACCAAAGGGATTATGCACTGCCCGCTGATAGTACGCACCCGTGGCCATCGCCTGGAAGGTATCTGGCACAGCGGCTCGCCAATGGGCATGATCATCAACTCCCTGCGAGGTATGCATGTATGCGTGCCACGTAACATGGTACAGGCTGCAGGTATGTATAACACGTTGTTGCAGGCCAATGAACCTGCACTGGTAATAGAATCTTTAAACGGTTACCGCCTGAAGGAAAAATTACCGGCTAACCTGGAAACTTATACCGTGCCGTTGGGCATCCCGGAAATACTGCATGAAGGAACAGATGTAACTATTGTTACCTATGGCTCCATGACCCGCATTGTAGAGGAAGCCATGGTAACACTGGCGGAAACAGGGATCTCCTGCGAACTCATTGATGTGCAAACCTTGCTGCCTTTTGATATTCACCACAGTGTTGTGAAATCACTGCAGAAAACGAACCGCATCCTTTTTATAGATGAAGACGTGCCTGGTGGCGGAACGGCTTATATGTTCCAGGAAGTAATTGAAAAGCAGGGCGGCTATCGCTGGCTGGACGTTGCTCCACGCACCATGAGCGCACAGGCGCATCGCCCTGCATACGGTTCCGACGGAGATTATTTCTCCAAGCCCAATACAGAAGATGTAGTAAAAGTTATTATGGAGATGATGCAGGAATAGTTGCACACTTTTAAATCATACAAAGGCCGGTATCCTCAACAGGTGCCGGCTTTTCCTTTAATAGGCGAAGCCACCATAACAGCGTTTTATCTGCTGGAATGGTGGCTTCTTAAATTAAGCAGTTTGCAGGCTTAGAGATTATATGTATGCTATTATGGCGCTGCAAAGGTCACCTGATTTTTTCGATGAGGGAAGAGATATGACCGGAGTTAATGATTATTTCATCTATAACGTATCTTGTTCCATAAAATGAAGCATATGAAAAACATCGTAGTACTGGACGGACATACCCTGAACCCCGGGGATCTCGACTGGAGCGCACTGCAGGCATTAGGCAACGTAACATTCTACGACCGCACACCTGAGCACGAAGTAGCGGCGAGGTCAAAGGATGCGCATATTATACTAACCAATAAGGCAATTGTAAGCGGGGAAACCATCCGGCAACTGCAACAGCTGGAATATATTGGTGTAACCGCTACGGGCTTTAACATAGTGGATATCCAGGAAGCGAGGAACCGGCATATCCCGGTATCAAATGTGCCTGCATACAGTACCACATCTGTAGCACAGCTAACTTTTGCGTTGATCCTTGAATTATGCCATCACACTGGTTTACATGCAGCCAGCGTGCGGGCGGGGGAGTGGGGCAGCAGTGTTGACTTCAGTTACTGGAAAACGCCGCTTACAGAGCTGGCCGGCAGTACGCTGGGAATTGTGGGACTGGGACAAATAGGGCAGGCGGTGGCCCGCATTGCACTGGCATTTGGCATGAAGGTAATTGCCAATCATAAACATCCGGAAAGGGATGCCATGCCCGGCGTTGATTTTGTAGACCTGGCCACCTGTTTCCGCGAAGCGGATATTGTTTCGCTGCACTGCCCGTTGAACCCTGCCAATAAAGAGTTTGTAAATGCGGAGCTGCTGGCTACTATGAAAAAGAATGCTTTCCTGGTGAATACCAGTCGTGGTCCGCTGATCCGGGAGGCCGATCTGGCAGATGCCCTGGAGAAGGGAATTATTGCCGGCGCTGCGTTGGATGTATTATCCGCAGAGCCGCCGCCAGCCGGGAATCCTTTGATCACTGCACCTAGACTAAAA
>JBCNPS010000516.1:0-5475 GCA_039593235.1 Chitinophaga sp. | reverse complement strand
AATCATTGCCGGCAGCTCCGCCCTTCATGGCGGAAACAATACCGATAGTAGATAAGATGAGAAAGGTCATCTGGTCGCAGATAATGGCAATACTTATAAACTGTTCCCCAAAGTATGCGATAATCAAAGGGAACCCGATGAAAGAAGTGTTGCTGTACCCGCCCGCCAGCTCCAGGGTAGCACGGGTACGTTTTGAATATTGTTTATGCCGGCAATAAAGTGTCATGAAGCACCAGCTGCCGGTTACCACTACCACGGCGCTCAGCACCGGCAATATCATGGCGGGCGACCAGGTAACTTTGGGCAGGTATTTAAAAGATACCGCCGGTAAGGCGATGTATAATATCCAGGTGTTGATCCCCTTATGCGCTTCCGGGTGAATAAGGCGCGCGGCCTTCATGATCATACCGGCCGCAATGCACACGGCTATCATTATAAAATTGATCATAATAGCCGCAAAGCTAGTGATCCGGCAGCGCCGGGAATTGCACTTTCTGGTAGTACAATGGCACTTTTATGCAGGGTTAAATACCCTTTAAGCGAAAGGCCGCAGGGGTAAGCTGCGTATGCTTTTTAAAGAAACGGTTAAAATAAGAAGGATCGGCAAAGCCAAGGCTATAACTGATCTCTTTGATAGTAAGGGGAGAGGAAGCCAGCAGGATCTTACTTTCCGTCAGCAACCTTTCCTGTAGCAGGTCATGCACGGTATAGCCCAGTTTTGCTTTCACTATGCGGTTAAGGTTCCTGGGTTGCAGGTTCAGGGCTGCGGCATAAAAAGAAACCGGTTTTCCCTTTTTAAAATGTTGCTCAATCAGTAACGTGAGGTTACGGATAAGATGCCTGGAGCTGTTCTTATTGGCCGGCTCCGGCACATTTTTTTGTTCATGCAGTTTATTACCCGCCAGCAGCAACAGGGATATAAAATGGAGCAGCATGTTAAAGTCCTTCGGCTCCTTCAGCAGTTCTTTGCGGATCAACGCGGTGATCTGCCCGTAAAGCGCAGCTGTGTCCGCATCCAGGTCGGTAAACGGTTCCCGGCGGCCCTGCTGCATCATGCCATTTAATTCTTCCTGCGGATGAAAGCGGGTAAACTGCTTATATACCGCTTCATCAAAAATGATCATCCAGCCGTCACGCTCAAAATCTTTCATCTGGTGTACCTGCCCGGGATGAAAGAAAAACACCCTGTTGGTAAGCATGTTGTATTCCTGCCCGTCTATCAGCTGGGACCCATGCCCTTTGGTGATCCACATGATCATGTAATGGTCGTGCCGGTGTGCTACCATCGACAACTCATGTACATACTGATGCATGCTGATCAACTGAACAGCGTTGGTTTCCAGCAGTAACTGTCTTGGAATAAAATCTTTCATAGCAGGGTTGAAATTACGTAATAAGCGTACATCTGGTTATCCAATGTAGCCATATCTATTACAAAGCGGTAGCGCACATCTCCCTTTACCATCCTTTCAAAATTATCTTATTTTATTATATTTTTGCCGGGAATCAGTTTTTCTTAACCCTTGTTGTTGATAACGCTATGTTCCCATTTTGGAGTGACTATTATTATCTTGTTATTATACTGCAGATTGTATGTGTTATACATGTTCTGAGATCGGGCAGGAGCAGGGAATGGTTATTTTTTATCCTGTTTATACCGGTGATAGGCATAGTGGTATATTTTATCCGGGAAATTTTGCCGGATATTACCAATGGTAATATTGGTGAAAACCTGATGCGGACCTTATCGCCCAACGGGCGTATCCGGGAATGGGAAAAACGGGTACGTATATCCGATACCGTTACCAACAAGATGCAGCTGGCGGATGCTTATGCCCAGCAAAAGCAATACGATAAAGCCATTGCGCTAACCCTGGAATGCGCTGATTCGTTTACCAAAGACCCTGGTATTATTTTACAGCTGGCGCGGTTGCAATTCCTGAACGGGCAGTATGCCGCAAGTATTGTAAGTTTCGATAAGTTAAATACTTTCAAAGGTGTGCGGATGAGTAAGGCAGACGATGAACTGATGTATGCCCGCGCACTGGAAGCAACCATGGAAACAGGCAGGGCGGAAGAGGAATACCAGAAAATAATCCGCGTGCACCATTCACTGGAGGCCATGTATTACTACGGGTTGCTGTTAAAGAAACAGGGAAGGAAAAGTGAAGCGCGGGCACAGTTCGAAAAAACAGGGCAGGAGCTCGACCTGCATCCCCGTTATGTACGGCGAACCATCCGCAAATGGGTATGGCTGTCAAAAAAAGAATTGGCTACCTTATAAAAGATGGCTGGCGGGAAATTAGCTATATTATAAAGAAGAGGCTCCGGTGGATACCGGAGCCTTGTTTTAACGCTATAAATTACGGCCCCTTTTGGAGAGGGCGCCTTAAACACAAATCAGCTTTAAAGTACGTAGTAAGCGGGTGTTGGTACCTGCTCTTCCTGTGTGATCTCCTGTTCGTGCAACATTTGCCGGAGGTCTTTTTCAATATTCCTGGCAATAGTTGTTACCGGTGTATCTGTAGGTTTATTTTCAAACGGGTCCTGCAGGTTGATCGCCATTTTTTCAATCAGCAGGAAAGATGCGGCAATGGCTACCACGAGTGGTATTTCCATAAAGCCCAGCACATCTATTAAGGCAAACGGCAATAACAGTATAAAGAAGATCACGGTAAAGTGCGTATAAAGACTGTAAGTGGCCGGGAACACGGTGTTTTTAATACGCTCGCATTTTCCCATGGAATCACAGAGCTTCGTGATGGTCTGATCCAGGGCAATTTGCTGGTACTGGTTTATCCATCCCTGTTCCATGGCATACTTCAGATCTTTCCCATGTAAAAACAACAGGGCAGCCGGTACGTTGTCATATCTCATCACATAGTTTAATTCCCTTCTTGATAATAATCTGTCTACACCTTTGAGCGGATCTGTCTTACGTAACGATTGTCCCAGGCTATGGCACCATGCTGCCTGTCGCTTTACAAAACGCTCCTGGAAAAGGCTGAGGTCCTCCGACTGATAAGTGGCATCCATCAAGCTTAATACCTGTCTTGTCAGCGAGCGTGAATCATTTACAATGGCTCCCCATATAGTTCTGGCTTCCCACCAGCGGTCGTAGGCCTGGTTGGACCGGAACGCGAGTAATAGCGATAATACTGTTCCCAGCACCATGGGCACTGCTATGGGGATCACCATGTTGGTGAAATCATATTGGTAATAAAGGATATTGATACCCAGTGAATAGATGGTCACCAGCAGGATCTCTACCCTGATTTTACCAAAAACATATTTTAAGGGGATATTATTCTTGAGTAACATAGCCGTTCTTTTATTCTGTTGGCAGCAAAAGCGCTGAGATGGTAGACCTGTCTACCACGTATTTCCTTCTCTGGAGTTGAATCTTCATCTTTGGGTAATTACATTTACTGATCAGTTTTTGCGGATCATAGCTTCTTTTGGAAGGCGCATTAAATTCATGATCTGCTGGCTGGATGATCAGGTCAATGTTTTGCGCCAGCAGGAAATTGCGTAATGCTGCGCGGGTATTGCCATGAAAAAATTCAATCCTCAGCTGGTTGATGGACGAAGAGTATTTGTTACGGATAATTTCGCAACCGTCCTGGAAATCGGATGAAATGAGCTCTATATGCCTGCTGTTGCGGGTGTACGTCATCAGGTCAAACAGGGAGTCCGGCATTTCCAGCGCATGCATTAATATAATGTTAACCTGCTCGCCCGGATGTTGTGCTACAATGTTGTGTACATAACTGAGCGAGCGGATGGAGAAGTCTGTTGGTATGAGTATATTTTTCATATCTGGTAGCTTTTATAACAACAAAATTATTGTTGTGAAATAAGTAACCAGTAAGAGCAGCGTTAAAAGGTAGTAAGAATGTGGTAAGAATTTGGTAAGAAAAGCGATCCCTACAGTGGAAGTTCCACCCTGATCTCGGTTCCGTGGTTTACCTGGCTGTTTACAATGATATCTCCCTTATGCATACGGATAATATTCATGGCCAGTGGCAGCCCGATGCCATATCCTTTGAAACGGCCGGTGTTGGAGGCGCGGAAGAAAGGGGAGAAGATGTAAGGCAGGTCTTCCGGCGGAATACCAATGCCCTGGTCTTTTACGATAATAATATTTTTCTTTTCCGTAGCAGCAAGTGCAATGGACACCGGTTCATTATTGGAATATTTCACGGCATTCATTACAATGTTGCTGAGGGCCAGTTCCAGCAGTTGTTCGTTGCCCGGTATCACCAGTTTTTCTTCTTCTTCAGGAAACAGGCTGTAATCTATTTCTACTTTATTACCGGGATGCAGTTTATCGATGGTGTTTTTTACTGTGAATAAAAGTTCATCGCTGCGGATCTGTCCCCATTCCTGTTTTTTACCATCAAACCCGGTTTGGGCCAGGTGCAGCAGGCTTTTGGTGATGTGTTCCAGCCGCCCGGCTTCATGCAGGATATTTTGCAGGGAGTAGATATATTTATCCTGGGTACGTTCTTTATTAAGCGCCAGCTCGGCTTCACCGATAATAGCAGTGAGTGGCGTGCTCAGTTCATGCGAAGCATTGCTTACAAAGTTATTCTGCGTTTCAAAGGCGGTTTCCAGCCGGTCCAGCATATTGTTGAAGGTACCGGCAAGGTCGTTGATCTCATCGCCGCTTTCCTCTACATTCAGCCGCAGGTGCAGGTTGCGGGAACTGATGCTTTTTACCTGCACCATCATTTGCCGGATAGGTTTTAAAATATATTTGGAGAAGAAGATACCGGCGCCCACCAGGATCACGCTGGAAGCCACAGAGCAGATAAGCAGGATTTTGCGGAGCCAGTCCAGGTACTCTACATTATATTTATTAATGGCCGAAACAATAACAATATACAGGCCCTGTTTGCTTTTATACAACACGCCTTCGTAGAAGCGGTCGCCTTCCCGGTAAGTGGCCTTGCTTTCATGCAGTACCTGTTGATAAAAGGAGGGAGGAAGCGTTAACTGTTCGTCCCTGTGCACAGTGCCATCGGCGGCTACCTGGAGGAAATATTCTTTTTCGGAGGGTAGTTTTTCCAGGTGTTCTTCCCGGATCTCGTTGTAGATCACGGAATCGGATTCATAATAGGGAAGTGTGGCTTTTGCAGTAAGATAGGCGCGTATTTCCAGCCGTTTGTAAAAGTCCTCGAAAGAGTGCTGGTTAGTGAAATAATATACCAGCCCACTCATCATCAGGATCGTGGAAATCGTTAGCCCGGCAAATAGCAGTAATATCTTAGTGCGTATCTTCATCAGCCTTGTTTTCCTTGATCATATAGCCCAGTCCCACTACGGTATGTATGAGTTCTGCGGAGTTGTATTTATTAATTTTTTTCCGGAGATAATTAATATAAACGTCTACCACTTTGGTATTCATATTGAACTCGATGCCCCACACCATGCTCTTCGTCGTGACTGCGGTGGCCGAGATCGTCGGCTGCT
>JBCNPS010000515.1:0-5477 GCA_039593235.1 Chitinophaga sp. | reverse complement strand
ATAATATTAATTATATTTTTTTGAGATATAAGGGTGGTTGAAGAGATGATTTTTCAATTTAATTAATTGATAATCAGTACAATTAGAAGAATATTAAGAGAAGGTTAACATTTTTCAAATTTACCAGGTGCACGCGCTACTGTAATAAGGAAGCAACGCCCATAAGCACCTGGCAAACAAACATATATAAATTATTATTTTATTACTTTAATTGCTGGAACAACTATTTAATATTATAAATAATTACATATAATGTTCTGAAATTGCAAAGCCGATTATTGTTTCATTTCTAGTAATTCACGCTCCATTGCAAACATTTGGTCCCTCAAACGGGCCGCTTCCATAAAATCAAGGTCACGGGCTGCTTTTTCCATGTCCTTCTTCACTTTGGCGATCGATTTCTCCATCTGCGGGATGGTTTTCACGCCGGCGGCAGATGATTTGGCATAGGCCATTGCATCCTCGGCTACCAGTTGTACCTCGTCATGGATAGCCATGGGTGAATTTTCATCGAAGTGCTTAATTTCCAGTACGGAAGTTTGCCCCAGGATCTGTTCCTTGCTTTTACGGACAGTACGGGGGGTAATATTATGCGCCAGGTTAAACGCCATCTGCTTCTCCCGGCGGCGATCCGTTTCATCAATAGTACGTTGCATGCTTTCGGTCATCTTATCCGCATAAAAGATCACCAGTCCATCCACGTTACGAGCCGCACGCCCCGCCGTTTGCGTCAGCGAGCGCTCATCCCTCAGAAACCCTTCCTTATCAGCGTCCAGGATAGCCACCAGCGATACTTCCGGCAAGTCCAGCCCCTCCCTCAGCAGGTTCACCCCCACCAGTACATCTATATTACCCAACCTCAGATCACGCAGTATTTCGATACGCTCCAGGGTATCTACTTCCGAGTGGATGTAGCGCGACTTAATATTAATACGCCCCAGGTACTTGTCCATTTCCTCGGCCATACGCTTTGTCAGCGTAGTTACCAGCACACGGTCGCCCTTTTGCACACGCTTGTCTATTTCATCCAGCAGATCGTCTACCTGGTTCACACTGGGCCTTACTTCTATAGGCGGTTCCAGCAAGCCTGTAGGTCTTACCACCTGCTCCACTACCACGCCCTCTGTTTTCTTCAGCTCATAGTCGCCGGGAGTGGCACTCACAAATATGGCCTGGTTCACCATATTCTCAAATTCATAAAAATTCAGCGGCCGGTTATCCAGTGCAGAGGGCAGGCGGAATCCAAACTCCACCAGGTTCAGTTTACGGGATCTGTCGCCTCCGTACATAGCCCCGATCTGCGGAATAGTTACGTGGCTTTCATCTACCACCAACAGGAAATCTTTCGGGAAATAATCCAACAGGCAAAATGGCCGGGCGCCTGGCTTACGACGGTCCAGGAACCTGGAATAATTTTCAATGCCACTGCAGTATCCCAGTTCACGGATCATTTCCACATCATAGTTCACCCTGTCGGATAAACGTTGTGCTTCTATCAGTTTACCATTGGCTTTAAAATATTCCACCTGTGCCTTCAGTTCATCCTGTATTTCATAGATGATCTGTTGCATCATGTCCTTTGGCGCCAGGTACATGTTTGCAGGAAAGATAGCAGCATTTTCTACCACTGTGATCCGCTTACTGTTCTGCACATCAATGGTTTCTATCTCTTCTATCTCATCTCCAAAAAAAGTAACCCGGTAACCATAATCCACATAAGGCAGGTTAATATCAAGCGTATCTCCCTTTACACGGAAGTTTCCCCGGTTAAAATCGCCCGTAGTACGGCTGTACAGGGAATTTACCAGGCTGTGGAGTAACATATTGCGGCTCACCGTTTGTCCTTTCTGGATGCGGATGATACCATTTTCATAGTCGGTAGGATTACCGATACCATAAATGCAGGATACACTGGCCACCACTATAATATCCCTTCTGCCGGAAAGCAGGTTAGACGTGGCTTTCAGCCGGAGCTTATCCAGTTCTTCATTAATAGCCAGGTCTTTTTCTATATAGGTATCACTTACCGGCATATACGCTTCCGGCTGGTAGTAATCATAATAGGAAACATAATATTCCACCGCATTATCCGGGAAAAACTGCCTCAGTTCACCGTAAAGCTGGGCCACCAGCGTTTTGTTATGGGTAAGTACCAGGGTAGGGCGCTGCACCTGCTGGATAACATTAGCAACTGTAAATGTTTTACCCGATCCGGTTACCCCCAGCAACGTCTGGAAGGGTTCCCCTTCGTTTACTCCTTTTGTTAATTGTTTGATCGCGTCCGGCTGGTCACCAGCGGGAGCGTATGGCGCATGTATATTAAAAGACATATTGAAACTGTATTTGAGCAGTATCTGTAAAAATACTAAAGAATATGGAAGTGAAAGTGTTAAAAAAGATGCTTTAATTTTGCTGCCACAATCAAGAACGGACTTATGAGAAAAAAAATCTTAACAGGGCTTATACTGGCCTTCCTATTACCCCTTGCCACTTTTGCCTGGGGCCCGAACGGCCACCGTATTACCGCCGAAATAGCCTGGCTTCACCTCTCCCCGCAAGCGCGTAAAGCCGTTACCAACATCCTGGGCAAACAGAGCCTGGCAATGATCGCTAACTGGCCTGATTTTATCAAATCAGACACTACGCATCAATATGATCATACCAGCAAGTGGCATTACCTCGATTTTCCCGGTCATATTGACCGTGCACAATTTGACCAGCTGCTGAATGCTGCTACCGGTGAAAACCTGTATACCGAAACACAGGCCATGATAAAAGAGCTGAAAAACCGCAACCTGCCAAAAGATAAACAGCGCTTTGCCCTCACATTCCTGGTTCACATGATAGGCGATATGCATCAGCCACTGCATGTAGGCCGCGATGAAGATATGGGCGGCAACAAAATTGCTGTCACCTGGTTCGATAAACCCTCCAACCTGCATAAGGTATGGGATGAGCAACTGATCGATTTCCAGCAGTTGAGCTATACAGAATACACCAAAGCGCTGGACATTGCTTCTGCAGCGGAAGTCAAAGCCATGCAACAGGGCTCTATCGCCGACTGGATGTTTGATTCACACCAGCTTTCCGACCGGATTTACGCTTATACACAGCCGGATTCCAAGCTCAGCTACCGTTATAATTATGTTTTTGTAGATAACCTGAATCAGCAGCTGCTGAAAGGTGGGCTGCGACTGGCGGCTATCCTCAACGCGATATATAAATAAATTGGGTCGCCTTCGGCGACTGACTGTAGCGGATTTTGTCTGACTCAGGATTACGCTGATTTTGCTGATTTGCCGAATATTTTTTTGGGGAATTTGGAAAGAGATAAGGGTAGGGAGATTATCATTTGCCGGAATGATTATCGCCTTCGGCGATGCGGATTTTGTCTGACTCGGGATTACAGTGATTTTGCTGATTTCCCGGATATTTTTTGGGAATTTAGGGATAAGGGTAGGAGGTTTTGCAGAATTGGCCGGAGTTGATTATCGCCTTCGGCGATTTGAAATCTGGCTTCGAACGCTGATTTTACTGATTATTAGATTTTTTATAAATTATTAAGGGAGATAAAAAGCGAATAGTTCGCTTATATCTCCCTTAACTATTATTTGTTATTAAAAAATAAAAATCAAATTAATCAGGAAAATCAGCGTAATCCTGAGTCAGACAAAATCCGCTATACCAGGTCGATGTCAAAATTCACCAGCTGTACAAATTGTTCCAGGCGGGCAGCAATATCTTCGTGACTGATTTCACGGATACGTTCTGTTCCGAATTTCTCCACACAGAAAGACGCCATGGCAGAACCCACAATGATGGCGGTTTTCATATTTTCGAAAGAAATGTCCTTCGTTTTAGCCAGGTGGCCAATGAAACCTCCGGCAAAGGTATCGCCGGCGCCGGTTGGATCATATACGTCATCCAGTGGCATAGCAGGAGCAAAGAATACATGATTTTCGAAGAACAGCAATGCACCATGTTCTCCCTTTTTAATGATCAGGTAACGGGGTCCCATCGACAGAATTTTACGGGCGGCCTTCACCAGAGAGTATTCACCACTCAACTGACGGGCTTCCCCATCATTCACCATCAGCACATCTACTCTTTTCAATACCTTCAGCAGATCGTCCAACGCTACTTCCATCCAGAAGTTCATGGTATCCATTACAATCAGCTTGGGACGTACCTTCATTTGATCCAGTACACTCATCTGTACCTGCGGGGTAAGGTTACCCAGGATGAGAAACTCGCTTCCCTGGTAACTTTCCGGTATAACAGGCTGGAAATCGGCCAGTACGTTCAGTTCTGTTGCCAATGAATCGCGGGTATTCATATCCATATGGTACTTGCCGGACCAGTAGAACGATTTTTCCCCTTTCTTCACCTGTACACCATCCAGTGCCACTCCTTTAGCAGTCAGCGCTTTCAGCTCTGAGTCAGGAAAATCTTCGCCTATTACAGATACCTGGTTAATAGGCTGAACGAAGTTAGACGCTGCCCATGCGATGTAGGTGGCGGAACCACCAATGATTTTGCCTGACTTACCAAAGGGGGTTTCGATTTCATCGAACGCCATAGTACCTACGACTGTGAGTGACATGCTTATTAAGTTGTGTTTATTATGTAAAAGTTTAATGCAAACCTCGCAAAGGTAATTACTTAAACAGAAAGCAGAAAGCTAAATCTTTACCTGCTTCCAGGTACCTCTCCGGAACAGCCATATAGCCACCAGCGCGGAGGTAGACTCAGATACTGCCATTGCCCAGAAAACCCCTACAGGGCCCATTTTAAATACAATAGCCAGTACATAGGCCAATGGCATCTGGAACAGCCACATAATAAACATGTTGATCAACATGGGCGTCCGCGTGTCGCCGGCGCCATTGAAAGATTGAGTAAGCACCATTCCATAAGCAAAGAAGACGTAACCGGCACTCATTAACCGGATACATTGCACACCATAGCGGATCACCACCTGGTTGTCAGTAAAAAAACCGATGATCGCCGGCGCCCATACCATAAACACCACCGCTACAATGGCCAGGAAAATCATATTGAAAAAGGCGGCCCGCCAGGCCGATTGTTCGGCCCGTTCCGGCTGTTGCGCCCCCAGGTTTTGTCCTACCAGGGCAGCAGCGGCATTAGCCATGCCCCAGGCAGGCAATATGGTAAAGATCACTACCCGGATGGCAATGGTATACCCGGCCACGGCGTCTTTTCCAAAATAGGAAATAATTCGTACCAGGAAAATCCAGCTGGCAGAAGCTATCAGCATCTGCGCCGTAGCACCGGCGGCAATTTTAAGTATTGCCCCGATCAGGGAAAATACCGGCGCCAGGTGTTTCCTCGTAATGCGGATCAGGTCCTTTCCTTTTGCAAGGTGGTATAACTGGTATATTACCCCGGTGCCCCTTCCGATAAATGTGGCAATGGCAGCACCTTTTAATCCCAAAGCAGGAACCGGTCCCCACCCG